>JANNGT010000120.1:0-6771 GCA_031404015.1 Gammaproteobacteria bacterium | reverse complement strand
CTCGCCCAGACCCCATCCGTTGTGGATCACCCGGTCGCCGGTTTTCCAGGCCGGGTGGCTGCTTTCCAGCACCGTGCCGGCGCCGTCGATGCCGGCCACCATCGGCCACAGGCCATTGCCATACCGTGCTCGTCGGCCGCGGCGATCACTTCGGCATCGCGCATCGAGCCGCCCGGCTGGATCACGGCCTTGATGCCGTGCTCTGCGGCCGTGTCGAGCCCGTCGCGGAACGGGAAGAACGCATCGGACGCCATCACCGAGCCCGCGGGCTCGAGACCGCCATCACGCGCCTTCATGGCCGCGATGCGTGTGCTGTAAACGCGGCTCATCTGGCCCGCGCCAATGCCGATCGTCATGCCGTTGCGCGCGAAGATGATCGCATTCGACTTGACGTACTTGCAGACTTGCCATGCAAACGCAAGATCGAGCAACTCCTGCGGCGCAGGCGCGCGCTGCGTGACCACCTTGAAATCGGCCGGAGCCACCATCCCCAAGTCGCGCGTCTGCACCAGCAGGCCGCCATTGACACTGCGCATCTCGATGCGACTGTTGCTGGCAGTGAACGGCCCGGTGACGAGCAGGCGCACGTTTTCCTTTTTGGAGCACACTTCGCGCGCTTCCGGTTCGACGGACGGCGCGATGATGACTTCGACGAACTGGCGCTCGACGATGGCCGCGGCCGTCGCGGCATCGAGCGGGCGGTTGAAAGCGATGATGCCGCCGAATGCCGACGTGGGATCCGTGCGGTACGCGTTGTCGTACGCAGCGCGGGTCGAATCCGCGACCGAGACGCCGCAGGGATTCGCGTGCTTCACGATCACGCAGGCAGGCGCGTCGAACTGGCGCACGCATTCCAGCGCGGTGTCTGCGTCGGCCAGGTTGTTGAAGGAAAGTTCCTTGCCCTGCAGCTGCGAGGCCGAGCCCACGCTGGCGCCCTGCGCATCCGTCGCTACGTAAAACGCCGCCTGCTGATGCGGGTTTTCGCCGTAGCGCAAGTCGAGACGCTTGCGAAACTGCAGCGGCAGCAGGTCCGGGAATTCATCGCCGCCGGCGCTGGAGCTGCCGTTGGCACGCACCTGCTGCGACAGGTACGAGGCGACCATCGCATCGTACTGCGCGGTGTGCGCGTAGGCCTTGGCGGCGAGACGCAGCCGCGTGGCCGCACTGACGCGGCCTTCGTCGCGCTCGAGTTCAGCCAGCACCGAACCGTAATCGAGCGGGTCGACGACGATCGCGACGCGGTCATGATTCTTCGCGGCGGCGCGCACCATGGCCGGGCCGCCGATGTCGATGTTCTCGACCGCGTCCTCGAACGTGCAGCCGGGCTTCGCGATCGTCGCGGCGAACGGATACAGGTTGACGACCACGAGGTCGATTGCATCGATGCCATGTTCGCGCATGACGACGTCGTCCACGCCGCGTCGGCCAAGCAGGCCGCCGTGAATCTTCGGGTGCAGGGTCTTGACGCGCCCGTCCATGATCTCGGGGAAGCCCGTGACCGCCGAGACGTCGATCGCATCGATGCCTTCGGCGCGGAGCAGCCTCGCCGTGCCGCCGGTGGACAGGATCTGCACGCCCCGGCGCGCCAGCTCGTGCGCGAACTCGAGCAAGCCTTCCTTGTTCGAGACGCTGATCAGTGCACGCTGGATCGGCGGGTTCACGTCCGGTCAGCCTGCAATGCCGTAGACGCGCAGCTTCTTGCGCAAGGTGCCGCGGTTGATGCCGAGGATGTCAGCCGCGCGGCTCTGGTTGCCCGCGGAGAAGTCGAGCACGGCGCGGAACAAGGGCTCTTCGACTTCGCGCATCACCAGGTCATACAAATGCCCGGGCGCATGGCCGTTGAGGCTGGCGAAGTAGCTGTCGAGCGCCTGCTCGGTGAGGGAACGCAGCGGAACGCTGTGTCCGTTGGACTTGTGGCTCGAGGCTTGCTGGACCGCGTGGCTGGTCGGCTTGTGCACGACCGGTTGCGGCTCGCGCCGGGTGTTCGCTTGTTTGCTGCGCGCCGCCATTGCGGGGCTCCCCCTCGATCTGATCGCCGTGCCGCGGCGCGAGTGGCAGACAGTGTCAGGCAGCCGCGGCCGTCGCAGTGTCTTCCAGCGCGTCGAAATAGTCCCGCACCTGCGCGAGCTGTGTCTCGACCGACATCGCCTGCATGACGGACTGACGGAACGCCTGCGCCTGCGGACGTCCTGAGCAATACCATCCAATGTGCTTGCGCGCGATCCTGACGCCGGGCTCGGCGCCGTAAAAGTCGTACAAATCGCGCAGGTGCGACAGCATGATATCACGCACCTCCTCGAGCGCAGGCGGCGGCAGCAACCGTCCCTGCAGCAATGCGTCGATCTCGCCAAAAATCCACGGATGGCCTTGCGCTGCGCGACCAATCATGATCCCGTCGGCGCCGGTTGCGCGCAACACGGCGATCGCCTTGGCGGCGGAATCGATGTCGCCATTGGCGATCACGGGGATGCGCACCGATTGCTTCACTGCCGCAATCGTTGCGTACTCCGCGTCGCCGTTGAAACGGCACGCGCGAGTCCGGCCATGCACGGCCAGGGCCTGGATGCCGCATTGCTCGGCGATGCGCGCGATGCTGACGGCATTGCGCTGGTCAGGCGCCCATCCGGTGCGGATTTTCAGCGTCACGGGCAAGTCGACTGCGTCTACGGTCGCGCTCAGGATGGCCGCTACGTTGGCTTCGTCGCGCAGCAGTGCAGAACCCGCATCCTTGTTGCAGACTTTCTTCGCCGGACAACCCATGTTGATGTCGATGACCTGGGCACCGGCGTCAGCGTTGCGCCGCGCCGCCGCGGCCATGGACCCGGGATCGCCGCCGGCTATCTGCACCACGCGAGGCTCGGGCTCGTCGGTGTGATCGCGACGCCGGCGGGACTCGGCGGTGTCCCACAGACGCGGATCCGCTGCGAGCATTTCGCCCGCGGCCAAGGCAGCGCCAAGCCGCCGGCAAAGACGGCGAAAGGGCAGGTCGGTCACGCCCGCCATGGGAGCAAGCAAGGCATGCCCTTGCAATCGATATGGGCCGATCACGATGGGTGGCAGCGCGAGCGTCGGCTCACGCTCGTTGGGTGACGGAGCGCTCACCGCGCCGCCGTGGCAGATTCCGCCGTCGGGTCGCCGTCCTGGGCGCAGTGCACCGTGCCCGATTCGGCGCGCATGCAGACATTGAGGCGATAGCCCACGGCTTCCGTCGTCGCGCTGGCGAGCACGAGATCCGCTTCGGTTGCCGCCCCCTTGGCGAGCAGGCGCCCTGCCTGTGCGGAATCCTTGAGGTACTCGCCCGGTTCGAAATCCCGCCGCGCCACCGTGCCGCCGAAGCGATCTTCCAGTTCGAGCCGCAGCAATGGCAGGGGCTGTGCGAACGCTGCGCCGTTGCGGATGCTCACGCGCACGCTCATGGTGCCGGCAGGGTTCGGGGCTGCGTCGCTGGCGCCCCACTGGCGCAGCTCAAACGACGCGAGGTCCCACGCCTGCGGCAGCGGCAGGCCGAGGCGGGAGTAAACGTCGCGCAATGCGGGGCCGACGCTGGCATCCCGTACCAGCTGTAACCGGTAGTGATGAACCAACTGCGCGAACAGCATCAGCGCCAGCAAGAACGCGCCCGCTCCCCAGGCCCACGCAGTGCGACGCTCGCTGGCTGCCGACGACAGATCTCCCACGAGCTGCGGGTCGTGCTCATGTTCCAACACATCCTCGGGCGTCGGCTCTGGAAATCGACGCCATGGAGCGGGCCTGGCCGCGAATCCCGCTGCCGCCGCCGCCACCGCTGCTGGCATTGCAGGCGTTGGCACGCTGTCACCGAGGTCGCGGTGCGGATGCGTTGCAGCCGGGTCGTCGCCGGCGGCGGCTTCGTCGTCTGGATAAACCGAGCCCGGCACGTCACGAAGTCTTTCGAACTGGTCGGTGGAATCAAGATCGTGCAGCGGCTCGAGGCCTTCGATGACGACCGCATCGGCGCTGATCGCGGCATCCAGCGCGTCGTCGCTGGCGTACAACTCGGCGACCGGGTCCAGCCTGCGCTGCGATCCCGTGCTCTCGGCCCGGTGCTGCTCGTCGATCTCCTTCTCGATTTCACGCTCCAGGAAGTCTTCCTCGAACCCCGCAAAACCCTCGATCTGGATGCGCTCGCCTTCGAGCGTGATGTCTTCGATCGACTCGGGTTCGTGGACCCAGACGCTCGGGTCGTCTGGCGCTTCAGCGGTCTCGCCGTCGCCCATCGCGACAAGCCCGTCGTCGTTCAGCAGCGCATCGAGTTCTGCGGCCGAGGTGTCACCGAACTTGCCTGCGCGGTCTCCTGGCGATGCAAACGACCCGAAACGGCTTTGCCACTCGCGTGCGTCCAGGAACACGTTCTCAATGTCGTCGGCCGAAAAGTGGAATTCGGCGACGCTGTTGCCTTCGCTTGCCGAGACCAGGCCGGCGGCCGTGGCGACCGTGCTGCCTGCTGCGCCAGACAACGCGAGCATGGACGGATCGGCCGGGCCGGCGGGAGCGATCTCCTGGATCGTGTCGCTGAGACGCGGCAGGGCGTCGAAAGCGCTGCCGCAGCGCCCGCAGCGCACGGTGCCGTGGGCGGCGCGCAACGCGGCTGCCGTGACGCGAAAGCGCGTGAGGCATTCAGGACACTGGGAATACATGGTTCGTTTTCGTTTTACTTGCGGCCGTCGTCATGCGCGCGACGGCGACCTGTCAGTAGCCCCCATCCGTCGCGCTTGCCGGTCAGGCCGATATCAAACCACGGCTGATAAGCGGCTGTCACGGCATCCGCCTGTTCGACCAGCAGGCCGCTCAAGGCGAGCCGGCCGCCCGTGCGAACCCGTTGCGCAAGCAGGGGCGCCAATTCAATGAGCGGGCCCGCCAGTATGTTGGCCAGCAAGACGTCTACGCGCACTCCACCAATCTGCCGGTCGGCCGTGACGTGGAGCCGCTCCGAGACGCCGTTGCGATCCGCGTTCTGTCCCGTGGCCAGCAGCGCCTGCGGGTCGATGTCCATGGCGGTTGCCCGCTTCGCCCCCAGCAGCAGCGCGGCGATGGCCAGGATGCCCGAGCCGCAGCCGTAGTCGACGACGTCGGCGTCCTCGAGCCAGCCGGTCGATTCAGATGGGGCGGACTGCGGGTTGGCTGCACCCGAATCCAGCCACTCGAGACAAAGTGCGGTCGTCGCGTGCGTGCCGGTCCCGAAGGCAAGGCCGGGATCGAGTTCGAGGATCACAGGCGGGTCGACCGCCGCCTCGCTGGGTGAAGTGGCCGCAGTGCCTTCAGTGAACGGTCGCTGCCCGCCCGGGCACACCCAGAGTCGCTGTCCAAACCGCATCGGCTTGAAGTCCTTGAGCCACTCGCGCTCCCAGGCGCGATCCGCCAAGGTCTCGAGTTGCGCCTTCCCGGCGACGAGCTGCGGGTCGAGTCCCGGTGCTGCAGCCAAACCCGTCCGCACCTCGTACACGTCGGCATCCGCCGCAAACACCGCACGCACAACGATTGTCGGCCAGAGCGGCGTGGCGCCCGGCGCGGGTTCAAGGACAGGGTCGTCTGCGGCATCCAACAGCGTGACTGACAGTGCGCCGAGCGCGAACAGTGCGTCTTCGTATGGCTCTGGATTGCGCGCGCCGATGTCGATGCTGACTTGCAGGAAGGGCATGGCGACGAGTCTATGCGTTCCGGGGGTCGGGGTCAGTGCGCGGGGATTGCCGCTCGACACGAGCTCGCATGGCGCAAGTGACGTCGACAGGTGCAGACGGAGAGAGAGCTGACGGCCTCGGCTTGCTGCCGTCAGGCGCATGAATCAGTGTTGCCCTAAGTCGGTTGCGAATGTCTCAAATCGACTGCGGTCACATCATTCTTACGCAACGTCGAGGAGCGCGTGAGGGTTGCGATCGGCAACAAGCAAGAGCGTCCGGGCCGCGCCAGAGGGCGCGCGTCGGCCTTGCTCCCAGTCCTGCAGCGTTCGCACGGAAACACCGAGCAGCGCTGCAAAGCGCGACTGCGACAGGCCAGTCTTCTCCCGGATGGAAGCCACGTCGGGCACATTGATGACGCGACCTACTTCTCCGCGCTTCAATTCGCGAAGCCCGTCCAGAATCTCCTGCCCAATATTTCGCTTTGCCTTACGCATTGTCGACTTCCTCTCGAATCTGCCGCAGGACGTGGGCCGGAATGCTGTCGGCCACGTTCTTCGGGTACATCGTCAGCATCCAGATGACCCCGTTCGCTCGCCGTACGTAATAGATGATGCGATAGCCACCACGCTTGCCTCGGCCAGGAGCAGCCCAGCGCAACTTGCGGACACCACCTGACCCGGGGACCACGGGGCCGGCCTCTGGATCAGCGATTAGCGCGGACTGCAGCGCCACATACTCGGCATCCGTCAGGTACTCGAGCACCAGCTTGGTGAACGCTCGTGTCTCGATGAAGCTGAACATCTTTGGAATATACGGCAATGCCGTATACAGTCAAGTTCGCGTAGGCAGGAAAACAGATCGGCGCGAATGACCGGTTGAGGTCACCGCCGAACTCGGACTTTCGCCTCGATGGCGCAATCAAGCAAGCACGGAGTAAAACGCGCGGACAGGCGGGCGCACTGGCATCACACCGACCGTCGGCTTGCCTTCAAGTTTGCAGCCGCGGGCGACGTTGCGCCACCGGATGCTACGTGCGCCGTGCGAAGTTTTCGGGCTCGGCCGAAAACGCGCTCAGGCGCCGTGTCGCAAGCGGGGGGTGGCGTAAAAATATATAAAAAGAAGGCGGGAGGATAAG
>JANNGT010000119.1:0-8727 GCA_031404015.1 Gammaproteobacteria bacterium | reverse complement strand
GCTGCATGCGATAGCCGTAGCCACCTGATGTGACGAGCCCGACCATCTTCGCCCCCTCGTACACGATCGACACTGCCGCTGCGTCCGTATCCGTCGCGTCGACGAGCAGTGGCACGAAGCGCTCGGGGGGGGCGTTTTTTGCCTCTCGGCGCAAGGCCGCCTGGCCAATGAACCCACCCTGCTTCTCGAGCTTCACGAAACGATCGAGCGACGCCATGAACGGGGTGTATTCGGTGGTGAGGTCGCCTTTCCAAGCGCGATAACATTTCTCGAGCCGCAGGCTGTCCATCGCATACAGGCCGTAATCCGCGATGCCGAGCGGTTCGCCTGCGGCCCAGATCAGGTCATAGACGGAAAGCACGTGCTCGGTCGGCACGTGCAGTTCCCAGCCCAGTTCGCCGACGTAGTTCACGCGCAGCGCTATGGCCTTCGTGTAACCGATGTCGATCGTGCGCACGCCAAGCCACGGGAACGCTTCATTCGACAGGTCCGCTTTGGTCAGTTGCGCCAGCAGCTCACGGGACTTCGGGCCTACGACGATCAGGGACCCGTATCGTGCCGACACGTTGTCGATGCGCACCGAGCCGTCTGCGGGCAGGTGCGAGCGCAGCCAATGCTCGTCGTGCTTCTCGCCCGCCGCTGCGCTGATCAGCCAGTACCGACCGCCGCCCAGGTTGGTCAGCGTCATCTCGGTGACGATGCCCCCCTTGTCGTTCAGGAAATAATTGAGCGCGGTGCGGCCTGGCTTCGGCACGACGCCGGCGATCATGTGATCGAGCCAGGCTGCAGCACGAGTGCCCGTCACTTCGAACTTGGTGAAGCCCGGCAGGTCGAGCACGGCCACGCGCTTTTCCACCGCCTCGCATTCCCGCGCAATCGCGGCGTGCCACGCAGGGCGACGGAACGAGACCTCCGGTTCCACCTTGTCGCCGGTGTGCGGGAAATAGACCGCTCGCTCCCAGCCGCCGCGCGCGCCGAACTTCGCTCCTTTGGCGGCGAGCCGCAGATAGGCGGGCGAGGTCTTTGCGGGGCGTCCTGCAGGACGCTCCTCGGCCGGGTAGCCGATGCCGTACTCATGCTGGTAGGTCTCGATGGCCTTGGCCAGCACGAACTTGTCGTTGGCATAGTCGAGGTAGCGGCGCGAATCGAGCGGCCAGACGTCCCACTCGGGCTGCCCATGTGCCACCCATTCCGCGATGATCTTGCCCGCGCCGCCGGCCTGCGCGATGCCGAAGGTGAATGCGCAGCAATGAAAAAATCCGGGTAACCCCGGAGCAGGGCCGATCAAAGGATTGCCATCGGGGGCGTACGGGATCGGGCCGTTGATGACTTTCTTCACGCCAGCCGTGCCCAGGATCGGCACGCGCTCGCACGCGGCTTCGATGTACTTCTCGAGCCGGCCCAGGTCGTCGTCGAACAGCTGGTTCGCAAACTCGTCCGGGATCTTGTCGAGCCAGTGCGCGGTGGCCTGCCACTCGTACGGGCCGAGGATCAGGCCCTGCCGCTCCTGCCGCATGTAATAGCTCACGTCAGGGTCGCGCAGCAGCGGCAGGCGCTGGTTGCCGCGATCGAGCAGCGCGGGGATGTCCTCGGTGATCAGGTACTGGTGCGAGAGGGTGACGATCGGCAGGTATTCGCCGACCATCGCCGCGATCTCGCCGCCACGGTAGCCCGCGGCGTTGATCACGGATTCGGCCTGGATGGCGCCCTTGTTGGTGTGCACCTTCCACTCGCCAGACGGCAGCCGCTCGATCGAGGTGACACGCGTGCCGCGGTAGATGGTCGCACCCGCGTCGCGAGCGCCCTTGGCCAGCGCCTGCGTCAGCTGGGCCGGGTCGATGTCGCCGTCGTAGGGATCGTAGAGTCCGGCCAGGATGCCGGTGGTGTCGACAAAGGGATGCCGCTCGACGATCTCGGCCGGGCTCAGCATTTGGAACTCGATGCCCTGCGCGCGCGCCTGCGAGGTGACGTGCTTGAACTCATCGACCCGGTCTCGTGTGTGCGCAAGCCGCACGCTGCCCGTGACGTGATAATTGATGTCGTAGCCGACCTTGTCGGCCAGTGTCGAATACAGCTTCGTGCTGTGACGCTGCAGCTTGATCACGTTCCAGGAAGTGGAAAAGTTCGGGCAGTTGCCCGCGGCGTGCCACGTGGAGCCGGCCGTGAGTTCGTCGCGCTCGAGCAGCACGACGTCCGTGAGGCCCAGCTGCGTCAGGTGATACAACGCGCTGCAACCGACGGAGCCGCCGCCGATCACGATTACCCGGGCGTGCGTCTTCATGCTGCGCTCAACTCCTGATCCGCTCGTTGCGCGGATCGTACCAAGGCTGTGACTGCACTCGAGCCGCGTGCCGACGGCACGCGACTTCGACTTCCCATTGACCCGTGGCCAACCATTCGGGCGTGACGCCGTCCACACACGTCACGTAGCCCATGCCGATGGAGCGGTCCAGGCGATGGCCCCACGCACCGGAACGGATGGAGCCCACGATGACGCCGTCGCGAACGATCGGTTCCTCGTGGTAGAGCAGCGGTGCCGCAGCAGAGGTGTCTTCGAGCATGACCTGCACGAGACGACGCTTGAGCGGACCTGCGGCCTTCTGCTTGAGCAGGGCTTCGCGGCCGACGAAACCGTCCGGCTTGTCCCACGCCACCGTGAACCCGAGCCCGGCTTCGAGGGGCGTGTCCTCGTCGCCGATGTCGTGGCTCCAGTGCTTGTAGCCCTTTTCGACGCGGCACGCGCCCATCGCGTGGTAGCCGGCGTGCTGCAGTCCCAGTGGCGCACCGGCCTGCACCAGTTGTTCGTACACGTCGAGACAGTGTTCGGTGGGGACGTAGAGCTCCCAACCCAGTTCGCCGACATAGGTGATGCGGCTGGCACGCACTCGCGCATAGCCAATCTCGATCTCGCGTGACTGACCGAACGGATGCGCGTCGTTCGACAGGTCCGCGCCCGACACTCGCTGCAGCAGTTCACGGCTGCGTGGGCCCATCACGCCGAGCATGGCGATCCCGGAGGTGACGTCGGTCACGGTGCAGTGCGCGTCGAGCCGTGCCTCGATACCTCGCCGCAGCCACGCCAGGTCGCGCGTCTGGCAGATCGCCGAGGTGACGACCATGAACTCGCGCTCGCCGAGCCGCGTGATCGTGAGATCGGCTTCGATGCCGCCGCGCTCGTTGAGCCATTGCGTGTAAACGATACGTCCTGCGGCCACGTCGACGTTGGAGGTCGACATGTGGTTCAGGACCGCGCAGGCGTCGCGTCCCTGCACCAGGAATTTGGCAAAGCAGGTCTGGTCGAACAGCGCGACGGCATCGCGCACGGCCTCGCATTCGACGCGGCAGGCGTCGAACCAGTTCTGGCGGCCGTACGAATATTCGTACTGCGGCGTGGAACCGGGCGCCGCATACCAGTTCGGGCGCTCCCAGCCCGCGGTCTCGCCCATGCAGGCGCCCGCTGCGACGAGGCGATCGTGCAGCGGCGTGCGCCGCGCATTGCGCGCCGTCTGGTACTGGTAGTACGGCCAGTGCATCGCATAGAGCAGGCCCAGCGTCTCGACGGTGCGATCGTGCAGGTAACGCTTGTTGGCCTGGAATGGCATGACGCGACGCACGTCGACATCGGCGAGGTCCAGCGGCGGCCGCCGGTCGCGAATCCAGTCGGCGACGACTTTGCCCGCGCCGCCGCTCGCAGCAATACCCACCGAATTGAAACCCGTTGCGACGAACAGATCGCGCACTTCGGGCGTTTCGCCGATGTAATAGCGATCGTCAGGCGTAAAACTTTCGGGGCCGTTGAAAAACAGCGCGATACCAGCCGAGCCGAGTGCCGGCACGCGACGCACCGCAGCTTCCAGGATCGGTTCGAAGTGATCGTAGTCCTCGGGCAAGGAATCGAAGCAGAAGTCCTCGGGAATGCCCCGCATGCCCCAGGGTTTCGCCACAGGCTCGAAGCAGCCCATCAGCAGCTTGCCCGCGTCTTCCTTGTAGTACGCGCATTCGTCCTGCACGCGCAGCACGGGCAGGTTGCCCGGCAGGCCCGCGATGGGCTCCGTGACGATGTAGAAATGCTCGGCCGCGTGCAGCGGAATCGCCACGTTGATGTCAGCGGCCATGCGATGCGACCACATGCCGGCGCACAGGACGACGGTGTCGGCCGCGATGTAGCCGACAGCGGTTTCGACACCGACGGCACGACCCTTTTCGACCCGGATGCGCTCCACCTTCGTGTTCTCGAGGATCTTCGCGCCGCGCTGGCGTGCGCCCTTGGCCAGCGCCTGCGTGGTGTCGATGGGATTCGTCTGTCCATCCTTGGGCAGGAAAATTCCACCGACCACGTCGCCCGTCTCCAGCAGTGGCCAGCGTTCCTTGATTTCGCCCGGCGTCAGTTCGTCGATGCGCAGCCCGAACGTCTTGCCCATCGATGCGCCGCGTTGCAGTTCCTCGAGCCGAGAACGAGTCAACGCCACGCTGAGCGACCCGTTCTGCTTGAAGCCCGTGGCCTGGCCCGTCTCGGCCTCGAGCGAGTGATAGAGATCGGCCGTGTACTTGGCGAGCTCGGTCAGGTTGCTCGTGGCGCGCAATTGTCCTACCAGACCCGCGGCATGCCACGTAGTGCCGCAGGTGAGCGACTTGCGTTCGAGCAGCACGACGTCGGTGATGCCGATGCGCGTCAGGTGGTACGCGATCGAACAGCCGGCGATGCCGCCTCCGACGATGACGACGTTGGCGTGGCTCGGAAGTGCCATCAGGGCGGTACCGGACTCAGCCCGCGCCGACCCGTCGTGTGGCGGCGGCGTCGGCCGACGGCTGCATGTGCGAGCGGTCCAGCTTGACCGGGAAACGCCGACGGATCTCGGCGTCCACCGCTTCCGCAACATGCGAAGGGAAGTGATGGCCGAGGATCTCCTCGACCTTGGCCAGCGCGCGCTGCGTGACGTCGAGCCCGCCCATCTCGTTCCACTCGTTGGGGCTCTTGCGATCGCCCACGCCCGGGTAGAGGTATTCCGTCTCCATCAGCTGCAACGTCTGTTCGCTGCCCAGGAAGTGGCCGGGCCCGTTCAGGCAGACGTCCTTGATCGTCTCGAACGACAAACGTTCGTCGGTGACTTCAATGCCTTTGATCGTGCGCTGTGCGGCGCCGATGATGTCGTTGTCGATGACGAGGCTTTCAAGCGAGAACCCGAGCAGGCTCGCGTGCATGCCGGCCGACTCGTAGATCATGTTGGCGCCCGAGTTGCCGACGAGCGCGTGATTCAACGCCTTTTCCGCGCCCGCCTGGCCGTCCGGCACCTTCGAGTCCGTCATGCCGGAGGGGGTGCCGCCCGTTAGATCGTAAAAATGCGCCATCTGGCCAGCCGCGGCCGACAGCAGCGCCTGCTCGGGGCTGCCGCCCGACATCGCGCCCGTGCGCAGGTCGGAGACGAAGCACCACGTGCCGAAGATCGACGGATGTCCCGGCTTGATCGCGTTGACGTAGACGAGGCCGGCGAGGCATTCCGCCACTTCCTGCGCTAGCGCGCCCGCCAAAGCGGCCGGCGCCGTTGCGCCCGCCTGGCCGGCGGACAACAGCAGCACGGGCATGCCGCCATGCACGGCGACTTCCATGCACTTGCAGGCATCTGTCGCGAACTTCATCGGCGGCACGACGAAACAGTTGGACTGGCTAACGAACGGGCGCTCGCGCCATTGCTTCTCGCCGCCCGCAATCATGTGCAGCATTTCGAGCGAGGCCTCGACGTGTTCGGGCTGGACCCAGCTGCTGCCCACGTGTTTCGTCGTGGACGAGACGGCGGCGTAGCAGGTGTTGAAGTCCATCTCGAACGGATCTGGGATGTCGCGCGGCACGACCGCGCGCTGGAAGAAGTGGATGTGCTCCATCACGTCGACGATGCGACCGATGTCGAACAGGTCCCTGATCGTCGATTCGCGGTAACCCGTGCGTGGGTCGACCATGTTGACGGCGGCGCCTGCCGTACCGAAATACGTGCGCTTGCCCCAGGGCTCGAGGTCGTAGCGCGGATCCTGCGCGTGCAGCGGGAAATTGCGGGCCGCCTTGGCCAGCGTGTCCTCGACCAGCGCCGCGGGGAACAGCAGGCGGCCGTTGTCGTTCAGCGTGCAGCCCGCCCGCGTGAGGTACTCGACCCCGCTCTCGGGTGCGTCGGCCAGTCCAACCTCTGCCAGCAGGCGCAGCGCGGTCCGGTGAATCTTCTGGATGTCGTCCTGCGTCAACGGCTGGTAGCGGCCGGACGGCATGCCCGGGCGCACGGGGCGCAGGTGATCGGGCAGGGGAGCGGAGCGCTGGGCCCGGCGCGCGTCGCGCCCGGACGGCCGGCGTCCCGGATTCGGGGTCTCTGTCACGTGCCACTCCGTAGGTTGTTGCGCAGGACGGACGAGCCTCCGCGCGTACCGAAGACTGGCATAAAAAGCCGCATGCCCGCCTAAAGTTTTATCTACCGATCCGCTAAAAGTTTGTGGTTTAAACTCCGGCTCCGGTCGCGTGCCTGCGACCCCGAACTCGAGGTTTCCATGTCCGTCCCGCAAAGTCGCGCCGAGTGGCAACGCCTGGCCGCCGAAATGAGCTATTCGACCGGCCATTTCATCGACGGCCGTCACGTAGCGGCGGGCGACCGCCGCTTCACCGTCGTGAACCCGGCGACGGCCCAGCCGCTGTGCGAAGTGGCCTCGGGTAACGCGGCGGACATCGAGTCTGCCGTTGCGAGCGGGCAGCGGGCCTTCAAGGCCGGCACCTGGCGTCGCATGGCGCCCCGGGACCGTCTGGACGTCATGAATCGCCTCGCGGCGTTGATCGAACAGCACACCGCGGACTTCACGCTGCTCGACACGCTGTGCATGGGCAAGCCTGTGCGCGACATGGTGGCGGTCGACGTGCCGCAGTCGGCGCTGACGTTCCGGTACTTCGGCGAACTGTCCGACAAGGTCGAAGGGTCGGTCACGGCGACGGCCATCGATGCGTTCCATTACACGCTGCGCGAACCGCTCGGCGTGGTGGGGTGCATCACGCCGTGGAACTACCCGCTGATGCAGATCGCCTGGAAGATCGCGCCTGCGCTGGCAGCGGGCAACTGCGTGGTGCTGAAGCCCGCGGAGCAGGCGCCGTTATCCGCGCTGTTGCTCGCGGAACTCTTCATGGAGGCGGGCGCCCCGGCGGGCGTGCTGAACGTGGTCAACGGTTACGGCGCCGATGCGGGGGCACCGCTCGCGCTGCACAACGACGTGGCCAAGATCTCATTCACCGGATCGTCGATCACGGGCAAGAAGATGCTGGTGTACGCGGGCCAGTCGAACATGAAGCGGGTCAGCCTCGAATGCGGCGGGAAGTCGCCGCAGATTTTCCTGCATGATCTCGAGGACATGGATCGCGCAGTAACCTACGCGATCAACGGCATTTTCAACGTCATGGGCGAAGTCTGCAGCGCCGGTTCGCGCCTGCTCGTCGACAAGCGCATCGCCGCTGAGTTCACGGCGAAGTTCATCGAAAAAGGCCGGAACGCGTACGTAGCGGGAGACCCGCTCGATCCCGCGACGAACATGGGCCCACTGGTCACGCAGAAGCAGCACGAACGAGTGCTGGGCTACATCGCCAAGGGGCGTGAGGAAGGCGCCAGGCTCGAGTTTGGCGGCGACGTGCCGGACCGCACCGGTTATTACGTCAACCCGGCGCTATTTACGAACGTGCACAACCGCATGGTGATCGCGCAGGAAGAGATCTTCGGGCCCGTCGCCACGCTGATCGAGGTCGACGGGCTGCAGGATGCGTTGCGCATTGCCAACGACTCGATCTACGGCCTCGCGGGCTCGGTCTGGACCAGCAACCTGAAATCGGCGCACGAAGCGGTGCGTGGCCTCGAGGCCGGCACGCTGTACGTCAACTGCTTCGACCATGGCGACACGACCTCGCCGTTCCTCGGCCACAAGCAATCCGGCCAGGCGGGCGACAAATGCCTCGAAGGCCTGCTGAGTTACACGCAGACGAAGTCGGCGTGGATCCACCTGGGGTCGTGAGATGACCGAGGCCGACGACCTGATCAACCTGCGCCCCGACATCGAAATGCCGGCGCGCGAATTCGGCGTGAACAGCGACATGCTCGTGCCGGCGTTCTCGCAGCACAGCGAGTACGTGCCCGACCGCGACGACAGCTACCGCTTCGATCCCGACACCACGCTCGCGATCCTGGCGGGCTTCCGCCACAACCGCCGTGTGATGGTGCAGGGGTATCACGGCACGGGTAAGTCGACTCACGTTGAGCAGGTGGCCGCGCGGCTCAACAGGCCGCTGGTTCGCATCAACCACGACGGCCACGTGAGCCGCATCGACCTGGTCGGCCGCGACGCGATCGTGGTCAAGGACGGCCGGCAGATCACGGAATTCCGCGAAGGGTTGCTGCCGTGGGCACTGCAGCGGCCCATCGCGCTGGTGTTCGACGAGTACGACGCGGGCCGTCCGGACGTGATGTTCGTGATCCAGCGCGTGCTCGAGGCCAGCGGCAAGCTCACGCTGCTCGACCAGAACCGCATCATCAGCCCGCATCCATTCTTCCGGCTGTATGCGACGACCAATACGATCGGCCTGGGCGACACCAGCGGCCTGTACCACGGCACGCAGCAGATCAACCAGGGCCAGATGGACCGCTGGTCGATCGTCACCACGCTCAATTACCTCGACCACGATGCCGAAGCCGCGATCGTGCTGGCCAAGTCGCCCAG
>JANNGT010000118.1:0-1764 GCA_031404015.1 Gammaproteobacteria bacterium | reverse complement strand
TCGACAAGGTGCTCCCCACCACGAAGGTGCTGCGTTTCGTGCAGGTCGAAAACAAGCTCAACACGCTGTTGCGCCTGCCCGCCGTGCAGAACGTCCCACTCGCGAAGTGACGATGACTGGCGCGCCCAACCCCATTCGTGCGAGGTAAACACTCATGACCCTGATCCGTTCAAAGCGCATGCCATTCGTTGCAGCGCTCATCGCCGCGGCTGCGCTTACCGGCTGCGCCAGCGGGCCGGACGTCCGTGGCGATTACGATCGCGCGGCGGACTTCAGCAAGTACAAGACCTACAACTTCCTGACCGAGCCCGGCAAGGAAGGCACGGAGTTCAAGTCGATCGCGCAGCAGACGATTCAGCAGGCGGCGGCACGCGAGATGGAAGCGCGTGGCTACGTGAAGGCACAGGACGCCGATCTGCTGCTGAATTTCAAAGGCAAGCTGGAGGAAAAGACCGACATCCAGTCGACCCCCGCACCGTACTACGGCCCCAGCTACGGCTATCGCGGCTGGCGCGGCGCGCCCTACGGCGCCTACGGGTATGGCCACGGTGGCACCGAAGTGTCGACGCGTCGCTACAAGGTGGGCACGCTGGTCATGGACGTCATCGATCGTGAGAAGCAGCAGGCCGTCTATCAGGGCGGAATCGAGGACGTCGTAACGTCAAAGATGCTGCAGGACAGGCAGGGCACCATCAACAACGCCGTCACGGCGATCTTCTCCCAGTACCCGTTCGTGGCAGGCCAGGGGGCGCCGGCTACGCCGACGAAGTAATCGCAGCGCAAGCGCAGCTGACCCACGCCGCTGCGCTATGGGCACAAAAAAAGCCGGGCAGTGATGCCCGGCTTTTTTCATTTCAAGCGGGACTGGCTTTATTGTCCAGTCGGCTCCGAAATATCCTTGAGTGATTTGCCGGCCTGCTTCGGCTTCGCTTCGCGGCTCAGGTCACCCAGCGACACGATGCCGACCAGGCGCTTGTCGTCGTCGATCACCGGCATCCGCCGCAGCTGCTGGTCGCCCATGTCGCGCAAGACGTCCTCGACGTCGTCGTCGGTAGCGCAGCAGCGCACATCGGGTGACATCACGTCGGCGGCAGTGCGATCGAGCCCGTCGTGGCCTTCGACCAGACCGCGAATGACGATGTCGCGGTCCGTGACCATGCCGAGCAATTGCTCGTTGTCCGTGACTGGGACGGCACCGATGTCTTCTTCGCGCATGATCTTCGCGATTTCGATCAGGGATGAATCGGGGCGAACGGTGGTGACGTCTGGCGTCATGACTTCGTGTACTTGCATGGAATTCTCCGGAGCGCGGTGCGGGATGGGCCACCGAGCATAGGGAGGCGGACACCCCTCCGCGGTCAGGCACGGGGACCCCCTGCCGTCGGCGCAATCCTAACGCGGCGGGGGCACCCTCCTGCCACACCGACCGTCGCGGTCGCCCGCGCCCGCGCCCGCGCCCGCCCGATGGCAATGCACACCGGGGGGCGCCAGCCTGGACCTGCCGCTTACTTGGCGGGCGCCTCGACGACCTTAATGGCGAGTGCGTCCGTGAAGGTGACGTCAACCGTGTCACCGACGCGCCCGCCTTCGAGTTTCTCGGGATGCAGCACCTTGATCGTCCGGGGCACGGAGTTCCTGCTGCTCGGGGCCGGCGCCTGCGCGCTGGGCTGCGCGCTGGGCTATATCGCGCAGGGCGCGATCGCGGCGGCGCTGGGCGAACTGCTGCAGGCGTCGCTGCCCGCGCCTGCCCTGCTGCCCGCGTTG
>JANNGT010000117.1:0-18809 GCA_031404015.1 Gammaproteobacteria bacterium | reverse complement strand
GTAAGTAGGACTCGTGCCGCCGACATGAAACATGGGCAGGTTCACGAGAATGGCGGCGCCCTCGGCCATGTAGCCGTAGACGGTCATTGCCGTCATGTACAGCTGCAGGTACGGCGAGAGCACGCCCTTCGAATAGCCGGTGGTGCCCGACGTGTAGATGATCGACTGGATGTCCCAGTGCTCAATCTCGGCGCTCTCGTCGAGTTGTGCGACATCGCCCGCCAGAGCCGACTCGGGCACCACGTCGAGCGAGCCCAATGCGGCGTTGCGGTGGGTGCCGCCGACCATCACCACCTGCCGCAGATGCGGCAGATCCAGGCCTGCGAGCCGGTCGACCAGGCTGTGGTACGCCACCATCACGCTGGCGCCCGCTGCGTTCACGACGTGAGTCAGCACGTCACCGCGGTAGGCCGTGTTGAGGGGCACGAACACTGCACCCAGGTAATTTGCAGCAAACCACGTCAGCACCATCGAGCGGCCCGTGGGCAGCCATGCGATGACCCTGTCGCCTTTCTTGACGCCCAGGCGTTGCAGCCCAGCCGCTGCAGCTCGCACCGCATCGCGGCATTCGGCATAGGTCCAGGAACTGCCGTCGTCGAACAGTGCAAAACGCCGATCGGGATGGCGCGCGGCGCGCGCATCGAGCATCGCTTTCAGCACCACGTCGTCGCGCGCGGGCGCTGCCGGGTCCAGCCACGGCGGACGCCGCGTCTCGATGCCCACGTTGAGCTCAGTGGCCGGGCGCGGATTTCTGTGGGCGCGAGCCGTCGAGCGGCAGGTCGAGCTGCTTGAGCACCGTCTGCAGGTCGAAGTAGTCGCGCCATTCGCAGATCTGGCTGCCGCGAAAGAGATACGTGGACATGTAGGGCAGGCTCACCTGCTTGCCGTCCTTGACATAGTTCTCGACGCCCTCGACGACCGCTGAGTTGCCGTCTTCAAGGATGCGGTGCACGTCGTACCGCTTCTGCGTCATCGTGTTGCCGAACTTCGCCAGGAAGCTGCGAACCTTCTCCTTGCCGTGGATGGGCCCGATCGGCACGTTGTTGGCGATGACGTCGTCGGTGCAGAGGTCCATGACGGCATTGAGGTCGTCGGCGACCCATGCGGCGTAATACGCCCTGATAGTGCTTGCGTGGCTCATCAATCGACCTCCGGCCGGAATCGCCCTTGCTGGATTGGCTGGACGAAGTCAGGATAGGGGCCTGCGTTCGATTGTGCAAGTGACCGGCGGGCCGGTCAGGGGGGACCGGATTGCGCGTCACGATGCCGACGGCCGAGCAGGTGCGACAGCTGCCCGAACTGGTGCGCGTGCGCGTGCCGCAGGAGTGGGAGGACCTCAACGGTCACGTCAACGTGAAGCACCACCTCACGATGTACGACATGACCAGCGAGCCGCTGCTGGCATTGCTTGGAATCAGCGATGAGTGGGTCCGCACCGAACGACGCGGCCTCTTCGACCTGGAACATCACATCTGGTACCAGCACGAAGTGCACGTGGGCGAGGAAGTGGCGTTGCACCTGGGCTTCTCGGCGCGCAACGCGAAGCGCGTGCACGGCCATGTGTTCCTGCTCAACGTCACGCACGACCGACTGGCGAGCGTGGTGGAGTTCGTTACTGCCGCTGCGGACCTGGACGCACGACGAACGGTGCCCCTGCCGGACGTGATCGCTGCACGCATCGACGCTTTGCTGGCCCGCCAGGCGCAGCTCGACTGGATGCCACCACTCAGCGGCGCGATGACCATCTGATCCAACGGAGCGCCAGACCCCATGCTCGAAGACCTGATCCGCCTCGCTCTCGCCAACGCTGCCCTGATCTTCGGCTCGTTCGTGCTGCTGTGGGCGGTCAGCATGGCAATGCGCGACTCCAGTCTCGTCGACATCTGGTTTGCACCCTGCATCGCCGCTGCGGCGGTGCTCGGCGTATTCGTTGCGCATGGCGCTGAACCACGTCGCATCCTGATTGCAGTGCTCGCCGTGATCTGGGCCACGCGCCTCGGCGGGTACCTGGCATGGCGCAACTGGGGCCGCGAGGACCCGCGTTACGCGCGCCTGCGCAAGCATATTGAGGACCAGGGCGGTAACTTCGCGTGGCACAGCCTCACGCGCATCAACCTGTATCAGGGCGCGATCGTTTTCATTGCGATCGCACCGTTCCTGGTTGCGCAAACGGCGCCCGAGCCCGCCACGCTCGGACCCCTGGCCTGGCTCGGCACGGCGCTGGTGTTGCTCGGCGTGATGTTTGAAGGCGTTGCGGATTTCCAGCTCGCGCGTTTCAAGGCCAATGCGGTCAATGCAGGAAAAGTGCTGGACACGGGGTTGTGGCGCTACTCGCGCCACCCGAACTATTTCGGCGAGACCTGCGTCTGGTGGGGCTTCTGGCTCGTCGCCTGCGAACATCCGTGGGGCTGGTTCACGGTGTTCTCGCCCGCGCTCATGACGTGGTCGATCCTCGGCATGATGGGCAAGGAACTGCTGGAGCGGCGCATGCTGAAGAAGCGCCCGGGGTACGAGGACTACGTGCGTCGCACCAGCGGCTTTTTTCCCTGGCCGCCACGTCGTTGAGCGACAGGCTGGCGTACCGGTCCGCCGATCTTCACTTCGCGCGCTTCGACGGCAGCGCCACAGCTGCCGCAAATGACTTTCGCCCGCAGCCGTTTACCGCACGACCGATGCCGCAACAGCAGGCCGGGGCCATGCGGCGATGGGATCCAGCGCGTGCCCCAGTCGTGCATCGCGATGGTGAACTGCAGGAGGTCCCAGCCCTTGACCGTCAGGTGGTATTCATGGCGTGGCGGATGGTCCTGGTACAGCCGCTGCTCGATGACGCCGGCGGCCAGCAGGCGTCGCAACCGGTCTGCCAGGATGTTGGTGGCGATGCCGAGCGCGGCATTGATGTCGTCGTAGCGATGCAGGCCGAAAAAAAGCGCGCCCACGAGCAGCGCAGTCCAGCGGTCGCCCACCGTGTCCACGCTGTGGAACATGGTCGTGTCGACGCCGTTGCCGTTGGACGACGCGGCGCTTTCCCGGCGACGCGTGGCAGCGGGCGGGGAGGGATGGCTGTGCGCGCCGGGGCCGGGCTTGAACACCATGTCGCGCCAGGTAATGCCGGATTCGCAATGTGCGCACACGAGGCTCGGGTGCAACGACTTGCCACAGGTCGTGTGCATCAACCTCGGCGGCAGGCCGAATTCGCCACCCCAGCGGTTCTCCCACGTCCACATGCACAGTGCGACGGGGTAAAACGCGAGGCCTTTTTCGGTCAGACGGTATTCCAGCCTGCTGGGCGCGCTGCCGTACGGACTGCGATACAGCAGTCCCGAGTCGACCATGGAGTTCAGGCGGGCCGTGAGCGTGCCACGCGATGCGCCGGTGCGACGACGCAAGTCCTCGAAGCGTCGTACGCCGAGAAACGCGTCGCGCATGAGCAGGAACGACCAGCGATCGCCCACCACCTGCAGCGCCCGCGCGACCTCGCCGCTGTGCAGCAGCACGCGGATGGTTTCGATATCGCGGGCGCGCGGCGCGCGCTTTGCGGTTTTGCTGGTCGACATATCCAGGGCGACGCTTTGTAGCGCCACAGTTTAGCATCGGCGGGAGCGGTCCCGGTCGTGGCCGACAAAGTCTCCGGGGGAAAGATGAATTATCAGCAGTTGAAGAAAATTGTCGGCTTCTACAGCCGTTTTACGGCCAGCTTCACCCAGGTGGGTTACCGCTGGCGTGGATTGTCCTGGGAGAAGTTCACGCCCGATTACCGCGGCCAGCACTGGCTCGTGTCCGGCGGTTCGGGCGGCATCGGGCGGCACATCGTGCTGGCCGCGGCGCAGGCAGGCGCAACCGTCACTGCGGTAGCCCGCAGTGAATCGAAGCTCGCCGCGCTGCGGGACGACGCGCGCCAGGCAGGCATTGCGGGTGTCGATACCGAATGCTGCGATTTCACGTTGCAGGCAGACACCGAGCGCCTGTTGCGGCGCCTGCAGGCCGCGGGCCGCAAGGTCGACGTGCTCGTCAACAACGTGGGCGTGCTGCTCGACGATCTTGCCGTGACGCCAGAAGGGCGCGAAAGCTCGTTCGTCTCGAACCTGCTGAGCCACTACCAGTTGACGGAAGGACTCATCCGCGCGGGGCTTTTGTCAGGGCCGCAGTCGACCGTGATCAACATGACGTCGGGCGGTGGCTACAACATGCCGCTGATGGTCGCGATGTTGAACGTGACGGATCCAGCGAAGTACAACGGCGTGGTCGCGTACGGCTTTCACAAGCGCGCGCAGATCGTGCTGAACCAGCACTGGCGCAACACGCATGGCAGCCGCGGCATCGCTTTCTATGTGATGCATCCGGGCTGGGCCGACACCGACGGCGTCAAGCGTTCGTTGCCGCGGTTTCGCAAGATCCTGAAATCCATCCTGCGCGATGCCGCATCGGGTGCCGACACGGCGCTCTGGCTCGCAGGGACCCGCCCTGCGCAGCCGGAAGAAGAACTGGTCTGGTTCGACCGTGCGATCCGGCCCGCCCACGTGTACGACCGCACGCGCGTTTCGAAAGACACGCCACGCTCGCTCGTGGCGTATCTCGAGTCCGAACTCGCGCGTCAGGACGCGGCGCGCGCCTGAGGCCAGAGGTGGTCGCCGGTGACCCACGACGCGTGGAAACCGGCGGCCACGCGTCCCGGCAGGCTCACCCGCGCCAGCGGCCCAGCCGTGATGCGTTTCGCGTCGAAGATCCACGCTTCGGAGCGGTAGTCGTGGATGTTGGTCGCCAGCGTGATGGCATAGCCGCTGTCTTCGTCGCCGCCGCGCGAGCTTGGGGCGAACGGCGCCTCGCTCGGGAACCAGCCCGCGGGGTAATGGTAGATTTCGCTCGCGCCGTTCTCGTGGTCGAACTTTACGAGCCCCTCGAATGCCAGCGTCTGCAGGTCGGTCGGGATCAGCTGGTGATACGAGTAGCGCGTGCGCTCGCCGAGCCTTGCCGTGTCCGGCAGGCAGAACTCGGTGTTGAGGTCCGACAGTGGTTGCTCGCTCGTCTCGCCAGTCTTGAGGTTCATGCGCCAGCGACGCAGGTGGCCGGTATAGCGCAGGTACGCAAGCATCGAGGCCAGATGGCCTTCCTCGGGATTGCGGCGGATGGTCGGGTCAGGCTGAAAACAGCCGTCCATCGTGATCCAGTCGCCGTCCTCCCACGCGTTGACCATGTGCAGCACATAGCCCGGTGCGAACTCGAACCAGCGTACCTGCTCCTGCGTGCCATAACGGGGAATCACGCCGAATCGAGTCGGCATGTCACGCTTGAACTGCACGACACGATGACCCGTGCGCTTCAGCACGTCGAGGTCGTGGAACAGCGGGAAGTCATGCAGAATGGTGTAATTCCTGGTGATCGTGGTGTCGTGCGGCAGGCGCGGCCCCGGCAAGTCGACCCGCGTCTTGTGCTTCACCGCGCCGTCGGCGCCGACCACGTAGTACGTGAGCCACGGCTGGAAATCCGTGTAACCGTAATTGATGAACTCGCCGGTGCGCGGATCGGTCTTGCCGTGCGCGTTCATGGGCGTGTCGAGCCCGCCCGCGAAGTCCTGCTCGCCAGCGGTCTCGAGCGTGAGCGGGTCGAGCGTGTAGACGCGACCGGCGTTGTACCAGGCCGACAGGAGCTTGCCGTTGTGGAAGTTCAGCGTCGTGTTCGACGTGTCCTTGCAGTAGTCGGGATTCATCGATTCGACTTCGTGCCCGGCGACGCCCGAAAGATCGTAGGGCCCCATGATCCCGGACAGCTCGACCTTGCCGCGCTCGATCTCGTCGTGCAGCGAGCGAGTCTGCACCCACTTGCGGATGTAGCTGGCACGGCCGTCGCGGAAGTACACGCCATGCACCATGCCGTCGCCGTCGAACCAGTGATAATCGCCGCGCGGCTTGAACACCGGATTGGGACCATTGCGCATGTAAGCGCCGAAGAGGTCGTCCGGAATCTCGCCGGCCGTGACTTTGAGGTCGACCGCCGTGATTTCGGACACGACGGGCGTGTACGGACCGTGCAGGTAGGGGTTGTCGATGCCGTCCACCCACGTGGGGCGGTCCGGCGGATCCTGCGTCGAGATGTCCGTGTACTTGCGCATCGTGCGTTTCCTCAGGATAAGTCGCTGTCGGCCCGGTTCACGACCAGAGTACTATAGTGCAAGTCATAGGGGAGATGTGAAGTGTCGAATGACCCGAAGGGCAGTCGCGCGGAGCGCCTTGCCACGCTGACCGGGGGCATGCGGCTGCCACTGGTTGCCGCGCCGATGTTCCTGGTGTCAGGCCCCGACCTGGTGCTCGCTGCTTGCCGTGCCGGTATCTGTGCCGCGTTCCCGACGCCGAACGCGCGGTCGCTCGAGATCCTCGACGGCTGGCTGCAGCAAGTGTCGGTAGGGCACGCGGCAGCCTGCCACGCCGCCCCAGGACAAGTGGGACCGTGGGCGCTGAACCTCGTCATGCACAGTTCATACGACCGGCTCGGTCCGGAGCTCGAACTGGTCGATCGCTATCGGCCGCCCCTGGTGATTACTGCGCTGGGCAGTCCCGCGCAGGCCATCGGGCACGTGCATGCCTACGGCGGAATGGTCTTTGCGGATGTCAGCAGTCTCGCCTTCGCGCGCAAGGCGGCCGCGGCGGGCGCCGACGGACTGGTGCTCGTCAGCGCAGGGGCTGGTGGCCACACCGGCAAGGTCTCGCCGTTCGCGTTCGTGCAGGCGGTGCGCGAGTTCTACGACGGCATCATCGTGTTGGGGGGCAGCATCGGCCATGGCGGCGCGGTGCGCGCAGCAGAATTGCTCGGCTCGGACCTCGCTTACGCAGGCACGCCATTCATCGTTGCCGAGGAAAGCCTTGCGGTGCAGGAGTACCGCGAGATGGTGGTGCGCGCGTCGTTCGAAGACCTGGTGATGACCAAGACCTTCACGGGCGCGGATGCGTGGTACCTGCGCGAAAGCATCGTCGCAGCGGGTCTCGACCCGAACGCGCTCGTCGGCAAGGATAAGATGGACTGGACCAATTCGCAGGGCCAGCTCAAGGCCTGGAAAAACATCTGGTCGGCGGGGCAGGGTGTTGATCACATCCGCGCCGTCGAGCCAACCGCGACGATCGTCGACCGGTACGCGGCCGAGTACGCGGCCGCGCTGCGTCACCCCGCCTTTGGCAGACCTGCGTCATGAAGGTGGACGACTTCGAGCGCAAGCGACTGTTGGGCACGTGGCAACTGCAACGCTGGTTCATCACCTACGAGGGCGGGTCCGTGACGGAACCGCTGGGTACCGACGCGACCGGCCTGCTGATCTACACGACAGATGGCTGGATGAGCGCGGCGATGACGGCTGCGGGGCGTCCGCGTCTGTCGCGGGGCAATCCACGAGCCGCGCCCGAGAGCGAAAAAGCCGCTGCGTTCGACACGTTCTTCGGCTACTGCTGCCGGTGGCGGATCGTGGGCCAGTCGGTGGAGCATCACGTGACGCTGTCACACAATCCGGCACTGGTAGGCACGGTGCAGACGCGCAAGATCCACATGCGTGGACACACGCTCACGCTTTCCGCCGAGGAAGCCGTGCCGGGCGGCGTGCGTGTGCATCGGTTGCAGTGGCGTCCAGCCAGCGCGCGGCAGAAGAAAGCGACGAGGAAAACGCGATGACTTCCACTCTGTTCGACAAGCACGAGGCGGCGCTGGGCGCCGCCCGCAGGGCGTGTCTCGAGCGTGGATACTTTACGTTGTTCCCGGAAACGCCGGACCGTCACCGTGGCGGCGCTGTGGCCGCAGAGGCGGGTGTCGCAGCGTTCCAGGCGCAGCTCGGGCGGCCATTCAAGCTGGACCAGCCCGGTACGATCGAACACATCGGTGCCGAGGTCTCGCCGTACACGCTCGAGCCCCTGGGTATCGACTACCCGCGTGCCGATATCGACGCGCTGTTCAACGCGGCACGGGATGCGATGCCGCGCTGGGCCACCGCGACGCCGCAAGCCCGCCTCGGTGTGTGCATGGAAATTGTCGATCGCCTCTATGAGCGTGTTTTTGAAACGGCGCAGGCCGTCATGCACACCGCAGGCCAGAGCGGGCCGATGAGCTACGCGGGCAGCGGCACCAACGCGCTCGATCGTGGTGTCGAGGCGCTGGCCTATGCATACGCTGCGATGACGGAGGTACCGGCCGAGGCGCTGTGGGAGCGACGCTTCGGGTCGACGACGATCCGGCTGCGCAAGCGCTACCAGCTCGTGCCACGCGGTGTCGCCGTGTGCTTCGTTTGCGCGACCTTTCCCACCTGGAATGCGTACCCGGCCATGCTGGCGAGCCTGGCCACGGGAAACCCGGTGATCATCAAGCCGCACCCGACGGCAATCCTGCCGATGGCGCTTGCCGTGCGCACGTGCCGCGAAGTCCTGGCTCAGGCCGGGTTCTCGCCCGATCTCGTCACCTTGTGTCTCGACACGTTCGAGACGCCCGTCGGCAAGGTCCTGGTCAAGCATCCACAGACGGCCATTGTCGATTTCACGGGCAGCGCGCGGTTTGGTTCGTGGGTGGAGGCCAATGCACATCCCGCATTGTGCTATTCGGAAACGTCGGGCGTGAACACCGTCGTGATTGAGTCGGTCGACCAGCTCGAGCCGGTGATCAAGAGCCTGGCCACCACGCTGAGTCTGTTTTCTGCGCAGATGTGCACGTCGCCGCAAAACCTGTACGTGCCGCGCGATGGTATTCGTCATGCGGGCGGCCGCATCGACGCGGACGAATTCGGCGCGCTGCTGGCGGCCGGTATCGCCAACATCGCCGGGGATGCAAAACGAGCCGCACCGATCATGGCGGCGATCCAGGGTGCCGGGACGCCGGCGTTGATTGACCAGATGGCGGATGAGGGCGCACGGCGAGGCCGCATCCTGTGCGCGTCGGCGCCGTACGCGCACCCGGATTTCCCCCGGGCGCGCACACGCACGCCGCTGTTGGTCAGTGTCGACGCTGGCGCGAAGGATCTGTACGGCGAAGAACGTTTTGGCCCGATGAGTTTCGTCATCACGACGGACGATCGTGAACGCGCACTCAGCGAAGCTGCTGCGGACGCGCGTGCCGGTGGCGGCATCACTGCGTTCGTTTACTCGACCGACGAAGAGTATCTGGAGCGTGCCGTTGCGGCGTACTCTGCGGCCGGCGCGCAACTCACCTGCAACCTGACCGGGCCGATGCCGCTCAACTTCGCGGCGGCGTACAGCGACTATCACGTAACGGGCCTCAACCCTGCTGGCAATGCGACGCTCACGGATCTTGCGTTCGTTGCGACCCGGTTCCGCATCACGCAATCGCGCGCGCCGGCCGCCTGACCGCCTCGTGCCGAGCCACGACCAACCTGCCATCCTGCCGCGCCTGCGGCCCGTCTTCGCACTGGCACTGGTCCTGCTGCTGGTGACCGCCGTGTTCTTCCTGTCGTTGCCCGACGACAAGCTCTGGCAGCGTGTACTCGAGGATGCCGGTCACGGCCCGGTGTTTGCCGGCATCGCTGTCGTGCTGCTGCTGTTGCGGTCGCCGGACCCTGCCAGCGCGCTACGGCCCATGGTGCAGTACCGCGATGCATTCCTGGCAGCGATCATCATCGGGATCGCGACGGAACTGATGCAACTTTCGATGCCGGTGCGCAATGTTTCCGCGATGGACGTACTGCACGACGCGGCCGGTGCGGCACTGGGACTTGCACTCGTCTGGCTGCTGGAACGCCACCTGTTGCGCCGTCGTGGTGTGCCTGCGCCCGATTCGCGCACTCGCGTCCCGGTCGCTATTGCGCTTGCCGCTTTCGTCATCCTGGCGTGGCAGCCGCTGCAAAGCGCACGGGCCTACGCGGCCCGCGCTGCAGCCGGGCCGGCGCTGCTGCCACTGGAGGGGCCAGCCGCTGGCGCTTTCATCCAACTGCACGACACCACCCTGGGTCGGGCGCCGTTGCCCGCCGGTTACGGCCGGCGCGGTGAGGCGGATTCCGTTCGGCTCAGATTCGATGCCGGGGCCCAACCGGGCCTACGGCTGATCGAACCGGTTGCTGACTGGACTCGATACGAGCAGCTGGTCATCGACGTGACCAACCCGGCGCCGCAGCCGGTGCAACTGGTGCTGCGGATTTTCGACGCCACGCACGACTGGACCCACCGGGATCGCTTCAACCAGCCCCTCCTGATTCCAGGCCGGACGCGCACCGCGGTGCGGATTTCGCTCGAGGCTGTCGCCACGTCACCGCGTCGACGACGCATGGACATGGCTGCGATCGCCGACGTGATGCTGTTCGCGCCGCAACCGCTGGAGGCGGGCGAGTTGTACGTCACCCGTCTCTGGTTGGAGTGAGCAGGTCTGCGGGCTGCACCGCTGGCAGTGGTGCTTGCCTATACTGGTCGTCATGGCCGAATCCGAAGCGCTGATCTACATCGAGTCGGACAGCAAACTTGGTCTGCAGGCACAGATCAGGCAGAAGCTGGTCGAGTCGATCCACCTGGGTATTTTCAAGCCTGGCACGCGCTTGCCCTCGTCGCGCAAGCTCGCGCAGCAACTCGGCGTCGCCCGCAACACGGTCGTGATTGCCTGCCAGCAGCTCGTCGCCGAAGGCCTCCTCAGCAGTCGAGCCCGCAGCGGACTCTACGTCGCTCGTCGGCTGGCGGCGCCCGCGTATCCGCCGCAGGCGCGTGGCGAGCGCGGATCGATCACGGGACCCTGGCAACAGTGGCTCAAGTCGCGGGCCAACCCGGACATCAACCGGATTGCGCCGGCCGACGCGCGCGACTATCCGTTCTGCTTTCTCGACGGGCAGTTCGACACAACGCTGTTTCCAGTGGCCGAGTGGCGCGAGGCCGGTCGCTGTGCGCTTGGGGGCGGCGACATCGGCGTCTGGTCTGCAGCGACGGGCGGGCTCGACGACCCGATGCTGATCGAGGAACTGCGCACCAAGATCCTGCCGCGCCGCGGGATCAACGCGCGCGCCGAGGAAATCCTGATCACCGTTGGCGCGCAACAGTCTTTGTACCTGCTGGCCGAACTGCTGGTGGACTCGAGTGTCTCGGTCGCCATGGAGGAGCCCGGCTACCCGGAGATGCGACATCTCGTGCAGCGACGCGGCGCGCCGATCGTGCACCAGCCGATCGACGGCGACGGCATGCTCGTCGATGCCGCGCTCGATGACTGCCGCATCGTCTACGTGACCCCGAGCCATCAGGCGGCGACGGGCGTCACGATGTCACTCGAGCGTCGCCGGCTCCTGCTGCAAAAGGCGGCGGAGCGCGACATGCTCATCGTCGAAGATGACTTCGACTGCGAGAGCAACTACAAGGGCTATCCACACCCGGCGTTGCGCGGCATGGACCGCGAGAACCGCGTCATCTACGTGTCGTGCCTGTCCAAGGTGCTCGCACCCGGCCTGAGCCTCGGCTTCATGGTGGCGGCACCTGAACTGATCGCCGAGGCGCGCAAGTTGCGGCGACTGATGGTGGGGCAACCGCCGCGCAACAATCAGCGGGCGATGGCGCACTTCATCCGGCTGGGACATTACGACGCGCTCACGGCGAACCTGCATCGAACGTTCGGGCAGCGCTGGGACGCGCTGCGACAGGCCCTCAATTTCTACCTGCCGCCCTGGGTTGCACTGGCGCCGAGCAAAGGCGGGACCGTGCTGTGGGTGCAGGGCTCCAGCGAACTCGACGTAGCGCGACTGGTGGACGAGGCTGCGCGCCGCGGCGTGCTGGTCGAGCCGGTCGATCACTTCTATGCACTGTCGCGGCGGCCGCTCAACTGCTTCCGCATGGGTGTTTCGGGCATCCCTGCACAGCGCATCCGCGAGGGTGTGGCGCGATTGGCCGCCATCGTCCGCGAGTTCACGTCGGGAGCCACGGAGCACCTCGACCAGAGTGTCGGCCGGCGACTCGTGCAGGACGACCTGCACGCGAGCCTGGCGGGTGGCGTGATGCGCACCCAGCGTGTCTACGGCGAGCCGGTCGAAATTCACCTGCATGCGGACGGATCGATGACCGGGCGCGCCGGTTTCGCGTGGGAAGACCGCGACTACGGCCGCTGGTGGCTGGATGGCGACCGCTACGTGCGCCAGTGGCAGCGCTGGTCGTACGCCGAACCCGCTTCCTATGCGATCGTCCTCGATGGCGAGCGCATCAAGTTCTATCTCGAGTCGGGGTTCATCGAGGACTCGCTCGCGTTCGAAGCTGCGCCCAGTCATTAACCATCAGCCGAAACCATCTGGCCCCATAAGTGTCTGTCAACTGGCACTACGCTCACCTGGGAGGATGACCTAGCCTCCATCAGCCGCGCCCAACGACGCGGAGGGGGTAGGCACCATGACGCATTTCGCGGTGGCTGGTCTGCAGCTGGAACTGACGGCGCAGGACAACCTCGAGATTGTCCGCGCCGAGATGGAGCGGCTGAAGCGCAGGTTTCCGTGGGTCGATATGGTCGTGCTGGGCGAGCTTTGCCTGCGCGGACCCCAGACCTCTAACGCAGAACCGCTGCCGGGGCCCCTCGAGCAGTCGCTCTGCCAGATCGCGCGTGACCTCAAGCTCTGGTTCGTACCCGGCTCGATCCATGAACGCGCCGGCGATCGCATTTACAACACGGCGCCGGTGATCGATCCGAGCGGCCAGGTTGTCGCCCGCTGCCGCAAGATGTTTCCCTTCCTGCCGTACGAGCAAGGCGTCACGGCAGGCACGGAATTCACAGTGTTCGACGTGCCGAAAGTCGGCCGGTTCGGTGTCTCGATCTGCTACGACATGTGGTTTCCGGAGACGACGCGCACGCTCGCCTGGATGGGCGCGGAGGTGGTAATCCATCCCACCATGACCAACACGATCGACCGCGATTTGGAACTCGCGATCGCGCGCACCAATGCCGCCGTCAACCAATGCTGGTTCGTCGACGTGAACTGCGCCGGCAGGCTCGGCAACGGACGTTCGCTCGTCGTCGCACCCGATGGCAGCGTCGTCCATCAGGCTGGCACCGGGTACGAAATCATCCCGGTCGAAATGGACCTCGGACTCGTGCGACGCAGCCGCCGCCGTGGGCTGCTTGGGCTCGGGCAACCGCTCAAGAGCTTCCGCGATAACGAAGTCGTTTTTCCGCCGTACCAGCCGGGCAAAGCTTCATCGCAGACACTGCGACAGCTGGGGGCAATGGCTGTGCCGGGTCCCGCCTCGAAGGACGACGGGCCCGATTAAATCATCTGGACCAATCGGTCGTCGGCATCTGGCCCTATGGGGCGTCCGGCGGCTCGTCTATGTTTCGACCAACACGGCGACCAAGCCGGACAGTTCCGCAAAATGACAGGGGAAGGGTCATGAGCAAAAAGATGCAGTCGAAGGGCAACGTACTGGCGATGGAGGTGCGGCGGTGCCTGCATCGCGCGCGGCCTGGCCGGAGTTTCATCGCCATGACGGTGGCTGCGGCGGGCCTGCAGTGCGCGGTGCCAGCCGCCATTGCGCAGACGAATCAGGCACTCGAGGAAATTTTCGTGACGGCCACGCGCCGCAACCAGACGGTGCAGGAGATTCCGTTCAACATCTCGGCCGTGTCGGGTGAAACGCTCGCGCGGGCCAACATCAACGACTCCGTCGAGGCGCTGCGGACGATGGCGGGCGTGACGGTGCAGGATCGTGGTTTCCGCAATGCCGGTGTCGCCAACGGCATCGTGATCCGCGGCATCAACGTCGACTCCGGCAGCAACGGCGACGTGCCGCTGGCGGCGCCGCCAACCGTGTCCACCTACGTCGACGACACGGCGCTGTTCGGCAATTTCGTGCTGAAGGACATCGCCCGGATCGAGGTGCTGCGCGGTCCACAGGGAACGCTGTACGGCTCCGGCTCACTGGCCGGCAATGTCCGCTACATCATGAACCGGCCCGATCCCAAGGATTTCGAAGGCAAGGCCAGCGTCAACTTCGGCGTGACCGAAGGCTCCGACGGGTACAACTTCAACCCCGACCTGATGCTGAACGTGCCGCTGACCGAGACGGCCGCATTCCGCATCAACGCCGGCATGATCGACAACGACGGCATCGTCGATTACCCGAACGTCTATCGCACCGATGCCAACGGCGACCCGGTGGTCAACGGCGACGTGCTGACGGCGCTGCCCGAGTACCGGCGCGTCAACGACGTCGATTCGGTCGACATCAAGTACGCCCGGGGGGCGCTGCGCTTCGAACCGAGCGAGAATTTCAGCGCGCAGTTGTCCTACCAGTGGCAGGACGACGAAGTCGGCGGCCGTCGCCAGGTGACGCGCGGCGCAGACCTGGTCAACGGCGGCAACTACGGTGACTACGAGTTCGGCGCCGTTCAGCTCGAGCCTGCGGAGCGCGAAGTGAAACTTGCCGCGCTCGAACTCGAGGTCGGTCTCGGCTTCGCGACCCTCACCTCGAGCACCTCGTACTACGAGCACACCGGCTCCGGCATCAGCGACAACTCGGGCGTGTATGCGCGCAACGGTTGGTTCGCGTTCTACGGCAGCTCGCCGCGGCCGATCGCGCAGGCCGAGCGCTTCTATGACGACACGGCGTTCGCGCAGGAATTCCGGCTGGTCTCGCAGGGCGGCGAGTTCATCGACTGGACGGCCGGGCTGTTTTACGTCGACCAGGACTACGACCTGGGGCAGAACAGCTACCTGGTCGGCTACATTCCGTTCCTCGACGCCCTGGACTGGTACGGGCTCGCGCCGTACAGCACCAACCAGGACTTCCTGTTCCGTCGCAACCAGGCGTACGAGGAGGTCGCGTTGTTCGGCGAAGCCACCATCAACTTCACCGACGACCTGCACCTCACGCTCGGCGGGCGCTACTTCGACAACTCGGTCGACGTCGACGCCGTGGTCGACGTGCCGATCTTCGCGGTGTTTGCGCCGCCGGGCGAGGCCTCGGAGAAGATCGACGACGACGGCTTCCTGTTCAAGGCCAATTTCGCCTGGGATGTCACCGATGACTCGATGCTGTACGCGACGTATTCGCAGGGCTACCGCCATGCCGGCGCCAATGCCGTGCCGACCACCGGCAAGTACGCCGAGAATCCGGACTACTTCACGTTCGATTCGGACTCGGTCGACAACTACGAGCTTGGCTACAAGGGCGTGACGGACCTCGTCACCTTCGCGGTCTCGCTGTACTACACCGACTGGCAGGATCCGCAGCTGAACACGGCCACCTCGAACTGGGGTTTCTTCGCCGCGATCAACGGCGAGTCGGCCCGGACGCAGGGCCTCGAGGTGGAGTTGTCCGGCGCGATCACCGATTCGCTGACGTACAGCGTCGGCTACACGTACGCCGACGCCGAACTCACCGACAACGTGTACCAGCCGGCCGGCAATTTCTACGGTGGCCCGTTGTTCACCGACAAAGTGGCCGCTGACGGCGACCGCCTGCCCGGCACGGCCAAGCACGTCTTCAACGTGGCGTTCGGTTACGACAAGACCTTCGCCAACGGCATCGTCATGCACGCCGTGCTGAGCGGCTATTACCAGTCGGACGTGTTGAACAGCATCGGTGACGACAACTGCCTCACATCATTCACGGCCTCCGGCAACTGCCGCGACAGCGCGAATCCGGCGTCGGCGACCTATGCGCCGGACTCGATCTTTTCACGCAGCTACGCCGAGATCGATTCGTTCCAGTTGTGGAACCTGAGCACGAGCTTCAGCCGTGACGCCTGGGGCGTATCGCTCTATGTGAAGAACCTGTTCAACGATGAAGGCACGACCGGCGCGGTCCCGTTCCTGGTCGGCGGGCCGAATACCGCCCCGAGCCAGAACTACTTCGGCAACAACTCGCGTGACTTCATCGCCCTGCCGCGGACCATAGGCGCTGTGCTGAGTTACAGTTTCTGAAGCTGCGCCAGGCGGGAGGCCGGGGTCACTCCCGGCCTTCCGTCGTAGCGGCGACGTCCGGTTTCGAGGATTGCATCTGCTCCACGCGCTCGATCACCGCCAGCATGCGCTCCGCCATCAGGTGAAACGTGTCCTCGCCCGGTTCGCCCGGCGTGCGGTCGGGGAAATTGCGTCGCGTGCGATGTATCCAGTAGGTGTCCGAGGGAACCGTGCCCGGAAACTCCACCTCGAGCCGATCCTTGCCGAGCAGGTAGCCCAGCAGGCCGCCCCACGTTGCGGTGGGATTGTCCGAGTCCCAGCCCGCCAGCGTTCCGATCTGCACCGTGCGGCGGAAGTCGGCGTCGCCGTAGAACAGGCTCACGAGACTGGCCGCGAAATTGATCCCCGCGTCGAACGACTGCCGATAGACGTACCCGTCGTGACTTTGCAACTGGTAGCGCCGATGGATCGCGTCGCGTGTCGACTCCCAATCCGTCTTGTCCGGGTTGGACTGGTAATGATCCCGGACGAAGTCGAACATTTTCGCCGGGTAGCCCGTGTCCGGCAGGTCAGTCCTCGCGCTACGCGCGATGGCCTGCAACTGCGGACCGAGCGGTTGCGAGGTATCGACGGTGGCGGCCAGCGCATGCATCGTGACGTAGAACCGCGCGATGTCGACCGCGTCCGCGCATGCGGTCGTGCGTATCGGCAGTTGCGCGAGGCGCCATGCCACGTCGGGCCGGCCGGGGGCCAGCAGGCCGAACAGTTCGGTCGTCAGTTGCGCGTCGATCATCGTGCAGTCGGAGTTCATGGCCGGGTCGCTCGTGGCTGGCGGCAGCGTGCCCTGCAGCATGAGTTCGAGCGCTCGCTCGTTCGAAACCCACAGGAAATTCTCCCGCGCCTTGCCACCTGGGGGAGTCGGCGCGTCGGCATTGCTGTAGATGTGCCTGATCCAGCCGTCCCGTATCTCTTGCGCCGTCAACAGCGGACTGGCGTGCTCGGACATGAGGTGCAGGTACAGGTACTCCATGTCGCTGTCGTCGTCTGCGCCCCACGGCCGGCCGCGGGCGAGTGAATAAAAGTCGATCTTCCGGCTGTGTGGCACGTACAGGCCCCAGATGTTCCTGTGGTCGCGCGTGCCCCAATCGGCGTCGGTGTAGAACGGCGGCTCGACGCGGTCCATCTCGGTGATCAAGCCGGTCCAGTTGGCCAGCGACAAGCCAAGCCAGAAGCCTTCCAGTTGTGCGACGCGTGGCGTGGCTGCAAAACTGCCGGCAGCGGTCGCCGGATCGGCCAGGATGAGACGGGTACACAGGAGCATTGCAATGCCGGCAAGGCCAAGGCAGTCGCGTCTCGGTCGCATGCAGGAATTCTCCAGCCGATGACGTTGCATCCAGCCGAAAGTATAGTGCGGCAATCCATGACCCATGCGCCGCAGTTCGCCGACTCGATCGTCCGCTGCATCGAGGCCGGTGACCTGAGGCAGGCGCTGGCGGCGGCACAGGACCTCAATCGTCAGCACCCGGACTATGCGTACGGGTGGTACCTCGCGAGCTGGGTACTGCGCAAGACGCAGCGGCTGCCGGACGCGCTGCGGACGATCGATCGCGCGTTGCAGCTCGAGCCGTCCGATCGGTTCAGGGTGCACCGTGCGCGTTGCCTGCTCGAGGCCGGCGACATGGCCGGGGCGGTGGCTGCCGCCGGCGAACTGCGGGGCCGACCGCTGGCCGATGCCGTGCTCCACGGCGAACTCGGTACACTGCTGTACCGGGTGGGTGATCATGCCGGCGCGCTGGATCATTACTCTGCGGCCATCGAGCTCGACCAGAGCAGTGCGGAGTTCCATTTCAACCGGGCAGCCGTGCGTCGCTACCTTGGCGACGCCGCAGGCGCCGAGCAGGATTTCGATGCCGCGATTGCGCTGCGCCCCGACGAGCACGAGGCGTACAACGGGCGTGCGCAGCTCACGAAGCAGACCGCCACGCACAATCACGTCGCGCAATTGCGCGAGACCATTGCCCGGACACGCTCGCCCGCGGGGCTGGTCCAGCTGCACTACGCGCTGGCGAAAGAACTCGAGGACATCGAGGACTACCCGGCTTCGTTCGCGAGCCTGCGCCAGGGCGCCACGCTCAAGCGCTCGCTGATGCGTTACGACGTCGCCACCGATCTTGGCATCATTGAGCGGATCTGCGAGGTCTACACCGCCGAGCGCTTCGATGGCCGCATCGAAGGGTTCGACAACGCGGAGGCGATCTTTGTGATCGGCATGCCGCGCACGGGAACCACGCTGGTCGAGCGAATCCTGGGCAGCCATCCGCAGGTCTGCGCCGCGGGTGAATTGAACGAGTTCGGGCTCGAGCTGACGCGGCAGGTGTCGGCGCTGGCAGCCGGCCGTACCCTGTCGCGGCCCGAATTCGTCGACGCGACTGCGCGCTTGGATTTCAGGGCCCTCGGCCAGCGCTACCTCGAACGCGTGCGGCCGTACCGCGACGGCCGACCGGTGTTCATCGACAAGCTGCCGTTCAATTACCTGTATGCCGGGTTGATCCACCTGGCGCTGCCGCGGGCGAAGATCGTGAGTGTGCGACGCAATCCGCTCGATACGTGCTACGCCGTGTACAAGCAGTTGTTCAAGGATGCGTATCCGTTTTCATACGACCTCGTCGAGTTGGGCAAGTACTACGCCGCCTACGATCACCTGATGCGGCACTGGGACGCCGTGATGCCCGGGGTCGTGCTCACGGTGCATTACGAGGACGTCGTCGCCGACGTGCGCGGGCAGGCGCAGCGTCTGCTGCAGCATTGCGGACTCAGCTGGGACGAGCAATGCGTGCGTTTCCATGAGAATGCGCGGGCGTCGACGACGGCGAGCGCACTGCAGGTGCGCCAGCCCTTGTATGACACCTCGATCGGACGCTGGCGCCATTACGCGGAGCAACTGGAACCGCTGCGCCAGCAACTCGCAGCGGCAGGCATC
>JANNGT010000116.1:0-13296 GCA_031404015.1 Gammaproteobacteria bacterium | reverse complement strand
GTCATCACGGCAGCCGGGATCGATGCAGACACGGTCATGCCGACGCGCAGGCCGAGGTAAGCATTGGCGGCACCGAACACGATGCCGAGCACGACGCCGATGACGACGGCCTTGAGGGTGAATTCCGCGACTTCTTCGGCTTGTGTCATCGCAGAATGATGGCGAACCGACGCCTCGCGCGCAATGCAGCCCGCGCTGCACTAGTATCGGTGGACGCTCCGCAGGTACCGCCATGCCTCAGTACATTCTCGCGCTCGACCAGGGCACGACCAGTTCGCGCTCGATCCTGTTCGATCACGCTGGCCGGCCCGTGGCGTCCGCCCAGCGCGAGTTCAAGCAGTCGTTCCCGCAATCCGGTTGGGTCGAGCACGACGCTGAGGAAATCTGGGTCACGCAATCCGCGACGATCAGCGACGTCATGGCCCGCGCCGGAACCACGCCGGCTGACATTGCAGCCATCGGCATCACCAATCAGCGCGAAACAACGGTGGTCTGGGACCGTCGTACCGGGCACCCCATCGCGCCCGCGATCGTCTGGCAGGACCGCCGCACCGCGGACTTGTGCCAGAGCCTCAAAGCCGCCGGTCTCGAGTGCGAGGTGGCTCGTCGCACCGGCTTGCTGCTGGATCCGTATTTTTCGGGCACCAAGCTCGCCTGGCTGCTGGACCATGTTCCCGGCGCGCGCAACCGCGCGGAAGCGGGCGAACTTGCATTCGGCACGATTGACAGCTGGCTCGTCTGGAAGCTCACGAATGGCGCGCGACATCTCACCGACGTGTCGAATGCGAGTCGCACCCTGTTGCTGAATCTCGCCACCGCCGAGTGGGATCCCTGCATGCTCGAAACATTGCGCATCCCGCGCGCGGTGCTGCCCCAGGTCGTGCCCTCGTCGCTCGTGGCCGATGCGCCGGTTGCTGAACTGGACGGTCATCGCATCCCGATCGCGGGCATCGCCGGCGACCAGCAGGCAGCGCTCTTCGGCCAGGCGTGATTCGAGCCGGGCATGGCCAAGAACACGTATGGCACCGGCTGCTTCCTGCTCATGAACACGGGCACGTCACCGCTCGTGTCCGCCAACCGGTTGCTCACGACGATTGCGTGGCAGACCACGGACCTGCGCTATGCGCTCGAGGGCGCCGTGTTCGTTGGCGGCGCCGTCGTGCAGTGGCTCCGCGATGGCCTCGGCATCATCGAGCGCTCCGCTGATGTCGAAACGCTGGCGGCAAGCGTGCCCGACACGGGCGGCATGTACCTGGTGCCGGCGTTCACTGGGCTCGGCAGTCCGCACTGGGACGCGTACGCACGCGGCACGATGGTGGGACTGTCGCGCGGCACCACCCGCGCGCACATCGCGCGCGCCGCGCTCGAAGCCATCGCGTTCCAGAGTGCAGAGGTGTTGCAGGCCATGCAGCGCGATGCCCGCCATCCGCTCGTCGAACTGCGCGTGGATGGCGGCGCCGCGGGCAACGACCTGCTGCTGCAGTTCCAGGCCGACCTGCTCGGCGTGCCAGTGGTGCGGCCGGAGGTGACCGAGACCACGGCCCTCGGCGCGGCTTATCTCGCGGGCCTCGGCGTGGGCTTCTGGACCTCGCCCGCCGAGGTCGCGGCGAACTGGCGAGCCGAGCGTCGGTTTGAGCCCAGCATGACGCGCGACGAGGCCAGCAGCCGGATGGCGCGCTGGTCCCGCGCCGTGGACCGGTCGCGCGACTGGCAGGTCGAGCGCTAGGATCGCGACATGGGCAAAGCCATCGCGTACGCGACGCCAGTTTTCTTCCTGCTGATCGCAATTGAACTCGTGGTCGCACGCGCGCGCGGCATGGGCGGTGCTTACCGACTCAACGACACGATCAACAGCCTGAGCCTTGGCGTAATAAGCCAGGTGACGGGCTTGTTCATGCGCGTGCTCGCGGTGGGCATTTATGCGCTCGCGTTCGAGCACGTCGCGCTGGGCAGGTGGCCCAACGAGTGGTGGGCCTGGGCGCTTGCGCTCGTGTTCTACGACTTCTGCTATTACTGGAACCATCGACTGGGCCACGAGAGCGCCGTCTTCTGGGCGGCCCACGTGGTCCACCACCAGAGCCAGTGCTACAACCTCTCGACTGCATTGCGCCAGACGAGCAGCGGCGCCTTCCTCGGCTGGATCTTTTACCTGCCGATGGCCGTCGCGGGCGTCCCGCCCGAAATGTTCGCCGTCGCCGCGATCGTCGACCTGCTGTACCAGTACTGGATCCATACCGAGTTGATCGGCAAGCTCGGCTGGTTCGACCGCTGGTTCGCCTCCCCTTCCAACCATCGCGTGCACCACGCCGTCAACGACGGTTACCTCGACCGCAACTACGGCGGCATCTTCATGGCGTGGGACCGGATTTTCGGCACGTTTGTCGAGGAATCGGCACGTCCCGTGTACGGCACGCGCGCGCCTTTGCGATCGTGGGACCCATTGTGGGCCAACCTGGAGGTGTACGCGGACCTGGCACGCAAGTCGTTGCGCTGCGAGCACTTCGCGGACCGTGTGCGCGTGTGGCTCAAGCCGCCCGGCTGGCAGCCTGCAGGGGCGGCTGGTGCGACGTGGAGCAAGGACGCATTCGAACTGGCGCGAGTCGCCACGTACGACCCGCCGATGCCGCGAGCGGTGCGCATGTTTGCGTACGTGCAGATGACGCTCGCAATCACGGGTTCGGTCGTCCTGCTCTGGTATTCCGACACGCTCGACGGAGCTTCGCTCGTTGCCGGCGCAGTGGCCGTCGTTGGCATGCTCTGGCTCACGGGGGCCGTCATACAGGGTCGGTTGCAGTTGCGCGCAGCGCTGGGCATTGAGGCAATCTCCGTCGCGCTCCTGTTGTTCGCACAGGGCGCCAACGCAACGATGCCAGCGGACGGCGTCGCCCAGTCCGAGATCGTCGATTCACCTCGGGTTCAGCACGCCCTGGAACGCGCTCGCGCACAGTTCCTCCAGCAGCAACCCTTCGACCGCATGCACGTCACCGTGCTGGTTCGAGGCGAGCAGGGTCGCTGGCAACGTGGTGCCGTCGAGGGCGACCGCCTCGCGTACCCGGCAAGCAGCGCCAAACTGGGTTTCCTCGTGGGCGCCGTGCACTGGTGCGCCGAGCAAGGCAAGGGGCCGGACTGCCTGGACGCGTTCGTGCGACCGATGATCGTCGAGTCTGACAACGTGGCCACCGGGGAAGTCGTCGACAGGATCAGTGGCGCGCCGAACGCTGCGGTGGCCGGCGTCGATGTCGACGTCGACGCGTGGATCGAGCGCCGTCGCTACACGGAGCGCGTGCTGGACGCGGCCGGCCTGCTCGGGCCACAACGATTCCTGACCAAGACGTATCCGACGAATTCGGGCGAAGAGCCGACGGACCTCGAATTGCTGGCATGGCAACGCCTCGGCCGCAACGCAATGACGACGGATCTGGCCGCGAGCCTGCTGCTGCACATCGTGGACGGATCGCTCGAGCCGCAGGCTAGGACGTACATGCGTTCACTGCTGCGACGTCCAGCCTTTTCGGCGCACAGCAGCCTGGGTGGAGGGCTGCCGCCAGGGTCCGCGCATGAGAACAAGATCGGCAGCGCCTTCGATACCCTGCAGGACATCATGCATGCCGAACTGCCCGACGGCACGCGCGTGGTGATGGCTGTGTTCACGAACGGTTTGGACCAGACCGAGCCTGAGCCCTGGGACGTCGCACGGCTCGGGGATTTCACTGCACGTGTCTTGCATGAACTGCGCCTGGGTTCGGCAGCAGGTTTCGCGCCCACGTACGTCGAAACTGCGCGCGTCGACGCAACGCGGGCACACTGGCGCTGGCGCGTGCCGCATTCAGGCCGCTATGAACTCGCCGTCTGGTACGACGCCGCGGCCGCCAATACGCGCGACGCGCGCGTGACGCTGGTGACGGGCAACGGTCGAGAGGAACTGGGGACGCTCGATCAGTCGACGTGGGGCCGACGCTGGATTCGGTTGGCCGACGTCGAGCTCCGCCGCGGACCCGCCGAGATGGAGCTTGCGACCGCTTCGTCCGGGGCGCTGGCCCCCGGGCGCTTGCGCGTCACCCGCTGGCCGGTGGGCACGTCGAACTGAGAGCAATGCGGCGGGCCGGCAGTCTCGCTAAACTGCGGCGTCCCCAACGAGGCCCGCTTCCCGCATGCTGAAAAAGAAAACGAAACCGCGCTACGACTGCACGCAATGCCCTGGCTATTGCTGCAGCTACTCACGCATCGCCGTGAAGGACTTCGACATCGAACGGCTCGCACGGCATTTCGGCATCAGCAAGACGGCCGCTCGCCTCAAGTTCACGTACCGCTACCAGACGCAGGAACTCGACGAGCAGCTGCTGCGGCATCGCAAGGACCACATCTTCAAGTCGACGTGCATGTTCTTCGACCAGGACAAGCGCCGCTGCTCGGTTTACGAGGCGAGGCCATCGGTCTGCCGCATCTATCCGGAGGACACCAGGTGCGGGTATTTCGAATTCCTGAAGTTCGAGCGCATCCAGCAGGGCGACGAGGAATTCATCCCGTCGGCCTGAGCGTGGGGTTCAGCGGAATCGATAGCCGAGACTGAGGCCCACGGTGACCGGATCTGGCGCAAGAGGCCCGTAGAAGCCACTGAGCAAGTCGGCTCGTGGGTCGAGATCAACCCAGCGCAGTTCGGCGGAGAGCCGCATCTGTCCGTTGAGCGCGATTTCAGCCCCCAGCTCGGCGGCGGGATCGACCACGCCGGGACGCTCATGCCGCGACAGCAGCGACGGGCCGGCGTCCGCTCCGTCGACGAAATACTGTGTGTGGTTGAGCCCGGCGCCCGCGTATGCGCGCAGCCCGCCCTGGTCGACCAGCGGATAGCGCACGGTCACTTGTCCCATGCCGTCGGCGCGGTCATCGCGCACCACGACGTATGCGGCTCGGGCAGCGGGCAGTGAGGCATTCGGCGCGCGGCGCGACAGGCGGTGCAGCCAGTCAGGCGTGCCGTCGCTGAGACGGGACCGCGCGTCGTCCCACATCAGCCCAAACCTTGCCACGCCGTCGCGCAACCAGGTGGGGTCGGCGGCGGTGGTCGTGCCTGCCTCGAACACGCCCGGGCTCGCTTGCGCGGTGGGCGCCACGTCGTCCGCGGCGGCAAGGCCCGCACCGGCGAGTCCGCCCGCCAGCAGGCATGCAACCAGGACGCGGACGGGGGCAGCGGGCGAGGTCATGGGCCCGACCATACTCGGGACCGGCGTTGGTGTCTGTCGTTTCCCCGCCGAATTCCAGAAGTGTGACTGGCCCCTCAGCGTTCGAGCCAGGCAAACAGGTCGGCCGTCACAGTGGCGCGCTCGGGTTCGTTGAAGACCTCGTGGAACAGGCCCTCGTACACATGCAACGTGCGGTGGTTTGCATTGATCGCCTGGTACAGCGGGCGGGTCGCGGCCAGGGGCACGAGCGTATCTGCGGTGCCGTGCAGAACCAGCGTCCGCAGCCGTAACTGACGAATGCTGGCTGCGAAACCTTCCATTGCGCCAAGCATCTCGACCAGCGTCCGCGCCGGAATCTTGCCGTGATGCACCAGCGGATCCTGCTCATAGCGCATCACGACCACCGGGTCGCGACTGATCGCTGCGGCCGGTAGCGGCAATGCGCCAGTGTTCGGCGCAATGATCGAGAGCATGCGAACGAATCGCTCCTGCCACCACGGCACGACCGTGCCGACGGCCAGCGCCGGGGCCGAGAGCACGAGTCCTCGCAACTTCTGCTGCAACCGCAATGCAGAGGCAAGCGCCACGGCACCGCCCATGCTGTGGCCCAGCAGGTAAACAGGCGTGTCGAGGTGCTGGCGCGTGCTGCGCCCGACGAATGCGCAGTAATCCGATACGAGGTACGAAAAGCGCTCGATGTTTGCGCGCGCCCCTGCCGAGCGGCCGTGCCCGCGGTGATCCAATGCGTAAACGGCATAGCCCCGTGCAACGAGTTCGGCCGCGAGCGTGGCATAGCGGCCACTGTGCTCCCCGAGCCCGTGCGCGATGACCACGACCGCACCGGGTGCGTCGTCGGGCAGCCAGGACTGCGCAAACAGATCGACGCCGCCAATCCCTGCCGCCGGGAATTCCCTGTGTTGCATGGCTTCTTGTCAGGTCACAGCGACGTCGTTTCTCTCACATCGCGGCCGGCTATTTCAAGGCGGGAGGAGCGGCCCCCGGCACATTCTTGCAGGCGTAATCCACGATTTCGCCGAACACGGTGCCAGTCGGCGCGTCCATCCACTTGAGATTCTTTTCGCCGATCTTCGTCTTCTGCACGCGCTCGCCCGACAAGTCGGCCTGTGGAAACGTTTCCATCTCACGGTAGGCCAGGCGACGCTGCGCGCAGTCCACGCGGTATTCGTTGCGCGCCGACAGGTAAGTCTTGCCCTTGCTGACCGCGGCCTGCGGCTCGACGAAATTCTGCTTGGTCCTGACGATCACCCATGACAGGGGCGACACCCCGAGCGACGCCGGGTTGGCGAAGACTTCGGTGCGGTCGGATTTTGCGATCGAAATCCAGTCTGCCGCCGCCTGCACAGGTTGCGGCAGGCTTGCGGCCAGGCAGGCGAATACCAACAAGCTTGCGTGCGATCGCATGGGGGAATCCTCTGACAAGGGGGCGGCCGATGGTGTCGTCGCACGATGTTGCCGCCCGCGGCGCTTCCCGTAAAGCGCCAGTCGCTGCCGCGGGTTCAGTCGTCCAGCGGCAGGAGCAGCCGGATGCGGGGATGGGGATGGCCTGCTTCGTCGCGGCGCAAGTGCAGGGCTCCACGCAACGACTGCGCATACGCTTCGACGGAAGCGAAGTCCAGTCCGTCGGGATCGCGCAACAGGTCGAGCCTATGGCCCGGCGGCGAGCCGCCGCCTCCAGCTTGGCCAGGAGCTGCGCGCGCCAGCCGGATGGAGTTGCGCACGATCGCGCGCCGCCAGGGCCTGCTCGATGCGCGAAGCCCGGACATCTATCGGTACACGCCGCAGGCGCGCTGTTTCGCCCGTGTTCAAAGCGCCGCGCTGCTCATGCAGGCACGAGCGCAGCTCTGCGTTGGAGAACGGCTTGGTGAAGACCGCGGCGACCTTTAGACCGTGCGCCGTGGCAAGCCGCTCGATGACCTCGATGCCGTCCCTGACCGGCATGACCAGATCGAGGATGATCATGTCGGCGTGCTGTTCGAGACAGGAATCGAGGTCTGCATCGCCGTCGCAATCAGTGACGTCGAAGCCCGCACCGCGCGCCACGTTGGCCACGACCCTGCGCAACGCAGGATCGTCGTCGATGACCAGCAACCGCGGGGCGGTGGCAGATGTCGCTTCGCAGAACACTGGCCAACCTCGTCGCAGCCAACAGCAGCAGGTCGCGCTGCAAATGCGCGTTGTGGCCCTCCTCGGTCAGTGACTCGGGTGGCTCGAAGCGTTGATCCCCGTGTTCTGGCGCACGTAAACCTCGGGCCACAGCCGCTCCGACCGCGGATCCCGGAACAGCAGCGAACCGAGCAACACGGCGAGGAATCCCAGCGGAATCGAGACGATGCCGGGGTTCTTGAGCTGGAACAAGGGCTCCTCGAGACCGAGCAGCGAGTATTCCTTGCCCGCGACTTTCACCAGGTCCGCACGCGCGCGGGTCAACGCCTGCTCGAGGTTCGTCAGGTCGACGCGCGCTTGCGCCGTGACGCCCGCGTCGGCAGACCCCAACTTCTGCTCGATCAATGCGCGCTTCGCAGGCGCGGCCGCCAGCACGTTCTGTGCTGCAGCGCGCACCGCCTTGGGGTACGTGACGTTGGGCGACACGAGGGTGAGGCCGACCGCCACCACCGTGCCGACGACCATACCCGCCACGATGCCGCCCGTGCTGCATCGCCTCCAGTGCAGTGTCAGCAGCACACACGGGAAATTGGCGGACGCGGCGACGGCGAATGCAAGCGCAACGAGGTGCGCGACGTTCTGTCCCTTCGCCGCAATGCCGATCGCAATGGCCATCGCCCCTACGACGAGTGTTGCCATGCGGGCCGCGCGCACCTGCTGCCGCGCAGGCACTTCGTGGCCACCATGATAGACACCGACGTAAAGGTCGTGCGCGATCGCCGAAGCCGCCGCGAGCACCAGCCCCGCGACGACCGCGACGATGGTTGCAAACGCGACGGCCGACACGAACGCCAGCATGAGGTTGCCGACGAAAGACTCAGCGCCGCCGCCCAGGTACTGCGCGAGCAGGGGTGCGGCCATGTTGCCGCCCGGGTCGACCGCGGCGATCGCGGCCGGGCCAACCAACTTCGCCGCGCCGAACCCAAGGAACAACGTGAGGACGTAGAAGCCACCGATGATCGCCATCGCCCAGACGACCGACGTGCGGGCCTGCTGCGCCGTGCGCACCGTGAAAAAGCGCATCAGGATGTGGGGCAGGCCCGCGGTGCCGAAGACCAGCGCCATGCCGAGCGAAATCTGGTCGATCGGCGCCTTGAAATAGAGCCCGGGCTCGAGGAAGCGCTGACCCAGCTCGGCGGCGCTCATGGTCCTGGCGGGATCGCCCAGCAGCGCGGCCACCCGCGCCTGCACTTTCGGGTCGGCGACGACGTCCTGCAAAAAGGCGGGCAGTGAAAACCCATAGGGCAGCCAGACCAGCACGACCAGCACGAGTGAGGCGATGACCAGCAGCACCGCCTTGATGATCTGCACCCAGGTCGTCGCAACCATGCCGCCGAAGAGCACATAGCCGAGCATGAGCGTGCCCACCGCGAGCACCGACACCTCGTAATCGATGCCGATCAGAGTCTTCACGAGCACGCCGCCACCCACCATCTGCGCAGTCAGGTAGAACGTCGACACGGTGATCACGGAAATCGCCCCGACGATGCGCATCGCCCTGGGGTTGTTGCGGTACGCGAGGATGTCCGGCAGCGTGTAGCGGCCGATGTTGCGGCAGGGCTCGGCGATGACCAGCAGCACCGTGATATAGGCAACCAGCCAGCCGACGGAGTACATGAAGCCGTCATACCCGTACTGCGAGATGAGTCCGGCGATGCCGAGGAAGGATGCGGCCGACAGGTAGTCGCCCGCAATGGCCCAGCCGTTCTGCATTCCGGAGATGCCACCCCCCGCCGCGTAGAAGTCCGCTGCAGATTTCACGCGCTTCGAAGCGACATACGTGACGTACAGCGTCAGCGCGATGATCGCGGCGAACACGCCGAACGTAAGGGCCTGGTGCTCCGGCGCGACGCTCATGGAGCCACCCGGTCAGACTCGTGGTCGAGGGCAATCTCGCGCGCGAGCCGGTCGAACTCGGACCCGGCTCGGCGCGAATACACCAGCGCCACGAGCCACGCCACGACAAACTGCCCCAGCGCAAACAGCAGGCCAACGTTGACTACACCCCACACCTTGATGCTGAAAATCGGCTGGAAATAGGCGGCGCCGACGGGCAGCAGGAAATAGAAGGCGACCGAGAACAGCATCAGCCGGGTCAGGAACCCCTGTTTCCGGCGGTGCAAGGTCTGGAAACGCCGATCGTTGCTGATGGCAGTCCAGTCGATTGCAGGCGGTACGGCCATGGCGTCGTTCCTCCCCCGGGGCGAAACCGGGACATTGGTCTAAGATAGGGACCATGACAACCGCAACCTGCGACGTCGTCGTCTTCGGTGCCACGAGTTTCGTGGGTCAGATTCTCAGTCGCTACCTGTACGAGGAGTTCGGCGTCGGGCGCGAATTGAGCTGGGCCGCGGCCGGCCGCTCGTTGCCCAAGCTGCAGGAGGTGCGCAAAGCGCTGGGCCACGGCGCCGCGAAACTCGAGCTGCTGCAGGCGGACGCTGGCGACGAGGCTGCGCTGCGCGCACTGTGCAAGCGTGCCCGCGTCGTGGTCTCCACGGTGGGCCCGTATGCGCTGTACGGCGAACCGCTGGTCCGAGTCTGCGCCGAGACCGGCACCGACTACTGCGACCTCACGGGTGAGGTGCAGTGGATGCGCCGCATGATTCACAAGTACGAGACCACCGCGCAGGGGTCCGGCGCCCGCATCGTGCACAACTGTGGCTTCGATTCGATTCCATCCGACCTCGGCGTGCACTTCGTGCAGCGCCGCGCGCAGGAGCTGTTCGGCGCACCCTGCACCACCGTCAAGATGCGCGTGCGCTCGATGCGCGGCGGTTTTTCAGGCGGCACCGTGGCATCGCTGCTCAACGTGCTGAAGGAAGTGCAGTCGAACCCGGCTCTGCGCAAGGAACTCGCGGACGCCTACTCCATCTGCCCGCCTGGCAGTGTCAAGCGCGTCAGGCAGGCCAACGTCGGACTCGCGGAATACGACGCGGATTTCAAGGCATGGACTGCACCGTTCGTCATGAGCGCGATCAATACGCGGGTGGTGCACCGAACGAATGCCCTCCTGCACGACGCGTACGGCCCGGAGTTCCGTTATGACGAAGCCGTCATGACGGGCCGCGGCTTGCGTGGTCGTGTGACGGCAACCGCGACCGGCGCAGGTCTCGGCGCATTCATGGTAGCCGGCTCGATCGGATTGGTGCGTGGTGCGCTCGAGAAGTTCGTGCTGCCGGCGCCGGGCGAGGGTCCGAGCCCGGAAGCGCAACTAAAGGGCGGCTTCGATTTGCGCTTTCACGGCCGCACCTCGGCCGGCGGGGTGGTTCGCGCACGCGTCACGGGCGATCGCGATCCGGGGTATGGCTCGACGGCCAGGATGCTGGGTCAGGCCGCGGCCTGCCTCGCGCAGGACGTGTCACGCAAGCAGGCTGCGGGCGGCTTCTGGACGCCTGCATCCATCTTCGGTGACCGCCTGGTCGATCGCCTGCAGGCCCGTGCGGGCGTCCGCTTCGAACAGCTCGACAAATAGATCAACCCCAGGGAGATGCCGATGCCGACCAACGCAGAGTTTCTGCTGCCCGTCCTTGCGCTCGTCGCGTGGACGCTCGTCATGTGGTTCTGGCTCTACGCCACGCGCCTGCCCGCGATGCGTCGTGCAGGCATCGATCCGCAGGAAGCGGCACACCCCGGCACGTATGCGCACCGCATGCCGGAACGCGCGCGGTCCGCCGCGGAGAATTACAACCACCTGCACGAGCAGCCCACCATCTTCTATGCGCTGATGTTCTTCATCGCGCTCACGGGCGGGGCCGCGGCAGGTACGCTGGGCCTGGCATGGGGCTACGTGGCGAGCCGCATCGTGCACTCACTGGTGCAGGCGACGGTCAACAAGGTCGTCATGCGTTTCACCGTGTTTGCGCTCGGGTCGCTGCTGCTCGTCTGCATGACCGTGCGCGAGTTGCTCCGTGTTTTCGGAGGAGACGGTTGATGCTGCGAGAAAGTCCGGTTCATCCGGACGACGAATCGCTCTAGGGACTGCCAGTATCGAAACGTCTGCGACTCCGGAGCCAGGCGCTGGCAGTGCTGGCGAGGCGCTGCAGGACGTGCGCTTCGTCGAGGACCTGCGGCGACGCATGCTCCGGTTCGCGACACTGCAGCTGTCCGACATCGGGCTCGCCGAAGATGCGGTACAGGAAGCTTTCGTCGGCGCATTGCGCGGCTCCGGGACGTTTGCGGGACGCTCGGCCTACCGCAGCTGGGTGTTCGCGATCCTGCGCCACAAGATCGCGGACCAGTTGCGGGCGCAGGTGCGCTACGCATCGCTGCCAGACGATGAGCCGTCGCCTGACGTACTCGTCGAAGGCTGGTTTGAGGCGGACGGACACTGGACCGAGACCGCGGCGCCGTCCCACTGGGGCGACCCGCACACGGCCTTGCAGGATAACCAGTTCTGGAGCGTTTTCGAGGCGTGTCTCGACCACCTGCCTGAGCAGCAGTCGCGACTGTTCATGATGCGCGAGTTCGTCGAGCTCGACAGCGCCGAAATCTGCAGCGCCACCGGCGTCACGACGACCAACCTCAACGTGAGCCTGCACCGTGCCCGGCTGCGTTTGCGCAACTGCCTGGAGCAGCATTGGTTTGGTTCGGAGGACGCACGATCATGAATTGCAACGATGCCACGCGCGCGTTGTCGGCGGCGCAGGAACAGACCCTGGCGCCGGGCGAGCGCACTTCGTTGCAATCGCACCTGGCGATCTGCCCGCTGTGCCGCGATTTCGGCGAGCAGGTTTCGTTCCTGCGCCAATCGATGCGTGCTTACGCAGGGCGGGCGGACGATAGCCCTGGCGCCGAGAACCTCGTGGCGAGGCCGATCAGCAACAGCAGGGGAAAAAAGTGTTCTGCCGCGGCCGCGGCATACGCTGCCGTTTCAGGTGAATGAGTGCGGAATGCGCTCCATCCAGGCGAAGAACTTGGACATCAAATACTCATCCGTAATGGAAAGCGACTGCGCCGGCACAACCTCGTCCGCCCGGGGACGGACGAGGTTGTGGCGGCGCAGTCGTTCTTGCCCTTCGTGGCCACGCCGTAGCACTTCTCGCCCGTCGCGCCGGGGGCTTCGGCCGCGCTGACCGACACCGCAGCGAAACCCAGTGCGGCACCCAAGGCCAGGCCGAGTGAGAGGGCCGCAGTCGGACGCTTGGCTGAATTCGTCGAGTGCATTTGAGGTTTCCTGTCGTGAGTGGGTTCTGCTGCGCAGGCCACATGGCTCGCACTCCCCTAAGTCGGACGGAGACCCCGGTTTATTACCCCCGGACGTTATTCGCGGTAATGACACCCGCGGCTTTCGGGATTGGCCCACGCCGCGAGTGTGACGATCAGCGCGACACGCACGGCGTTGCGTAACCCGATCAACTCATCGGTCATCGCGGCGGCGCGGTAAAAACGCTCGACCTCGACCTCGAGGTTGCGCAGCGCCTCGATCGCGCGCAGCAGGCGGCGCGTCGTGCGCACCAGCCCCACGTAATTCCACATGATGTGCCGCAATGAGCTCATGTCCTGCGCGATCAACGCCGGATCCGGCGGCTCATGGCCTGTGTCCTGCCACGGCGGGATGTTCTCGAACGCTGCATCGGTGCCGGCAGCGAGTTGCGTCGCGATGCGTTGCGCCGAGCGATGACCCCAGACCAGGCCTTCCAGCAGCGACGTGCTGGCGAGGCGGTTCGCGCCGTGCAGGCCAGAGCAGGCCACCTCGCCCACGGCATACAACCGCTCGACCGTGGTGGCGCCATCCAGGTCGATCCACACGCCGCCACAGGCGTAATGCGCAGCCGGCACGACGGGCAGCGGATCGCGCGTGATGTCGACGCCGTATTCGAGGCAGCTGCGGTACATCTCGGGAAACTCGGCCCGAATGCGCTCGATGGGCACGTAGCTCGCCACGTCGAGATACACGTTGGGCACACCCTGGCGCAGCATCTCGGCGTGGATGCTG
>JANNGT010000115.1:0-3736 GCA_031404015.1 Gammaproteobacteria bacterium | reverse complement strand
ATACCTCCCATCCGGACTACTTTCACCGGGTGGTGGATTGCCAGTGGGCCTGCCCGGCCCATACCGACGTCCCCGAATACATCCGCCTGATCGCGCTCGGGCAGTTTTCAGACGCCTATATCGTCAACCGCGAATCCAACGTGTTCCCGGGCATCCTGGGCCGCGTCTGCGACCGTCCCTGCGAGCCGGCCTGCCGACGCGGGCGGGTCGAGGACAAGCCGGTCGCGATCTGCCGCCTCAAGCGCGTCGCCGCCGACCATAAGGACGACATCACGTCCCGGTTGCCGGTGATCCCGGCGCAGAAGAACGGCAAGAAGGTGGCCTGCATCGGCGCGGGTCCCGCCTCGCTCACGGTTGCGAATGACCTGCTGCCGCTCGGCTACGAAGTCGTGATCTTCGAGCAGTGGGACAAGCCGGGCGGCCTGATGCGCACCAACATCCCCGCGTTCCGCCTGCCGGAATCCGTGCTGGCCGAGGAGATCGGTTACATCGAGCAGATGGGCGCGCAGATCCGCTACAACTCGCGCATCGACAGCATGCGCACGTTGCTGGACACGGCTGGCTTCGATGCGGTGTTCGTCGGCAGCGGCGCGCCGAAGGGGAAGGAACTCACTTTGCCGGGCCGCGCGGAAGGCGCCGCCAATATCCACATCGGCATCAACTGGCTCGAATCCGTCGCGTTCAAGCACCTCGACAAGATCGGCGACCGCGTGCTGATCATCGGCGTCGGCAACACGGCCATGGATTGCTGCCGCTCGTCGCTGCGTCTCGGTGCCAGCAGCGTGAAGGTCATGGCGCGCAAGCCGCGGCAGTTCTTCAAGGCCTCCGAGTGGGAGCTCGAGGACGCCGAAAGCGAGAACGTCGACATTGTCGTCAACCACTCGCCGAAGGCGTTCGTGGTCGCCGATGGCAAGCTCACCGGCATGCTGTTCGAGCAGATGGAATACGACTTCGACGCCAAGGGCCGCATCACGGCCGAGCGCGTCACCGGCGAGACCTTCATCGCCGCGGACGACGTCATCCTGGCGATCGGCCAGGAAAACGCTTTTCCCTGGATCGAGAGCGACTTAGGGCTCGAGTTCGACAAGTGGCACGTGCCGGTCGTCGACGTGCAGACGCACCAGTCGACGCGCCCCGAAGTGTACTTCGGCGGCGATGCTGCGTTCGGCCCGAAGAACATCATCTGGGCCGTCGAGCATGGCCACCAGGCTGCGATCTCGATCCACAACCATTGCATGGGCCAGCCGGTCACGTCCCGCCTGCCGCCGACGCTGAACCTGTCCTCACGCAAGATGGGTCTGCACGAGTGGTCGTACAAGAACGACTACAACCCGATCGAACGCCGGCTCGTGCCGCACGTGAGCCTGGTCGAGCGCTTCAAGCAGATCAGCATCGAGGTCGAGCTGGGCTTCGACGCCGAGCAGACGGCCAAGGAAGTCGAGCGCTGCCTCAACTGCGACGTCCAGACGGTCTTCGAGGCCAAGGCGTGCATCGAATGCGACGCCTGCATCGACATCTGCCCGACCGACTGCCTCACGATGACCCAGAATGGTGCGGAAGCCGATCTTTCGCAGCGTCTCAAGGCGCCGCGCAAACACCTGCACCAACCCCTGTTCGTCTCGTCGCCCCTGAAACACACGGGGCGCGTCATGGTCAAGGACGAAGACCTCTGCGTGCACTGCGGACTCTGCGCCGAGCGTTGTCCGACGGCGGCCTGGGACATGCAGAAATCCACGATCCACCTGCCTCACGCGAACGATCACCAATGGCCCCCCCTCAAGCAACGCCAGACCGCGTAAACGATTTCGTCATCAAGCTCGCCAACGTGAATGGCACTGGCTCCGCCAGCGCCAACACGATGCTGATGAAGTCCATCTTCCGGATGGGCGTCCCTGTCATGGGGAAGAACTATTTCCCGTCCAACATCCAGGGCCTGCCCACCTGGTATGAAATCCGCGTTACGAAAGACGCGTACGTCGCGCGCTCGGGCCGTGTCGACCTCATGGTCGCGATGAATGCGGAGACGTACCAGAAGGACGTGCGCGAAGTGAGCCAGGGCGGCTTCCTGCTCTACGATTCGACGTGGCCGCGCTCCGCCGTACTCGCCCGCGATGACATCACGATCCTCGGCGCACCGCTCGCCAGGCTCTGCAACGAGAACTTCGTCGGCGTGCGCAACCGCATCCTGATGAAGAACGTCGTGTATCTCGGGCTGCTCGCCGCGCTGCTCGAGATCGACGTCGAGGTCATCCGACAGCTGCTGACCGAGAGCTTTGCGAAGAAGCCGGTGCTGGTCGAAGCCAACATGAAGGCCGTGCAGCTCGGTTACGACTATGCGAAGGCGCACTTGCCCTGCCCGCTGCCCCTGCGCATCCAGCGCATGGACAAGACCACGGGTTTCATCATGATCGACGGCAACACCGCCGCCGGTCTCGGCGCGGTGTATGCGGGCGCGACAGTCGGCCCGTGGTACCCGATCACGCCATCCACCTCGTTGATGGACTCGTTCAATGCCTTCTGCTCGCGGTTGCGCGTCGATCCGGAAACGGGCGAGCGCCGCTACGCGGTGATCCAGGCCGAAGACGAGCTCTCGGCGATCGGCATGGTGCTGGGCGCCAACTGGAACGGCGCGCGCGCCTTCACCGCGACGAGCGGCCCCGGCATCTCGCTGATGAGCGAATTCATCGGTCTGGCCTATTACGCGGAAGTCCCGGCCGTGATCGTCGACGTGCAGCGCGTCGGGCCTTCCACCGGCATGCCGACGCGCACGCAACAGTGCGACCTGATGCTGTGCGCCTATGCGTCGCACGGCGACACCAAGCACGTGCTGCTGTTCCCGTCGAACCCGGAAGAGTGTTTTTACATGATGGTGCAGGCGTTCGACCTGGCCGAGCGCCTGCAGACGCCGGTGTTCGTGATGTCCGACCTCGACATCGGCATGAACGACTGGATGTGCGCCGACCTCAAGTGGGACGACGCTTACCGCCCCGACCGCGGTAAGGTGCTGACCAAGGACGAGATCGAGGCGCTGCCCAAGTTCCATCGGTACCTGGACAAGGACGATGATGGTATCCCGGCACGTACGTTGCCAGGCGTCTCGCCGAAAGGCGCGTACTTCACGCGCGGGTCGGGTCACAACCAGTACGGCGGTTACACGGAAGACTCCGCCGAGTACCAGGTGGTGATGGAACGACTGCTGCGCAAGTTCAAGCGCGCCAGGACGCTGGTGCCGCAGCCGGTGATCGAAGCGACGGGCACGAGCGACATCGGCCTCGTCGCCATTGGCAGCAGCCGTGGCGCCGTGAACGAAGCGCGCGACATTCTCGCGAAGCGCGGCATCGCCGTCGACTACATGCGCATCAAGGCGTTCCCGTTCACGAAGGAGGTTGAAGCCTTCATGGCATCGCACGAGAAGATCTTCGTCGTCGAACAGAACCGCGACGCGCAGCTGCGCTCGCTGCTCACGCTCGAGACCGACGTGCCGAAGTCAAAGCTGCATTCGATCCTGCATTACAGCGGCCTGCCGATGACATCGAAGGAAATCGTCGACGCCGTGATTGCGGATTTGGGTGACGCGCGACGCGCGCAGGTTGCTGCCGCAACCTAGGGGTTAGGGGTTAGGGGTTAGTAAGAAGGTGTCAGCATGACGTTCATCTTTCTTCCCGCTGGTCTCTGTTCACCTGCCCGTGCACCAGACGTGACGCTCCCTTCCGACTAACCCCGAAACCCAAACCCC
>JANNGT010000114.1:0-2946 GCA_031404015.1 Gammaproteobacteria bacterium | reverse complement strand
GGTCTTCCGTCGCATCTTCCAAGGCATCGGCGTGCCCTACCACCCAGCGTCGTCCGACTTCGCACGGCACACGCATGTCCACCCGCTGGCCGATCTCGGCACGACGGCGGGCGTCAACGTCAAGGAAGTCCTGAGCCAGCGCAAGCCACCCCACGAGTCGTGGTCGGACGAGCAGCGCGCGACCTTCAAGGTCATCTGCGGCGACTCGATGCGACTGGTCGGTTACCCAGTGCCGTATTGACGGCATGCTCACGGCAAGCCCGCATCATCCTGGTCACGAAGGCACCCGGCGAGGCGTGAGGCTGCGTGCGGTATCTCGAATCTGTCATGCGCGACGCTCGCCAATCGTTTGCCGGCGTCGGCGACTCCGTCATAATTCGCACCGATGGCTATTCCCGGACGCTGCCGACCAGGCCATATCATGTCGTCTGCGCCTGTTTCGGGACATCGCCTTCCCGCAGCGGTTCCTGGACTCAAGGGCTTTGTCCACGCACCGCAGGCGTCTAGCATGGTGCCGTGTTCCTTTACGTGCGCCGGGATCCTGAGCTTCGATCCCGTCATCTCAGCCTGACACCATGGACCTGAAAGACAAGGTGGGCTTCTGCATCGGTACCGGCCGGTGCGGGACCCTCTTCTTCCACGAGCTTGCGGACCGAGAGCCGCGTGTCGCCAGTTCCCACGAACGCAATCCCGACAACGAAGCCTTCCACCGGTATTGCCAGTGGCACCAGCTGCCGGTCGATCACGGCGGGTTCCTGGCCGCGAAGGAGCGTGAGATCCTCAACGACCTGAAGGAGCGCGACTACGCCTTCGAGGCCAGCCCCTACCTGTCGCTGTCGGTGCGGGAGTTGCACGAGCGATTCGGCGCAAAGTTCATCCTGCTCGTCAGGCGACCCGACCGCGTGGTGACGTCGTTCGTTCACAAGGGCTTCTACCGCCGCCCATACATCGTGGGCAACGCGTCGCTCGCCACGGGCTACCAGGACGTCGGACAGGAAAGGGTGCACGCCTTCTTTGCGCGCATCGCCCCGACCGGTGAATACTTCGAGCGCTGGAACCGGTTGAGTCCGGTCGGCAAGGTGGCGTGGTACTGGCGTGCCTGGAACGAACGCACGCTCGAACTGCTGCACACGCTGCCGCAGGACAGCTACCGGGTCGTGCGCATCGAGGATCTGGATCACGCCCGCTATCTCGAACTCGCGCGATTCCTCGGCTATGAACCGCAGGTCACGCCCAGCGACTTCGCGGCGCTCTCGGACAGCAAACCGCACGCCTTCTGGAGCAAGCGCAACATCGACCAGTGGTCGCCACAGGAGGTGGAAGAGTTCGAGGAGCAGGTGGCCGGGCTCGCGAAGGAGTTCGACTACGAGTACCGCATCGCCAACCTCGCGGCGCAAGCCCGGGCCGAGCGTGCCACCGCCGAAGAGCTCGGCCGCATTCCGCGCAAGGAAGAGGGCCAGGGCCCGCGGTTCTGGCGCCTTCGCCGCAGCACCTCGGGGCTGCTGCGCGGGCTCGGTGGCCGCCTGCAGACCATGGCCGACAGCATCGACGTCGATTGAACGCGATCCTTCGATCAGCCGTCGGCGTCGCCGCTCCTCGCCCCGTGCACAGGCGTTGCCGCGCATGAACGTCTGCCTGCTGACGTGGTGGGGTGATTCGCTGACGTACACGGTCGCGCGGGCGCTCTCGGCCAACGGTCACACGGTGGACATACTCGTCACGGACCGCGAACGCCACCTGGGCGCGAAGTGGGGCATCTCGGCACGTATCCGCGAGGTACCCGGCGTGAACCTCATGCTGGACGCCGACGCACTGTCCCAGCCCCGCTACGACCTGCTGATCATCCAGAGCTTTCCCAGTATCCTGGCCCATCGAACCCTCGTGGCGCAACTCGCGGGCCGGGCCACCCAGGTCACCCTGATCTCCTTCGGCGACCTGTTGCGCGCGTGGCGCGACGCGCTACGACTACAGATCGGCGAACTTCGAACCGTGCTGCCCTTCGTGCGCAAGCTGCAGACGGTGGCCTACAAGGACGACTTCCACGTGGCCGATCTGTTCGCGTGGGCACCGCGCCGAGTAAGGGTCGGCTTCGACGTGCACTCGAGGTTCCTGCACGTCGACAGCCTGTTCCGTCAGATTCACGCGCAAGACTGGGTGGTCGACGCCGAGCGCGCCATCAGCGTCAACTTCGTGGGCAGTCGCGACCCGGGCCGTCGCGGCGCCGCGCTCGACCAGATCGACCGCTTCCTGAACGCATCTGGCGCGCGCTCGCGACATGGGGACCGGATCATGTGGCGGGTGTACTCGGACGCCGAGCCGGGCGCGCTGCCGGAAAACGAGTTCGTCGACATTCTCTCGAACTCCGACTTCACACTGGCGCCGCCCGGACACTCGCTGGTCACGCACCGCCCCATCGAAGCCCTGCTGCGAGGCAGCATTCCCATCCTGAACGAATCGGAGGCGGCGATCTACGAGATCGCGCTGCGCGACGGCGAGAACTGCCTGCTGGTTCGCAACAACGACTGGGCCGCAGCCGTCTCCCGGGCACTGGACATGAGTCAGGCCGAGATCACGCGCATGCGAGCGGCCGCACTCGCCATGAACGACAGCAAGCTGCGCTACGACGCGCTGTCGAAGGCCATCGCTCGCCGCGTCGGCGTAGCCGCCTGAGCGGCGGCTGAACATCGTCCATCAGCCATGATCCCAGGGGTCGTCCTCTTCGCAAGAACGCCGCGCTCGGCGCAGCGCCCAGAGGCTGACTTCGACGCGTTCCTGCAGACCGCCTACCGGGATCCGATCCGATGTGAAGCGCGTGCAAGCCTCGGAGACTGGCTTGTCTGTGGGGTCCTTGCGCGCGACGATGATCGTTTCGTCCACCGGCACCACGATGATCCTTCATATTGATTGATATGGGCTCTAAGGGGGCCTAACAAAATGAGGGGATAC
>JANNGT010000113.1:0-2542 GCA_031404015.1 Gammaproteobacteria bacterium | reverse complement strand
GGCGGGCCGCTATGTCGTTGCCTACACGTGCGATGCGGACGACGCCACCATCGATGCGGACGCAGTCGTCACGCCGCCGGCCCTGGGTGAAGTGGTGACGTTCACGCCTGCAGCTGGCACGACCGTCGATGTCACGGCGGGCCAGACGGTCACCGTCGATTTCGCGGCGGCGCCGTAGAGAGACTTGCATGGTATCCGGCGTCCGATCCGGTATGTCCTGTCGCGCTTGGAAAGGCAGAAACGCGCGCGCCAGGACATGCCGGATCGAACGCCTGATATTACGCGCCTGAGCGTCTCGCCGGGCCGAAGCGAATGTCATCAATGTGGCCGTCGGTCCACGCCCGTCGATCCGCACGGCGCAAGTAGCCTGAAAGCATGCCGCGTCGCTCGCTGTCACCTCGGTGCGCGCTTGAGTGCGTACGGGAGCGACATCGGACGACAGGCTGGTGCTACAGCTGCGGAATGGTAGGGCGAGGCCCGGCGATGTTGCATGCGCCGTGCACCATTCCGCTTCGCGGATGGTGCTTGTATCTTCAATTTTGGCCGGCGCGGGGTAAAGTTTGAGTGCCGAGAAGGCCCTCGGACAGGATCGTGCAGCCTGAAAAGGTGCTGGGCCTAAAGAGCCCGAGCCTGAGTTAATTGCGCACGATCCCCGCGCTGGTCTTCGCGAAGCCCGAACGGTTAATCGCGCCTTGAGCGCGCAGCGACAAGCATGGGAGGCGAAGACCATGTCCGAGCAGCCAGTGGTGGTCGGGATCGATGTGGCGAAACTGCACGTGGATGTGGCTGTGCTGGGCGCGCCAATGCCTGCGGCGCGCTTCGGTAACGACGAGGCAGGGCATCAGGCCCTGATCAAGGCGTTGGCATCCGCGGCACCGGCCTTGGTGGTGATGGAGGCGACGGGCGGCTACGAAGCGCCGCTCGCCTGTGCACTGCAGGCGGCGGGGCTCGCCGTGGCAGTGGTGAACCCGCGCCAGGCGCGCGACTTTGCCCGCTCGTTCGGGCAACTCGCGAAGACCGATCGCATCGATGCCCGAGGGTTGGCCGAGTTCGCCGAGGCGCTGCTGGGTCGCGCTGACCTGCAACGCTACCTCAAGCCCTTGGCGACGGCTGCGCAGCAGGATCTCGTGGCGCTGGTGAATCGTCGTCGACAGCTGTTGACTATGCTCGGCATGGAGGAGCAACGCCTCGCCGCCGCACGTCCGGCCGTGCGGCGCAGCATCCAGGCGCTGATCCGGGCTATCCGCAAACAACTCGACGACGTCGACGGGACCATGGCCGAGCACGTGACCCGGCACTTTGCCGAGCTCGCTGGGCTGCTGCGCTCGACCAGCGGCATCGGACCGGTCGCCAGCGCGACGCTGATCGCCGATCTGCCCGAGCTGGGTCATCTCACGCGTCGGCAGGTCAGCGCCTTGGTCGGTGTGGCGCCGTTCGCCTGCGACTCCGGCTCGATGCGTGGGCGTCGCCGCATCCGCGGCGGACGCTTCGAACTACGTCGAACGCTCTACATGGCGACGTTGGCCGCGATCACCTACAACCCGGTGATCCGTGCGCACTATCGTCGGTTGGTGGATGGCGGAAAGCTCAAAAAAGTGGCGCTGGTCGCCTGCATGCGCAAGCTCCTGACCATCCTCAACGCGATGGTACGAACGCAGACGCCGTTCCAGGAGAACTACCGAAACCCTTGACGACAGAGACGGTTACTCAGGCGCGCGACGTCAGGCGTCCGATCCGGCCTGCGGCCTGCGGCCGACCTCCGCTCAAGGGGGAGGGGCGCAAAGCCAAGACCCTTGTATCTTGAGAAACAGGTACTCGGGTTATGCAAAGCCACAGATCCTTTGGTACGGTTTCGGCTGACGCGATAGACCGTTATGACCCCGGTGATCAACACGAGGGTGAGCTTGGGTCGTCGCGTCAGTCGAAGTCTTTCATCCCGAACAGTTGCCCGGGCATTAAGCCCGCATGCCGCAAGGCAGGGAGGAGGAACCGTATGAGCACCGTAACCGGTCTGGTGGTCGGCATCGACGTTGCCAAAGACACGCTGGAAGTGGCCACTTCCGAGGGCGAGCATTGGCAGATCCCTAATGATCCGGAGGGCCATGAGGCACTTCGCGTTCGGTTGAGTGTGGTGTCCGTGGGCTTGATCGTGTTGGAAGCCACGGGCGGCTACGAAGTGGCGCTTGTGGCGGTGCTGGCGCATGCCGGACTGCCGGCGGTCGTCGTGAACCCTCGCCAAGTACGCCAGTTCGCCCGCAGCCTCGGTCGGTTGGCGAAGACCGACGCGATCGATGCCGAGGTGCTGGTGAGCTTCGGCGTGCACGTGGCGCCGCCGGTGCGGCCATTGCCGGATGCGCAGACCAAACTGCTCGAGGCGCTGCTGACGCGGCGGCGGCAGTTGCTCGGCATGATCCAGGCTGAGCGTAACCGCTTGCCATTGGCGCACGGTCCGATCCGCACCGACCTCAAGCAGCACATCGCCTTCCTCGTTCGTCGTCTCAAGGACACCGATCGTGACCTCGAGAGCCGACTGCGAGCGAGC
>JANNGT010000112.1:0-6331 GCA_031404015.1 Gammaproteobacteria bacterium | reverse complement strand
CTCTGCTTACGGCTGAATTCGGCCGACATCGCCGGGTTGACCTGCAGTCGCTCCATCATCGCGTCATCCGGATAGATCAGCGGGTCGTTGCGAAGTTCCGGCGGCACCAAAGCGGATGCCGCGGCATTGGCGTTGGCGAGGTATGTCGCCGCCGTCACTTTGGCCGCAACGTCCGGCCGCAGCAGGTAGTTGATCAGCTTGTGGGCGTTGCCTGGATGTGGCGCATCCCGCGGTATTGCCAGCATGTCGAACCAGAGCATGGCCCCTTCCCGCGGCACGATGTAGCGCAGGTCCACCCCAGTGCCGGCGACGCGGGCCTGATCGCGCGCGAGGCGCAGATCGGCGCTTGGGACCGCGAACAGGCAAAGCTCGCCCTCCGCAAACTGTGAGACCTGCGAAGCACTCGTGATGTCGCGCAGGTACGGACGTATGGCCATCATTGCCTTGCCAGCAGCAGCAAGGTCGTCGTCGCTTTCGCTGGAGGGGTCTCGCCCGAGGTAGCGCAGCGCATGGCTCGTCAAGATCCACGCCGTATCAGGCACCGAAATACCGCAACGCTGCAGCTTCCGGGCGTTGGCAGGGTCGAACAGGAGGCTCCATGAATCCGGCGGCTCCGCGCCGAGAGCCGCACGCACTTGTGCGACGTTGTAGCCAAGCGCATGGGTGCCGTAGAGGTACGGCACCGCGTAGCGGTTGCCCGGGTCATTGCGTGCGACCCGTCCCAGCACGACCGGGTCGAGGTTTTTCCAGTTGGGCAGCTGGTCGCGGTCGAGCGGCTGGTAGATTCCCGCACCGATCTGCGTCTGCAGAAAGTTGTTGCCAGGCACGACCACGTCGTAGCCCGTGCTCCCCGCCATCAACTTTGCGTCGAGCATCGTGTTCGTTTCGTACACGTCGTATTCGACCCGGATGCCGGTCTCACGCGTGAACTCGGCCAACGTATCCGGTGCGATCTCGTCCGTGAAATTCGCAAAATGCACGACCGGCTCTTCCGCGGCTGCGGTGCCGTTTGCCGAGGGCAATGCTGGGTCCGGCGAGCCACACCCCGCAACAGCCAGCAACGCGAGCAGTGCCGTTGCCTTGAAGGTCAGCGACGGCACTGCCTGCCTCATCTGGCGAACCGATCCGTCGCCAACACGAGTTCGTGCGTATTGCCCGCCTCGAGCGCCGAGTGTCCCGCATCGGGCACCACGCGGAAATCCGCTTCCGGCCACGCAGTGTGCAGGTCCCACGCGCTGCGCATCGGGCACACCACGTCGTAGCGGCCCTGCACGATCACGGCCGGGATGTGACGGATCTTGCGCACTCCGCGCAGCAACTGGTCCTCGCGCTCGAAGAAGCCCTGGTTCACGAAGTAGTGGCACTCGATGCGCGCCACTGCGATCGCGAAATCGTCGGCGCTCCAGCTCTTGATGGTTTGTTCGTTGACGAGCAGGTAGCTCGTCGCCGCTTCCCACTGCGCCCACGCCTTGGCGGCCTTCAGTTGCACGGCCCGGCTGCGACTCGTGAGCCGCTTGTAGTAAGCCGTGACCAGGTCGTTGCGCTCCGCCGCCGGGATCGCAGCGACGTAATCGGCCCAGTGATCGGGAAAGATCGCGCCGGCACCATGCTGGTAGAACCAGTGGATCTCCCAGTCGCGCAGCATGAAGATGCCGCGCAGCACCAGTTCGGTGACGCGCTTGGGGTGCGCCTGCGCGTAGGCGAGGGACAAGGTCGAGCCCCACGAGCCGCCGAACACCAGCCAGCGTTCGATCTCAAGGTGCTTGCGCAGCGCCTCCATGTCGGCGACGAGGTGCCACGTGGTGTTGTCGACGAGGCTCGCGTGCGGCTTGCTGCGCCCGCACCCGCGCTGGTCGAACAGCACGATGCGGTACTTGCGCGGGTCGAAGAAGCGCCGGGAGGTTTCGCCCGCGCCGGCGCCCGGGCCGCCGTGCACGAAGACCGCCGGCTTGCCCTTGGGGTTGCCGCATTCTTCCCAGTAGATCTCGTGGTCCGGCGAAACCCGCAGCCAGCCGCTGCGGTAGGGCTTGGTCGCGGGATACAGCGTACGGCGTGCGGCGGTGGCCATGGGTACCGGGTCCTTAGGAAAAATCTCCGCTCAATATAGCCGACAGTCGGAGTCGCCCCTAACTCCTTCGCGCTGTGGTGCGTTGCGTGAGCAGACGGCATAATCCCGCCGACATGCCGAGCACCCTCCAGGCCCTTTGCCACACGCGGACGCCCGTGGTTTCCGGCCGACCCGCGCAGTGAGAACCAACCCCGATTCCTTCCAGGCAGCGTTGGCCAAGGGTCCGCTGCCCCGCGTCTGTCTCATCACGGGTGTCGAGCCGCTGCTGATCGACGAGGCCGCCACCGCGCTGCGCGCGCAGGCGCGGGCGTCTGGTTATGGCGAGCGCGAGGTGCACTTCATCGAACGCGGTTTCGACTGGGATGCGCTGCTCATGGACGCGAACAGCCTATCGCTGTTTGCCAACCTGCGCCTGATCGAACTGAAGCTGCGCAATGCGCCGGACGCCGGCGCGGCCAAGAACCTCGCGAAGCTGGCGGCGCAACCGCCGGCGGACACGGTGCTGCTGGTCGCTGGCGCGCTCGAGCCCAAGTCGCAGAAGGCGGCCTGGGTCAACGAGTTCGAGCGACAGGGCACAGTCGTGGTGGCGCCGCCGATGACGCGCGAGCAACTGCCGGAGTGGATCACCAGGCGGCTGCGCAAGCAGGGCGTCACGCTGCAACCCGCAGCGGCGCAACTCCTGGCCGACCGCGTCGAAGGCAACCTGCTCGCCGCGCAGCAGGAGATCGAGCGCATCGTGCTGCTCAAGCCCGGCGCGACGCTGGGCCCGGAAGAAGTCGCGGAACTCGTGGCCGACAACGCGCGCTTCGACGTGTTCGAACTGTCCACCGCAGCGATGCTCGGCAACGCAGCGCGAGCCCTGCGTATCCTTGATGGATTGCGCAGCGAAGGCCGCGAGCCGCCGCTGATCCTGTGGGCGCTGCTCAACGACTTGCGTGCGGTCTCGCGCGTTCTGCAACGCGAGCCGAACGACCGCAACATCGACGGCATTTTCCGCGCGGAACAAGTATGGGGCAGTCGCCAGGGTCCCATCCGGGTCGCGGTGCAACGCCTGCAGCGCGCCGAAATCGATTCTTTGATCGTGGCAGCGGCGCGTGCCGATCGCGTGGCCAAGGGCAGCCTGCGCGGCGAGGCGTGGGTCGAGATCACGGGCCTGGTCGCGCGCATCGCCGGCGTGAAGCTCGCGGCCGCATGACGCAGGCGCCGTGCAGCACGCCGATCGGTGTTTTCGGCGGCACGTTCGATCCGATTCATTTCGGTCACCTGCGCACCGCGTTCGAAATCCTGCAGGCCGTGCGTCTGCAGGAAGTCCGTTTCGTGCCGGCGGCCGATCCACCGCATCGCGAGCCGCCGCGCGTGGATGCGGCGCGACGCCTGGAATTCGTGCGTGCCGCCGTCGCGGATCAGCCCGGGTTCGTCGTGGATGACCGTGAGATCAGCCGCGGCGGTCGTTCCTACAGCGTGCTGACGCTTGGCGAGTTGCGAGCGGAACTGCCCGACACGCCGCTGTGCCTGATCGTCGGCATGGACGCTTTCCTCGGGCTGCCCACGTGGCATCGCTGGCAGGAATTGCTGGAGCTGGCGCACGTCGTGGTCGCCCCTCGGCCCGGCTGGGTCGCGCCCGCCGGGGGCGTGCTGGGGGACCTGCTGGCCGCGCGCAGCACCGATAGCGTCGAGGCTTTGCGGAATGCGCTCGCGGGGCGCATCCTCATCCAGCCAGTGACGCAACTCGAAATCTCATCCACCGAATTACGCGACCTGCTTGCAGCCGGCCGCGACCCCCGTTACCTGGTGCCCGATTCCGTCCGCGCACTGATTCGCGCGAGTCACAGCTATACCGTTTCCCAACCCACGAGGTGAGCATGGCAGCCAAGCGCCCAGCGCGATCGTCCGCCGTTTCTAGTTCTTCTAAAGCCCGTCCCGCCGCCGGCAAGAAAGCCCCTGCCAAGGCGGTGCCCATACGCCGCGCCGCGGCGCCCGGCACCAAGGCTAAGCCCAAGTCGGCTACGCGAGCCGCGGCCAAGGCGCCCGTCAGGACAGTGGCTCACGCCCCTGCCAGAACGCCCGCGAAACCGGCACGCAAAACCGCAATTGCAGCGAAATCCGCTGCGGCGAAGCCAGTCAAGGCCAAGGCGGCTCCGGCGCTGGAACGCATCGTGCTCGACGCACTTGCGGACATGAAAGCGGTGGACATCCGGGCGCTGGACGTGCGCGGGATCACCGACATCACTGACATGATGGTGGTGGCCAGCGGCACGTCCGACCGGCACGTGAAGTCCATCGCGGACCGCGTCGTGCAGCGCTGCAAGGAAGCAGGGTTCCGGCCGTTCGGTATCGAGGGCGAGCGCGATGGCGAGTGGGTGCTGGTGGATCTCCACGACCTCGTGCTGCACGTGATGCAGCCGCGCGTGCGGGAGTTTTACGCCCTCGAAAAACTGTGGGAGGGCGGCGCCGCGCGGCGCGCCTGATCGTGATCCCCGGGGTACTCCTCCCCGGGCGGCTGGAGCTAACCGCATGCGCATGCGCTTGCTGGCGGCGGGCACCCGGATGCCAGACTGGGTTGCAGCCGGCTACCACGACTACGCCGGGCGCCTGCGCGGCGATTACCGGCTCGAACTGACCGAAATCGCGCTGGGCGATCGCGGCAGCGGTGATGTACGCCGCGCCGTCGAGACCGAGGGACGCCGCATGCTGGCGGCGGCAGGCGAGCGCCCTTACCTGGTCGCGCTGCAGGTGGGCGGCAAGTCCCTGACCACGGAGCAGCTGGCCCGGTGGCTCGAGGAGCGCGCCCGGGAGGGCGATGTCCCGACTTTCTGCATCGGCGGGCCGGACGGGCTGGCACCCGAAATCGATGTCCCGGCCCGGCTCAGGTGGTCGCTTTCCGCCCTGACCCTGCCGCACGGGCTCGCACGCGTGGTGGTGGCCGAAGCGCTGTACCGCGCGGTCAGCCTGATCAAGGGGTTGCCGTACCATCGGGCTTGATGGACACGGGCCTCCCGGCACGATTCAATTCTCCTTTTGGCAACCGCAGCGACGGCCCAGTGGCCGCTCGAGAGGCACCATGCACCCGTATCCCCACCAGTACACCGTCCAGGCTCAGGCCGAGGCTTCCGGCGACGTCCAGTTGACCTCCGCGGGCCTGCCCGCGCTCGCCACGGCACCGCCGGCCGAGTTCGACGGCCCCGGCGACCGCTGGTCGCCGGAGACATTGCTTTGTGCCGCGGTCGTCGATTGTTTCGTCCTGAGCTTCCGTGCGGTGGCCCGCGCTTCCAAGCTCGAGTGGAACGGGCTCGATGCCCGCGTCGAAGGCAAGCTAGACCGGGTCGAGGGCCGCACGTGCTTCACCGAACTCAAGGTGCAGGCCACGTTGCGCATCCCCGCGGGCACCGACCCGGAGCGTGCCAAAAAACTCATGGAGAAGGCCGAGCAGGTCTGCCTGATCAGCAACTCGCTGACGGCGCAGCGTCACCTCGACGCCACAGTCGTCGTGGGCTGAGCGCATGGTGCACGCCGAACCCGCCATCTACCTGGCATCGGCGTCGCCGCGGCGCAGTGAACTCTTGCGGCAGATCGACGTCACGCACGCGGTGCGGCCCGTCGACATCGACGAATCGCCACGGCCTGGCGAACAGCCTGCGAGTTACGCAGTCCGACTCGCGCAGGAGAAGGCGCGCGTATTGTGGGAACAGTTGCCCATTGCATCGCGCCGCCCTGTGCTCGCGGCCGACACCACGGTGGCGCTGGGCGGTGAGATCCTCGGCAAGCCGAGGGATCATGCCGATGCCGTCCGCATCCTGGGCCGGCTCTCAGGTCGCGTGCACCAGGTGCACACCGCCGTCGCCGTGCTGCACGAGGGCGGCGCTGATTCCCGCGTCAGCACCAGCACGGTGGAGTTCCGCGAGCTCTCGCGCAGTGACATCGACTGGTACTGGCGCACGGGCGAGCCTGCCGACAAAGCGGGCGCGTACGGCGTGCAGGGCCATGCGGCCATCTTCATCCGCCACCTCGCCGGCAGTTACTCCGGCGTGATGGGACTGCCATTGTTCGAGACGTGGGAACTGCTGGCTCCGGCGCTCGGTCTGAACGTACGGAACACCCAGGCACCATGACCACCGAAATGATCGTCAACGTGAGCCCGCGCGAGACGCGGGCCGGCCTGCTGGAAAACGGCGTGCTGCAGGAACTGTTCGTCGAGCGCGTCAGCCGCATGGGCCTGGCCGGCAACCTGTACAAGGGGCGCGTGTCGCGCGTGCTCCCCGGCAT
>JANNGT010000111.1:0-29194 GCA_031404015.1 Gammaproteobacteria bacterium | reverse complement strand
GACATCCTCGGCGGCGGTCCCGATGAACTTGCCGTCCGCGTTGAATACCCGGCTCGAACGCAATTACGAGGACGTGCTGCACGGCGAGACGGGTTACCAGCAGTTGCTCGTCAATGCGCAGGGACGCCGGGTCGAACGCGTGGGCCTCAAGACACCTGAACTGCAGCGCAAGGAACCGATCGCGGGCAACGACCTGATGCTGTCGATCGACGCGCGCTTGCAGGAGATTGCAGAAAAGGCCCTGGGCGCGCAGCGCGCGGCGGTGGTTGCGATCGATCCGCGCAACGGCGACATCCTCGCCTACGTCAGTACGCCCACGTTCGACCCCAATGGCTTTGCCCGCGGCCTGACCGTGCCGGAGTATCGCGCGCTCGCAGACAGCTTGGACAAGCCCCTGATCGATCGCGCGCTCCGTGGCGTTTATCCGCCGGGCTCGACCTTGAAGCCATTCGTCGCCCTCGCCGCGCTCCAGTACGGCGTAATGGATGCGGAGACCACGCGACTGTGCCGTGGCGTGTGGCAGTTCCCCGGTTCGAGCCGCCGGTTCCGCGACTGGAAGAAGACGGGGCATGGCACCGTGGACATGCACAAGGCGATCGCGCAATCGTGCGACACTTATTTTTATGCGGTGTCGGACAAGATCGGCATCGATCGCCTGCACGATTTCCTGGTGCAGTTCAGCCTCGGGGAAAAGACCGGCATCGACTTGCAGGGCGAGCGCTCGGGCCTCGTGCCCTCGCGAGCGTGGAAGAAAAAGGCATTCAAGAAAAAGGAACTGCAGATCTGGTTCCCGGGCGAAACGGTCATCGCCGGCATTGGTCAGGGCTACATGCTGACCACGCCATTGCAGCTCGCGCACGCCACCGCGGCCATCGCGATGCACGGCAAGCAGTTCCAGCCGCGTCTCGTGCGCGCCGTGCGTGACTCGGTCACGGGGGTTCTGTCCGAGGTGCCACCGCGCCCGCTGCCAGACATCAAGGTCGACGATCCCACCTATTGGAATACAGTGATCGGGGGCATGATCGGCGTGGTGCAGCCCGGCGGCACGGCCGTCAGGGTGCAGGCCGGCGCGCCTTACACCGTTGCGGGCAAGACTGGCACCGCGCAGGTCTTCTCGATCGGCCAGAACGAAAAGTACGTCGAGTCGGAGGTGGCTGAACGCTTGCGTGACCACGCGTTGTTCATCGCGTTTGCGCCAGTCGAAGATCCGCGGATCGCCGTTGCGGTGATCGTCGAGAATGGCCGCCATGGCGGCAGCACGGCCGGGCCCATTGCCCGCGCCGTGTTCGACGCATACCTGGTGCCCGAGGCGCCCGCCCCCACCGGACCGGTCATCCCGGCCGTGCCACCCGCAGGAGGCGTCGACGAATGAGGACGGAGATCGCAGGGCCAGGGTATTCGAATCGCGCGCAACGCACGCTCACGCTCACGGGCCGCCTGTTCGATGCGTTGCACATCGACGGACCGCTCCTGCTCGCCGTGCTGGCCGTGTGCGCCGTGGGGCTGGTCGTATTGTTCAGCGCCGCAGGCGAAGACCTCGGCATCTTCATTGGACAGGCGGCGCGCGTCGGCATCGGCCTCGGCGTGCTGACGCTGGTGGCGCAGGTTCCGCCGCGCGTCATGCGCATCGGCGCGCCATTCCTGTACGGCCTGGGCGTCCTCCTGCTCGTGGCCGTGGCCGTGGTGGGTGACGTGGCGATGGGCGCGCAACGCTGGCTCGACCTGGGCTTCATTCGCTTCCAGCCATCGGAAGTCATGAAGATTGCCGTGCCGTTGTGTTGCGCGTGGTACCTGCACGACCGACCGCTGCCGCCAGACTTCACCACGCTGATGGTCGTCGCCCTGCTGGTCCTCGTCCCGGTCCTGCTCATCGCGGAGCAACCTGACCTCGGCACCGCACTGCTCGTTGCAGCGGGCGGCGGGCTCGTGATCCTGCTCGCAGGCCTGCAGCTGCGCTACATCATGGGCCTCGGCGGCGCGCTAGCCGCGGCCGTGCCGATCGTCTGGAAATTCTTCATGCACGATTACCAGCGGCAGCGCGTGCTCACGTTCCTGAATCCGCAGAACGATCCGCTCGGGGCCGGCTACCACACCATCCAGTCGCAGATCGCGATCGGCTCGGGTGGCATCTTCGGCAAAGGCTACATGAACGGCAGCCAGGCGCAGCTGGAATTCCTGCCCGAGCGCTCCACCGACTTCATCTTCGCGGTGATCGGCGAGGAATGGGGACTCGTGGGCTGCATCGTGCTGATGTCACTGTACCTGCTCGTCATCGGTCGGGGCCTCTACATCGCGACACAGGCACAGGACACGTTCACGCGCCTGATTGCCGGCAGCCTGACGTTGCTGTTCTCGGTGTACGCTTTCGTCAACAGTGGCATGGTCGCGGGATTGCTGCCCGTCGTCGGTGTGCCGTTGCCGCTCGTGAGTTACGGCGGCACATCGTTGGTGACCCTCATGGCAGGGTTCGGTATCCTGATGTCCGTTCATTCCCGCCGCAAACTGGTCTCCACGTGACACGGAATAGTCCTTCCCGGCGGCCCCCCGGCCCGTTTCGCTGCATTGTCCGCGCACTCGCGTGCTGCGTTTCCACAGGTCCGTTTGGCGCTGCCACTGCTTACGCGCAGGCGTTCGATCCGACCCGCGTGGATGTTGCGGCGTTCATCGCCGAGGCCAGCGCACAGCATGGATTCGAGCCCGCGGCGCTTGCGAGCATGTTCGCCCGGGTTGAATCGAAGCCGGCGATCCTGCAGGCGATTGCGAAGCCCGCCGAACGCACGCTGGGCTGGGACGAGTACCGCGCGCGTTTTCTCGCGGACCGTCGCATCCAGCGCGGCGTCGACGTGCATGAGCAGCGCAGCGCCGAACTCGAGCGTGCGCAGGCTGCGAGTGGCGTGCCGGCCGATGTCATCCTGGCAATCGTCGGCGTCGAGACTTTCTTCGGCGAGAACCTCGGCAGGCATCGCGTGATCGATGCGCTGGCCACGCTCGCGTTCGATTACCCGCCGCGGCAGGTCTTTTTCCGCAAGGAGCTGCTGCAGTATCTGGTCATGACGCGCGAGGAAGCGCTCGACCCGCTCGTGCCCGTCGGTTCGTACGCGGGGGCGATGGGCCTGCCCCAGTTCATGCCGAGCAGTTTCCGCAACTTTGCGGTCGACGGCGATGCAGACGGCAAGCGTGACTTGTGGAACGACTGGCCCGATGTCTTCGCGAGTGTCGGCAATTATCTCAAGGTGCACGGGTGGCGCGCAGGTGATCCAGTCATGGTGGTCGCCGACGCTAGGGCCGCCCGTCTCGACGGACTCGACGAGAAGCTCGCATTGAGCGAGACCGTCGCGTCCCTGCGCGCTCGCGGCATCAAGTTCGACACGGCACTGTCGGGAGATACGCCGGCGATGCTCGTCGCGCTGCGCGTGGCAGGTGGCACGGAGCACCGTGTCGGCTTCGCCAATTTCTACGCCATCACCCGCTACAACCGCAGCCACCTGTACGCGAGCGCAGTCAGTGACCTGGCGGATGCCATCGCTGCAACGCGCGCGGGTCGGCCCCTGCCTGCGCCGGAACGGACGATCGTGCCCGCCGCGCCGTTGCCCTCCACACCCTCGCACGGCTGGTCGACGACCGCCGCCAGCACGCCCTGAATTCCCCTTTCAACTTCGACGCACGGTTTCCACGCACAAATGAGACTCCAGCCGCTCCTGTTCGCCCTGACCCTCGCCGCCGGTATCGCGCTCTCAGGCTGCGGTTCCGATTCGAAGGACGATTCCGCCAAGGATCCCGCAGAGGCCGCTGCGCCGTCGGCCGCTGCGGCGGCGCCCGCCGCGACGGCGCTGCCACCCCCGCCGCAGCTCAATGCGCGCAGTTTCATCGTGATCGACCACGAGAGCGGCCGCGTGCTGGCCGCACTCGATCCCGATTCACGGCAGGAGCCTGCCAGTCTCACGAAGCTCATGACCGCCTATGGCGTGTTCAGGGCGCTGAAGGAAGGCCGCATCAAGCTCACCGACATGGTCACTATCAGCGAACACGCGTGGCGCCCGGCGACTAAAGAGTCGTTGATGTTCGTCGAGCTCGGCAAACAGGTCTCGGTCGAGAACCTGATCCAGGGCATGATCGTGCAGTCGGGCAACGACGCGACCGTGGCGCTCGCCGAGAAAGTCGGCGGCACCGAAGACACCTTCGTGCAGATGATGAACACGTACGCCAAGCAGCTGGGCATGACCGGCACGAATTTGACCAACGCCGCTGGCATGCCTGATCCCGAGCACTACACCACCGCGCGCGATACGGCATTGCTGTCCAGCGCGCTGATCCACGAATTCCCCGAGTACTACAAGTGGTATTCGCAGAAGGAGTTCAGCTGGAACGGCATCACGCAGCAGAATCGCAACGGCCTGCTGTGGCGCGATCCCACGGTCGACGGCCTCAAGACGGGCCACACCGAGAGCGCAGGCTACTGCCTGGTCACTTCGGCGAAGCGTGAAGGCATGCGCCTCGTGACAGTCGTGCTCGGTACCAGTTCGATGCGGGCCCGCGAGGACGCGAGCTCCGCGCTGCTGAGCTATGGCTTCAACTTCTTCGAGACCAAACGCATTTACGCCGCGGGCCAGCCGCTCACCACGACGCGGGTCTGGAAGGGCAAGGAGGATGAAGTGGGCCTGACGCTAGGCCGTGACCTGTACGTCACCAGCCAGCGCGGCCACGTCAGCAGCGTGAAAGCCGATTTCGAACTGCCCGAGACGCTGGTCGCGCCGCTCGCCAGGAACAAGGCGATCGGCAAGGCCAAGGTCGTGGTCGACGGCCAGACCGTTGCAACGTACGACCTGTATCCGACGGCGGACGTGCCGGAAGCCGGTTTCTTCGGACGCGCGTGGGACAGCCTGCGCCTGATGTTCCACTGACGGCGCGAGGATGGCCGACCCGTTTCCAACCTGCTGGATGAACGGCGCGTACCTGCCGCTCGCCGAGGCGCGCATCTCCCCGCTCGATCGCGGGTTCCTGTTTGCAGACGGCGCGTATGAAGTGGTGCCGGTGCACCGCGGCCGGCCGTTCCGGTTGCGCGAGCACCTCGAGCGCTTTGACCGCAGCCTGGCAGCGCTGCGCATCCGCAACCCGCTTGGCCTGGCCCAATGGGCCACCGTCACCGACGAGCTCGTCGTGGCGGCGGATGCGCCAGAACTGCTGGTCTACCTGCAGGTCACTCGCGGCATGGAATACGGGCGTAACCACCTGTTCCCGCCTGCGTCAGTCGAACCCACCGCTTTCGCGTTCGTGGGTCCGTACCCGCAGCCTGCGCGTGCATTGCTCGAGCGTGGCCTCGCCTGCGTCACGCTCGCAGACACGCGCTGGGCACGCTGCGACATCAAGTCGGTCGCGTTGCTCGCCAACGTGCTGCTGCGTCAGGAAGCGCAGGACCTGGGTGGCTCCGAAGCCATCCTCACGCGTGACGGCAGCGTCACCGAGGGCTCGTCCAGCACCGTGTTCATCGTGCACGACGGCGTGCTCGTCACGCCGCCGAACGATCACAGCGTGCTGCCTGGAACTTCGCGCGATGCAGTCATCGAACTCGCGGCAGGTTGGCTGCCGATCGACATTCGCACGTTCACGACCGACGAACTGCGCGGCGCGAGTGAAGTCTGGATCGCCTCCGCCGGCCGTGGCGTCCTGCCCGTGACGTCGGTGGACGGCAAGGCCATCGGCACAGGCGCGCCGGGCGGGATCTGGCTTTCGATGTACGCCCGCCTGCAGCAGCACCTGGATGCGCTCGCCGGCAAGCCGGCTCTGGACGACGCATGAGCGAAGACACGCTGCTCGTGTTCCCGACGGCTTTCCCGGTGAAGATCATGGGCCAGGCCTCGGACGAGTTCCGCAGTCTCGTGCTGGGCATCGTGACGAAGCATTTCGGCGAGCTCGAATCCGGGCGCATCGAAGAACGGCCGAGTTCCAACGGCAAGTACCTCGGCATCACCGTGACCGTCGTCGCGACGAGCAAGGCGCAGCTCGATGCGCTCTACCGGGAACTCACGTCGTGCAGCCAGGTGCTGGTCGCGCTCTGATCGGGGCGGTTAGCGGCGGCGCCCTCAAGCGGTAAGTCGGCTCCACCAAAGCCGAGCGAACGCAGCAGGTGCGGCGCGAGTCGCTCGGCGACCGCGCGCACGTTCGCCGGCCCGCCCAGCGCGCTGACCTGCGTCATCTGCAGACCGGCATAGCCGCAGGGATTGATGCGCGCAAATGGCTCCAGGTCCATGGCAACGTTCAAGGCGAGGCCGTGGTACGAGCGGTTGCGACGGATCCGCAGGCCCACGCTCGCGATCTTGCACCCATCGACGTACACGCCCGGTGCATCGCGCTTGCCATATGCATGGATGTGCCACTCCGCGAGCGTGCCGACCACCGCCCGCTCGATGCCTTCGACCAGCGTGCGCACGGCGAGGTTGTGCCGCGACAAGTCCAGCAACGGGTACACCACGAGCTGCCCAGGCCCGTGATAAGTAATCTGCCCGCCGCGATCGATGGCGACGACGGGAATGTCGCCCGGCGCGAGTACGTGCTCCGCCTTGCCATTCATGCCCTGCGTAAACACGGGCGGGTGTTCCAGAAACCAGATTTCGTCAGGTGTCGCGCGCGTGGCTGCGTCGGTTCGAGTCTGCATCGCGCGCCACGTCGGCTCATAGTCGACGCGGCCGAGCCACTTCAGCGTCGGTTGCTCCACGGCCTGCTGCATCTGCGCGAGCGCCACACGGCGCTCAGCCGCGCAGCGCCAGTCCGCCCGTGGCCAGGCCGGCGTTGTTGCGGGCCAGCGCCTGTTCGGCGCGATAGCTCGAACGCACGAGCGGCCCCGACACGCATTCGACGAAACCGAGTCCCAGTGCCTGCTGCCGGTACTGCTCGAACTCGTCGGGCGTCACGAAGCGCTCCACCGCGAGGTGATTGACGGTGGGTCGCAGGTACTGGCCCAGCGTAAGCAGGTCGACGCCGGCGCCGCGCAGGTCGCGCATCGTCTCGAGGATCTCATCATCAGTTTCACCGAGGCCCAGCATCAGGCTCGTCTTCACCAGTACGTCGGCCTGGCCGCCACGATGCTGCTTGGCGTGCGCGAGCACGGCGAGCGTCTGCTCGTACGACGCGCGCGGGTCGCGCACCGGGTGCGTGAGCCGGCGCACCGTCTCCACGTTCTGTGCGAAAACGTCGAGGCCGCTGTCGACGACCGTTGCGACGTCGGTCATCACCCCCTGGAAATCGGGGGTGAGTGCCTCGACGGCGGTGTCGGGATTCAGCCGCTTGATCTCGCGAACGCAGGCGGCGAAGTGCGCGGCGCCACCGTCAGACAGGTCGTCGCGATTCACTGATGTGAGCACCACGTATTTGAGCCGCATGAGCTGCACCGTGCGCGCAGCGTTAATCGGTTCTTCAGCGTCGAGCCAGCCGCGCGGATTGCCCGTGTCCACCGCGCAGAACCGGCAGGCACGCGTGCACACCGCCCCCATCAACATGATCGTCGCCGTGCCCGCGTTCCAGCATTCGCCGATGTTGGGGCACCTGGCTTCCTCGCACACCGTGGCGAGCCGATGCTCACGGACCGTCTGCTTCACTGCATCGAAGCCCGGACCGGCCGGCAGGGGCGCGCGCAGCCAGCTGGGTTTGCGGCCGACCGGGTTGACGGGGACGCTGGCCGAAGCAGCCTTGATGCCATCCCGGATCGCCGTAAACCCCTGAGTAGTCTGGTATTTTTCGCCGCTCGACGGCGCGGTCCTGACCGCCGCGACCACCGGAATGCCTTTGAACGCGCTCATGGGCCAGCATTGTACGTGCCGCAGCCAGACCGCGGTCGAGTTGCAGACGGCTCGGGGACCATGCGCCGGCGTTCGGCTCAGCGCCTGGGTTTCGGCACCGGACAATAGATGTCCTGCAGCACGGCCATGATTTGGGTAACAGGACCGGCCGGTAGCGAATAGTAGATGGACTGCGCCTCGCGCCGGGTCTCGACGAGGCCCGCTTCGCGCAGGAGCGCGAGATGCTGCGACAAGGCGGACTGGCTGAGGTCGACACGCTCGTTCAGTTCCCCGACCGAAAGCGGACCCGTAAGCAAGCTGCAAAGGATCATCAACCGCTGCTCGTTGCCGAGGGCCTTGAGAAAACCAGCGGCCTCGCCGGCATGCGCGTGCATTTCGCCGATCCGTTTCAGGTCGGGCTTCAGCTTCCGTCCGGCGGCACGCCGGGCGCGAATCGAAGGGGTGTCCATCGCGCGATTTTAGCAGCGTTGCCTACTTTAGCAAATTCTAATATAATTGCGGCACCGTAAAGTCGCGCTCACCCAGCAGCAGGAGACATCGATGAACATCGACCGCGCCGTCATGGCTTTTGCAGGAACCGTCGTCCTGGTCAGCTTGGGCCTAGGGTTCTGGCTCAGCCCGTACTGGTTCTTCCTTACGGGTTTCGTCGGCCTGAACCTGTTGCAAGCCGCCTTCACCGGTTTCTGCCCGCTCGCGCTCGTGCTGCGCCAGATCGGCGTCCCGTCGGGGAAGGCATTCTGAAACCGGCCGGCAAGGAATGCTGCCATGTCCCTCGCGATTGAATATCGAAACACATTGATCGCGGTCGCGACTGCAGCGGCCCTGACGCTCACGGGTTGCGGCAACGGCGGCAAGCCCGCAGGAAAGGCGGCCACCCATACATCGGCCCTTGCGACACTCGAGGTCGGTGCGGAGATCGCGCCGGCGGAGACTTTGCTCGACGGCGTCGTGGAAGCCGTGAACCAGGCCACCCTGTCCGCACAGACGGCGGGACGCGTTGCGGAAATCCTGGTCGACGTCAACGACGCGGTGAAGCAGGACACGCTGCTTTGCCGCCTGCGTGCGACTGAGCAGGTCGCAGGCCTTGGCCAGGCGCAGGCTGCCCTGCAGGCGGCGGCCGCAAGGGATGCGCAGGCGAGCGCCCAGTTCGATCGCATCCGCGACATGTATGAACGTAAGGTGGTCGCGCGCTCAACGTACGACGAAGCCGTTGCCGCGCGCGATGCTGCTGCCGCGAACCGCGCCGCGACCAGGGCCGCGCTGGAATCGGCGCGCGAAGGCGTAGCCTACACCGAAGTCCGAGCACCGTTTGACGGTGTCATCACGGCCCGGCACGTGCAGACGGGCGAGGCCGTCGCACCGGGAACGCCGCTGCTGGACGTGTCCGCGCTTGGCGCATTGCGCGTCGTTGCGGAGATTCCGCAGAGCATGGCGGATCCGGTCCGGTCGCTGCGGCAAGCCCGTGTGTACGTCGGTGGCGCGACCATCGCGTCGACCGCCGTGACCATGTTCCCATCCGCCGATCCGCGGTCCGGCACATTCCGCGTGCGCGTCGACGTGCCTGCGTCGGGCACTGCGTTGGCTCCCGGAATGCATGCCAAGGTCGGGTTCCTCACGGGCGAGGCCAGCCGTACGCTGGTCCCACGCTCCGCCGTGGTCGAACGCAGCGAACTGCGGGCCGTGTACGTCGTGTTGCCCGACGGACGCGTGGTGCTGCGACAGGTGCGTCTAGGCCGTCCTCTCGGCGACGACATCGAGGTGATCGCTGGACTCGCGCGCGGCGAACGCATCGCCGTGGACCCTGCCGCCGCCGGCGTCGAGGCACGAACGCTCGCGGCCCGCGCGCATGAGTGACCGGCTCGGGTTCAGCGGCCGGGTGTCGCGGCTGTTTCTCGGCAGCTCGCTCACGCCGCTGCTGGGCCTGTCGGCCCTGCTGCTCGGCTTGTTCGCCGTGCTGGTGACCCCGCGCGAAGAAGAGCCGCAGATCAACGTGACGATGGCCAACGTGATCGTGCCCTTTCCCGGCGCGAGCGCGCAGCAGGTCGAAAGCCTGGTCACGACGCCGATGGAAAAGGTGCTGGCGGAGATTTCCGGCGTCAAACACATCCATTCTGTTTCGCGTCCGGGCGTCGCCGTAGTGACCGTGCAGTTCCAGGTCGGCGAAGAGCGCACGGCAGCAATCGTTCGGCTCTGGAACGCGATCTACTCGAACCAGGACTGGCGTCCGCCCGGCGTCGGCATCGGCCAGCCGCTCGTCAAGCCGAAGGGCATCGACGACGTGCCGATCCTGAGCCTCACGCTGTGGACCAGGGACGCGCAACGCGGCGGCTACGACCTGCGGCAGGTCGCGCATGCGATGGAATCGGAGATCAAGCGCGTCGCGGGCACCCGCAACGTCTACACCATCGGCGGGCCCGACGAGACGGTGCACGTGACGCTGGACGCGCAAAAGCTGGCGAGCCACGGACTGACCGTGAGCGAACTCGCCGTGGCACTGCAGGCGGCCAACGTCGCGCAGCACGCAGGCTCACTGGTCACGCCGCAGGGCGTGCTGCCTGTGCAAGCGGGGGAATTCCTCGCGTCGCGTGACGACGTCGCGCAACTCATCGTTGCCATGAACGAAGGCCGGCCTGTGTTCCTCACCGACGTCGCCACGGTGCAGCTCGGCCCCGACCAGCCAGAGCAGTACGTGACTTTCGGCACCGGCGCTGCCGCAGCGACCAAGGGCATTACATTTAATGGCACCTCCCCCGCCGTCACGATCGCGGTCTCGAAGAAGCCAGGGGAGAACGCCATCGACGTCACCGACGCGGTGCTGCAACGCGTCGAACACCTGCGCGGCACGTACATCCCCGATGGCGTCGAAGTCACGGTCACACGCAATTACGGCGAGACCGCCAACGACAAGGCCGTCAAGCTGATCCAGAAGCTCGGCTTCGCGACGCTTTCGGTCGTGCTGCTGATCTGGCTCGCGATGAGCTGGCGCGCAGCCATCGTCGTGGGCGCTGCCGTCGTCATCACGCTGGCCGCGACGTTGTTCGCCTCGTGGGCCTGGGGCTTCACGATCAATCGCGTCTCGCTCTTCGCGTTGATTTTCTCGATCGGCATCCTGGTCGACGATGCGATCGTCGTCGTCGAGAACATCCATCGCCACATGGGCCTGCACCCTGGCGAACCGCTCGCGGAGTTGATTCCCCGCGCTGTCGACGAGGTGGGCGGGCCGACGATCCTCGCGACCTTCACCGTGATCGCCGCGCTGCTGCCCATGGCCTTCGTCAGCGGACTGATGGGTCCGTACATGAGCCCGATTCCGATCAATGCGAGCATGGGCATGCTGATCTCACTCGCAATCGCACTGGCCTTCACGCCGTGGCTGTCGCAGAAGCTGCTCGCTCATGCGCCAGACTCGCACGCCGGCGAAGAGCAGGCCGAGTCCCGGCTGCACCGGCTCTTCGAACGGGTGATGGCACCGTTCCTGCGCGGCGACAGCGCCAGGTCGCACCGGCACAAGCTCTACCTGGGCACGCTCGTTGCCATTGGCCTGGCCGTCTCGCTGGCCGTCGTCGAGTGGGTTGTCATGAAAATGCTGCCCTTCGACAACAAGTCGGAGTTCCAGGTCGTCCTCGACATGCCCGAAGGCACGCCGGTCGAGGAAACGGCGCGCGTGCTGGACGAACTCGCGCGCGAAGTCGCGAAACGCCCCGAAGTCACGGACTACCAGGTGTACGCCGGCACGTCGGCGCCGATCAACTTCAACGGACTGGTGCGACAGTATTACCTGCGCAGTGGCCCGGAAGTCGGCGACATCCAGGTCAACCTGGTGGACAAGCACCACCGCGACATGAAGAGCCACGAGATCGCGCTCGAGGTTCGCCCGGCCCTGGCGAAGATCGGTCGCCAGTACGGGGGCTCGGTCAAGGTCGTCGAAGTGCCGCCGGGTCCGCCTGTGCAGGCACCGCTCGTCGCCGAAATCTACGGTCCGTTCCAGGAATCGCGCCAGGCACTCACGGCTGAAGTCCGCAAGGTCTTCGACACGACGGATGGCATCGTCGACGTGGACGACAGCCTCGAGGCGGGCAACCCGCGACTCGTCGTCGCCATCGACCGGCAGAAGGCGGCGTTGCTTGGCGTGAGCCAGGCCGAGGCCGCCCAGACTCTGGCTGCGGGTCTCAGCGGACTCGATGCGACGTATGTGCAGGTGGGACGCGAAAACTACCCGATCCCGGTGCGACTTGAACTCGACGTACCCGACAAGGCCGACCTGGCCAGCGTGCTGGCGTTGCGCATCCGGTCGCGGTCGGGCGTGACAGTACCGCTTTCCGAGATTGCGAAGGTCGAGAAGCGCGAGTGGGACAACGCGATCTATCACAAGGACTTGTTGCCATACGCCTGGGTGACCGCCGATTCGGTGGGCCGCACCGACAGTCCGCTGTACGGCATGTTCGCGATGGTCGGCACGCTGGACGACACGAAGCCTGCCGGCCAGAAGATCGGGCAGTTCTTCATCGGCCAGCCCGACGACCCCGACCGCCCCAGCGTGAAGTGGGACGGCGAGTGGCAGATCACGTACGAAACTTTCCGCGACATGGGGCTCGCGTACTCAGTAGGGCTGGTGCTGATCTACCTGCTGGTCGTCGCGCAATTCGGCTCCTATGCCGTGCCGCTGATCATCATGGCGCCGATTCCGCTGACGATCATCGGCGTCATGCCGGGCCACGCGCTGCTCGGCGCGCAGTTCACCGCCACCTCGATGATCGGCATGATCGCGCTCGCGGGCATCATCGTCCGCAACTCGATCCTGCTGGTCGATTTCATCAACCTGGAGATCCAGCGGGGCAAGGCGCTGGCCGATGCAGTGATCCGCGCCGCATCGGTGCGTGCACGCCCGATCGCCCTGACGGCCGTAGCGGCGATGATCGGCGCCTTTTTCATCCTCGATGACCCGATTTTCAACGGCCTCGCCGTGTCGTTGATTTTCGGCATCCTGGTCTCGACCGTACTCACGCTCGTGCTGATACCTCTCCTGTATTTCAGTTATCGCAACCGGACGATGCGCGCCGCCTGAGGCCGCGGGAATCTCGACCATGAGCCAGCCAGTCTCGTCGTGGCGCCGGTCCTCGCAAGGGAACCTGCGTGCCGCATTCCTTGTCCTGCTGCTGGGTGCGTCGACTGGCGCGCAAGGCGAGTCGCTGGAGGACGCCTGGGGAATGGCGCTGCAACACGACCAGTCGCTGGCCGCCGTCCGCAGCCAGGCCGAGGCGGTGGGTCTCGAGGCGGAGGCCGCCCGGGCCCAACGGTGGCCCACCATCGCCGTCTCGGGGTCGTACAACCAGCTCGACGACTCACCGGCATTCGACTTCGCCTTCACAGGCTTGCCGCTCACGCCACCGGACATGTTCGATGACGACAAGCTCATCATGGGTACCGCCGCCATCAGCATTCCGCTCTACACGAGCGGTCGCATCGCGTCGAGCATCGCTGCCGCCGAAGCGCGCCAGCGGGGCGCCGGCGCTCAGGTGCAGTCGGCGACGGGCGACCTGAAGCTGGCCGTGGCCGGCGACTACGTGAATGTGCTGCGGACGCGTAAGGCCCTGGACGTCGCGAGCAGCAACGTACAAACGCTCGAGTCCCTGGCCCGCGACACGGACAGCATGTTCGAGCGCGAACTGGTGCCGCGCAACGAATTGCTGGCGGCGCAGGTCGCACTCGCCGATGCGCAGCAGAACGAACTGCGGGCGGAGAACGCCGCCGAAGTGGCACAGGCCACCTATAACCGCCGGCTCGGCGTGCCCATGGATCGCCGGGCAGACCTCAGCGACATGATCGCGACGGCAGTCGACGTTCCCGGCAACCTCGAAGCACTTACGCAACAAGCACTTGGGCGACGTACGGAACTGGCGAGCCTCGACGCGCAGGCCGAGGCGTACGGCCAGATGGCGCGCACCGAGCGCGCCCGCGTGCTGCCGCAGGTGGCGCTGAGCGGTGGCTACCAGTACCTCGAAAACCAGTTCCTCGACGACAACGATGTCGGCATGGCCGGCATCGGCGTCCAGTGGGCGCTCTTCGACGGAGGCCAGTCACGCAAACGTGCGGCCGCGCTCGAGCGAACCCAGCGCGCGACACAGCAACAGCGTGCTGATGTATCGAGCCTGATCGAGTTGCAAGTGCGGCAGGCGTGGCTCGGACTGAACGAGGCTCGCCTGCGCGTCGGCGTCACGGCAGATGCGGCAGCCCAGGCGGACGAAAGCCTGCGCATCGCGCAGGAACGTTATCGCGCGGGGCTTGGAACGCAGACGCAGTTGCTCGAAGCGGAAACGCTGCGGGTGCGGGCGCTCATGAACCGCGACGACGCCTCGCTCGACGCCAGCCTGGCGCAACTTCGACTGGCTAGAGCCGTCGGCGCGCTCTGACACGACGCGACCCGGTGGGTTTTCAGCGCCGGGAGAGTCGGACGTTGAGCCCGGCCAGCCGCTCCGGCGTGCCGATATCGAGCCAGTCGCCATCGAACAGTTCGATGCCGACACGCCCGTTGACGGCCGCTGTGCGCAGGAGCGGCGCCAGCTTGAAAATGCCATCTGCGGACGCGTTGAACAGCGACGGGTGATACACGCCGAGCCCCGAGAACGTCTGTCGCGGCAGCGCGGCGAGCCTGCTGCCCACCGCGGTGTCCGGTGCCATGCCAGGCACGGCCTCGACCATGCGATCGCCCGAATACGCAAAGTCGCCGCGCGGGTTGTGCGACGGGTTCGGCACCAGCACGAGGTGCGCCTGGTCCTTGCCTGGCAGTCCGCCCGCGAACCGCTCAAGCAGGTCGCCGTACGGGTACTGCATCCACACGTCGCCGTTCAGCACGAGGAACGGCTCGACGCCCATTGGACACAGCAGCGACAGCGCACGAAAGATGCCGCCGCCCGTCTCGAGCGGTTCGGGTCCCTCCGCGCTGTAGGCGATGTGCAGACCGTAACGCGCCCCGTCGCCGAGCGCCGCGGGAATCGTCTCGGCCAACCACGAAAGATTGACGACCACTTCGCTGAAGCCGGCTGCAGCAAGCGCGTACAGGTGATGTTCGATCAGCGCCATACCGCCGACTTCCAGCAATGGCTTCGGCCGCGTGAGCGTCAGTGGCCGCATGCGTTCGCCCTTGCCCGCAGCGAGGATCATTGCTCTCATGCAGCGGCTCTCACGGCAGGCAGCACGCGCTGCCCGAGCAACTCGCCGAGTGCGGCCAGATCGGCGTGGCGCGCGCAGGAATCCACGGCGTATTGCAGCGTGCGCGGAATGTCGGGCAGGTACCCGGCCTTGCCATCGCGGTGATACAACCGCGCGAAAATGCCGCCGACCTTGAGGTGCCGCTGCACGCCCATCAGGTCGAACCAGCGCAGGAACTGCGCATCGTCGCGCCCGGCCGCGAGGCCTGCTGCGAGGGACATCTGCCGGAACTGCAGCGCCCATCCCACCACGCGCTCCTGCGGCCAGGCGATGTAACTGTCGCGCAGCAGCGAGACGAGGTCGTACGTGCTGCCACCGCGCATGGCGTCCTGGAAGTCGAGGATGCCGGGATTCGCGCCTGGGCACACCATGAGGTTGCGCGAGTGGTAGTCGCGGTGGACGAACACCTGCGGCTGCTGGAGCGCATTTGTGACGAGGGCGTCCATCGCCGCAGCCAGCATGGCGCTTTCGCGCGCGGTAAGCCGCAGATCCAGGTGGCGCGCGAGCAGCCAGTCGGGGAACAGGCTCATTTCGAAGCGCAGGAATTTCTCGTCATAGGGCGGCAGTTGCGCAGCGGCGGCGCCACCCCGCTGCTGAATCTGCACCAGCGCTGCCAGCGCATCGGCATACAGCGCGTCGGTCTGCTCCGACTTCGCCAGTTCGGGCAGGTACATGGTCGTGCCCAGGTCCGTGAGCAGCAGGAAGCCGTCCGCGGCGGAACGCTCCAGGATCCGCGGTGCGTGCACGCCCACTGCCTCGAGCATCGCAGCGACTTTCAGGAAAGGTCCTACGTCTTCCTTGCCGGGCGGCGCGTCCATCACGACGACCGAGGGTTTGCCTGCCCGCGTCACCCGGAAATATCGGCGGAAGCTCGCATCCGCCGACGCCGGTGCAATACCGTACTCGCCGAAGCCGAGTTCCTCTTGCAGCCAGTGGCACAGCAGGGCAAGGCGCGGATCGGTAGCGGCAGCCGGCGTGAGCAGATGTGTGTCGTGCAAGGCGAACCCCGGCTGGGCAGTTGAGCGGCTGGCAATAGTCGGATGCGGCGAATCGCGCGCAATTATAATCGCGTCGATGACCACACCGCGCCCTCGTTCCCCGCGCCTGCAGCAGGCGCTGCAGGCCATCGTGTGGCAGGCGACGGCATGCGCCATGTTCGGGGGTGCGGCATCCGCACAGGGCCAAGCGGCTGAGAAACCAGCGCCGCAGACTGCCAACACCCCGCTGCACACCCCCGCACCGACGCCACAGGCTGCCCGCACCGACGACCGCTGCGCAATCGCAACCGTCGTCGATCCGCGCATCGAGGAACTGCTGCAGTCCGACCCGAATGATCCGCGCATCGATGTCACGAGCGACACCGGCGACCTCAGTCGCGCGGGTGACGCCTCGCTCAGTGGCAACGTCAGGATCCGCATGGGCCAGCGCCTGCTCACTGCCGACGAGGCCAGCATCGATGCAACGAAGCGCAGCGTCCAACTGAATGGCAACGTCGAGTACCTCGATCCGCAGATGCGCGTTCGCGGCAAGGGCGGGCGGTTCCAGGAGGGAGGGCTCGGGGAATTCCAGGGCGCGGAGTTCGAGCTGCTCGACAGCTCCGTGCGCGGTTCAGCGCAGAATGCCAACGTGACGGCGTCCGGTCAGATCAAGCTCGAGGGCGTGCGCTACACGGCGTGCCCGCCGGGCAACGAAGACTGGAGCCTTGCCGCCGGGCAGATCGAGATCGACCAGGAAACCCTGATCGGCACGGGTCGCGACGTCAAGGTCGAATTCCTAGGCGTGCCCGTTTTCTACACCCCGTGGATTTCATTCCCGGTCGGCGACCAGCCGAAAACCGGCCTGCTGTTCCCGACGATCGGCAATGGCAGCCGCACGGGCACGCAGCTCGCCGTGCCTTACTACTGGCGACTTGCGCCCAACTATGACGCCACGCTGACGACGCGCTGGTATTCATCGCGCGGCCTGCGGCTGGATCCAGAGTTTCGTCACATGAACGACCGCAGCCGCAGCCAGCTCAACGTCGAGTACCTGATCGACGACCAGGAGACGGGTGAGGCTCGCAGCGTGGTCGACTTGCGCCACGTGACGCGCTTCGCGCCGCGCACGCGCCTGTTGATCGATGCGACCAATGTCAGTGACAACGATTATTTCGAAGACTTCGGCGTGGGTTTCGAGGGCACGAGCGTGACGTTCGTCGACCGCCACATCGACCTGCGCCATGACACCGCAGCGTGGCGATTCAACGCACGCGCGCAGGGCTACCAGGTCATCGACGACACGCTGGCAGCCGCCGACGAACCGTATCGCATCCTGCCGCAACTGACGGCGCAGGGGCGCTGGCCCGGCCTCGCGGCCGGGTTATCAGGGTCGGTTTTCGCCGAGGCTACCAATTTCCAGCGCGACCTTGGTCCCCAGGGCGTTCGGCTGGACGCCGAACCCGCGCTGGAGTGGCGCGTGGACGGTCACGGCGCGTTCGTGGCCGCGGGCGGGGCATACCGTTACACGCAATACCTGCTCGACGAGGTTACGGCGGGCGCGGACGATGCGCCGGACCGCTCGTTGCCATCGGCCAGCCTGGACACGGGCTTCACGCTGGAACGTGCTGCGGGCTCCAGGGGCAATCGCATCCAGACGCTGGAGCCGCGCCTGCTCTACCTCTACGTCCCTTACAAGAACCAGGACGACCTGCCCGTCTTCGACACGGGCATACCGGATCTCAACCTGGTGCAGCTGTTCCGCACCAATCGGTACGTCGGTCCCGACCGTGTCGGCGACGCCAACCAGGTCAGCGTCGGTGTCACGACCCGGCTGCTCGATGCGAAGCGCGGGCGCCAGTACCTCAGCGCGACGCTCGGCCAGGCGTACTACTTCGAAGACCCGCGCGTGACGCTGCCGGGGGAAATCGTCCGCGACCGGTCCTCCTCGGACATGGTGGCCGAGGTGGAGCTCGCCGCGTTCAAGAACTGGAACGCGCGGTTTGCCTACCAGTGGAACCCCGACGAATTGCAGGGCGAGCGGTCCGAGACCTTCGTGCAGTACAACCCCTCGCCCGGCCGCGTGCTCAACGCGGGGTACCGGTTCCGGCGCGACCTGCTCGAGCAGGTGGACGTGTCCGGTGCCTGGCCGATCACGCCGCAATGGCGCGGGTTTGCGCGCTGGGTGTATTCGCTGCGGGAAGAGAAAGCGCTGGACCAGTTCCTCGGCGTCGAATATCGATCCTGCTGCTGGGCCTTGCGCGTCGTGACGCGCCGGTTCGTCTCGAGCCGCTCGGGCGACGCCGAAACGTCGATCGGCCTGCAGCTGGAACTGAACGGTTTGTCCAGTGTCGGAGTGGACAACGAAGCTTTCCTGCGCGAAGCGATTCGGGGATACTCCTCGCCTACTTCCGCGCTCCGACCCTGAGACACCCTTGAAATATAAGCAGTTTTTCGGCGCAGCCGTGCTGTTGTTCGCCGCCGTGGGCACGGTCCACGCCCAGTCGAAGGAATTGAGTTCATCCGGGGTCCTGCTCGACCGGGTCGCGGCGGTCGTCAACGACGGTATCGTGCTGCGCAGCGACGTCGAAAAGCAGATCACGGTCATCAGCGATCGCCTGCAGCAGGCTGGCCAGCAGCTGCCGCCCCGCAACGTGCTGCGACAGCAGATTCTCGAGCGGCTGGTGCTGCAGGAGCTGCAGATGCAGCGCGCGCAGCGGCTGGGGCTCAAAATCTCCGACGAGATGATCAACAACGCGCTCACGGACGTGGCGGGCCGCAACAACATCAAGTTCAGCGACCTCCCGGCGGCGCTCGAAGCGCAGGGCATCAACTATCGCGATTACCGCGAGGAGATCCGCCGCGACATGACGCTGCAGGGCCTGCGCCAGCGTGACGTCATCGCGCGCGTCTACGTGTCGCCGCGCGAAATCGAGCAGTGCGTGGCCAAGCGCAAGGCGTCGCCGGATGCAGACAACGAGTTCAACCTTGCGCACATCCTGGTCAGCATTCCCGGCACGGCCGACGAAAAGCAGATCGCCGAGCGTACTTCGCGGGCGCAGGCCGTCTATGAGCGTGCCAGCAAGAGCGAAGACTTCGGCCAGCTCGCGATCACGTATTCCGATGCCGGCACGGCGCTCGAAGGCGGCGCCCTCGGCTGGCGCAAGGCGGGCCAGCTGCCGTCGTTCGTCGCTGACATCATCCCCACGCTGCAGGCCGGCGGGGTCACGCAACCCATTCGCACACCGAGCGGCTTGCACATTTTCAAGGTGCTCGAGGTCCGTGGCGGCCAGGCGGCCGCACTGGTGTCGCAGGTGAACGCGCGCCACATCCTCATGAAGCCCACGGAAGTGATGGACGACGAAACAGTCCGGCAAAAGCTGGCGCAGATCCGCGCGCGCGTGCTCAAGGGCGAGAGCTTCGAAGCCGTCGCATCGGTGACGTCCGAAGACCCGGGTTCAGCAGGCAATGGCGGCGACCTGGGCTGGACCAGCGCCGGCACCTTCGTGCCCGAATTCGAGAAGCAGCTCGACGCGCTGCAGGAAAACGAAATCAGCGAGCCATTCCGCAGCCAGTTCGGCTGGCACATCATCCAGTTGCTCGGTCGCCGTACGTACGACGCGAGCGAAGACAACACGCGCAACCGTTGCGTCAGCCAGCTGCGCGAATCGCGGGCCGACGAAGAGACGGAAATCTGGCTGCGCCGGCTGCGCGACGAAGCGTTCGTCGAATACCGGATGTGAGCGCCACGGGCCGGGCACGCCGCGGTACGGCGCTGCGTACCGTCGCTGTCACCACCGGCGAGCCGGCGGGCATTGGCCCGGACCTCTGCACCGAGCTGCTCGAAGCAAGCCTGCCGCGCGGCTGCCGCGTGGTCCTGATCGGTGATCGCTCACTCTTTGGCCGCGCACGCGCGCGACGCGCCCGCAGGCTGCACCTGCCGGACTTCGATGCGGTGCAGCGGCCCCGTCCCGGCGTGGAATTGCTGCACGTGCCCCTGGCTGCGCCAGCGCGCCCAGGAATACTGGACGTCGCGAACGCGAAGTACGTGCTCGAGACGCTCGACGTTGCCCTCGGCGGCTGCGCTGCAGGCGCGTTCCAATGCATCGTCACCGCGCCCGTGCAGAAGTCGATCATCAACCAGGCCGGCATTCCATTCACGGGTCACACGGAATACCTGGCGCAGCAAACGGGGGCTCAGGTGCCCGTGATGCTGCTGGTCGGTGGCGGCCTGCGCGTGGCGCTCGCAACGACGCACCTGCCGCTGCGCAAGGTCAGCGCCGCGCTGACGCCTGCGCGTCTCGAAGCCGTGTTGCGCATCGTCGCAGCCGACCTCCGCACGATGTTCGGCGTGCGCCGCCCGCGCATCATGGTGCTCGGACTCAACCCGCATGCCGGCGAAGGCGGTCACCTGGGCCGCGAAGAAATCGAGGTCATGCAGCCCGTGCTGGAGGGCTTGCGTGAAGATGGGCTCGACCTCGTCGGTCCCGTCCCCGCGGACACTGCCTTCGTGGCGCACCGGCTCAAGGGCATCGCTGCGGTCGTTGCCATGTATCACGACCAGGGATTGCCGGTGCTCAAGCACGCCAGCTTCGGTCACGCCGTCAACGTCACGCTGGGGCTGCCGATCGTGCGCACTTCGGTCGACCACGGCACTGCGCTCGACCTGGCCGGCACGCGCAAGGCAGATCCCGGCAGCCTGCACGCCGCATTCGCGCTGGCGCTGGAACTGAGCCAGCGCAACCGCCGCAAGGTGTCGCACTGGTGAAACGGGGGTTTGCCAAAAAGCGCTACGGCCAGCATTTCCTGCACGACCCCGGCACGATCAGCCGCATCGTGCATGCAATCGACCCGCGCCCGGGTGATCGCCTGGTCGAAGTCGGGCCCGGCCGTGGCGCCATCACGGCACCAGTGCTCGCGCTGTCGCGCGCACTCGATGTCGTCGAGATCGATCCCGACGTCATCCCGCCATTGCAGGCGCACTGCCAGGGGCGCGGCGAGTTGCGCGTCCATCACGCCGACGCGCTCGAGTTCGATTTCCGTGCGCTGCGCGGCGCTGGCCCGCCGCTGCGCCTGATCGGCAACCTGCCCTACAACGTCTCCACGCCGCTGCTGTTTCATTTCATCTCGCAGCTCGATGCGATCGCAGACATGCACTTCATGCTGCAGAAAGAGGTCGTGGTGCGCATGGCTGCCAGGCCCGGCTCGGGCGACTACGGCCGGCTCACGGTGATGCTCGCGCCGCACGTGCAGGTGGAGTCGCTGTTCGACATCGGCGCGGGCGCGTTCAAACCCGCCCCGCAGGTCACCTCCACGTTTTTCAGACTGCGTCCGCATCCCAAGCCGCCATTCGACATCCCCGACCAGGCTGCCTTTGCGGCCGTCGTGCTGGCGGCCTTCTCCAAGCGTCGCAAGACCCTGCGCAACGCGCTGCTGCACCTGCTCGACGCGGACGCCATTCGCACGGCAGGGGTCGATCCAGGCGCGCGGGCGGAAACGCTCGATCCGGCCCAGTTCGCCGCCCTCGCGCGCCAGTGGATCGCTGCGCGGGGCAACGCAAACAGCGCAGTTCCGGCAGAATGACCCCGGATTGGTGGCGCCCCGCGCGCCGCCTATAATCGAACCTGCACCTACACCTGCATCGGAACCAGCGGGTTCCACCGGAGCACGACCATGCGCGAATACAAGAAGATCCTGGTTGCGGTGGACGTCACGGACGGCAGCGAGAAAATCGCCGAACGCGCGCGCGACATGGCGCAGCGCCATGGCGCCGAGGTCATCCTGCTGCACGTCGTCGAGTACGTTCCGGTCGAGCCGATGGGTGAAGCGTTGCTGCCGGCGGTGCAGATCGAAGGCGAGCTGATCGAACGCGCAAAGAAGCGCATGGCGGAACTTGCCGCACGCACCGGACTCGAACAAAGCGAGCGTCTCGTGCACGCGGGCAACATCAAGGCCGAGCTGGTGCGCGTGGCGCAGGAGCGCGGCGTGGACTTGATCGTGCTTGGCGCACGCGAGCGCCACGGAGTGTCGATCATGTTCAACCAGACCGAAGACACGATCCTGCATGCAGCGCCCTGTGACGTGCTCGCGGTGCGCTGGAACAGGGCATGACGACCGTCGAGTCCAATCGCATCCGGGTCGACGTCAGCACCAACTACGTCGAGGACCAGTCGAACCCCGGCGAAGGCCGTTTCGTCTTCGCGTACACGATCACGATCCGCAACGAAGGCAGCAAGCCCGCCAAGCTCCTGACGCGCCACTGGCTCATCACCGACGCCAACGGCAAGGTGCAGGAAGTGGTGGGCGAAGGCGTCGTCGGCGAACAACCCCACCTGCAGCCCGGCCAGGGCTTTCGCTATTCGAGCGGCGCAATCCTCGAGACGCCGGTCGGCTCGATGCAGGGCGAATACCACATGGTCGCGGACGACGGCGAACAGTTCGATGCGCCCATCGCGCCGTTCCGGCTCGCGATGCCGGGCGTGCTGCATTGATCGCTGCCTGATGGCGGTCTATGCGATCGGCGATGTCCAGGGCTGTCTGGACGAACTCGAAATCCTGCTCGATCGTCTCGGCTATAACCCGTCCGCGGACAAACTGTGGTTCGTCGGCGACCTGGTCAATCGCGGGCCTCGCTCGCTCGACACGTTGCGCTTCGTCAGGGCACTGGGTGAGGCTGCGATCGTCGTGCTTGGCAACCATGACCTGCACCTGCTGGCGGCGGCGCGCAGCCGCGGCCGCGGTCGTGCGATCGATCCGGAACTGCAACCGGTCATCGACGCGCCGGACTCGGCTGGGTTGCTCGACTGGCTGCAAGCCCGGCCGCTGCTGCACCGTGACGCGGCTCACCGCATCGCGCTGCTGCACGCGGGTTTGCCGCCGCAATGGGACGTGGGCCTCGCGGAATCCTGCGCGGAAGAGGTTCAACGCAGGCTTGCAGGCGATAACGCGGGCGAACTGTACGACCGCATGTACGGCAACGACCCCGATCTGTGGCACGACGACCTCGACGGCTGGAATCGTCTGCGCTTCACGGTGAATGCGTTCACGCGCCTGCGCGTGTGCGACGCCGCCTCCGGCCGCATGGTGCTCAAGTTCAAGGGCGCGCCCGCGGCCGCCCCAGCGGGCACGCAGCCTTGGTTCCGCGTCCCCTGGCGCAGATCCTCCGGCGAACGCATCGTGTTCGGCCACTGGTCCGCCCTGGGTTACGTCAACGAACACGGCGTGCTTGGGCTCGACACAGGCTGTGTCTGGGGTGGCTCGTTGACAGCGCAACGCCTCGACGTGCCTGACGCGCGGCCCGTGCAGGTGCACAACCGGTCAGGTGGCCGCGCCCTGCAGGACTGACCAGCGGCCTGTCCCGGCCGCGCGATCGCGCGTCAGTTCGTTGCCGCGCCCTGCGCCGGCAGCGCGTGCAACGATTCGAGCTTGAGGTTGACGGCGCCGAGTTGCGACTGCTTCGGCGTGCACCTCAGTGACGACCCCGGCAACTCGCGCACGCCAAGCGGCTCGAGCACCTGCGGCAGCAACTGGTCGAGCAGTTCGCAATCGCCGTCTTCGATGCGGTTGCCGCGGCGGCGGCCCTCGAATTGGACGACGCGACGCTCCGCGGGAAATTGCGCGGTGGCCGCGTCGACGCCATCGCCCTTGTCCTGCACCCGGGCGATGAGTTCGCGCCGCGATTGATCCTCGGCCAGCTGCGCCAGCCGCTCCGGCGTCGCCTCGGCCGGCACCGCCACCCGTATGCGCGCCATCGGCAAGGGGTCGATCCCGCTGCCTGCCATGCACGGCATGGTGACGCGCGGCTCGGGGCGCGCACCGACCTGCTCGAGGATGTACACGATCTTGTCGCGCAGGCCGGAGCACGAGTAGAACGTGCCGAAGCCCATGTAGGTAAACGAAAACTCGCGCTCGACCCAGACGGCGTTGACCACCGCAGCCTGCGCCGCGTCGGGCTCCAGCACCGCGGCTGGCGTCGTCTGTGCGCTGGACAGCGGACCGAGTCCTGACGCAAGGAGCAGAAATACCGCCGCAGCCGGGGCAATAGTGCGTCGCGCGATCATGGCTAATTTATACTGGTTCGATGCGTTCTTTGACACCTTTCAACCTCCGGCAGTGGATCGACGTGCACCGGGCCGAGCTGCGCCCGCCCGTCTGCAATAAGCAGGTGTTCGAGGATGGCGAATTCATCATCATGGTGGTGGGCGGGCCCAATTCCCGCAAGGACTATCACGACGATCCCGGCGAAGAGTTTTTCTACCAGCTCGAGGGCGAGATGCTGCTGCGCACGTTGCAGGATGGCCGGCGCGTAGACATCCCGATCCGCGCAGGCGAAGTGCTGTTGCTGCCCGCCCACGTGCCACATTCACCCCAGCGGTTCGCAGAAACCGTGGGACTCGTGGTGGAACGCAAGCGCCGCACGGGCGAGGCCGACGGTTTTCTCTGGCACTGCGAACACTGCGACGCGAGGCTGTACAGCGAGTACCTCCAGGTGACAGACATCGAGCGGCAGCTGCCGCCGGTATTTGAGCGGTTCTGGTCGAATGCCGAGCACACGACGTGCCGGCAATGCGGCCATGTCCTCAGGCAATGACCGCTTGAACGAGCTGGAGTTCAATGTCGGCAACCGCCGTTGGAGCGCCGACCTGGGCGCCCCGGCCGACCTGGCGATTCCACTGCGTTTCGACGGCCCGCAACCCAGCTTTTTCGTCGAGGTGCCTGCGCGCAGCGAGCCCCTGCGCGTCGGCAACTTCACGGGCAGCGTCGCGCAGGGGGGCAGCTGCAACTGCGCCGTCCAGACGCTGGCGCCCCATTGCCACGGCACGCACACCGAATGCGTCGGCCACATCACGCTGAGCCCCGTCACGATCGCGAGCCTCACGCCGGTCGCGCCGTGCCTCGCCTTGCTCGTGTCGGTGCGCCCCGTATCGCTGGGCGCTGCAGCTGGGGATTCGCCGCTGGGCCACGCCGCTGCCGCCGACCTCGTCATTGACCGCGGCGCGTTGCAACAAGCCGCCGCAGCCTGGCTCGATGAGCCGTTCGCGGCGATGGTGATTCGCACCCTGCCGAATGACCGGGGCAAGCAGGAGCGAGCGTATTCCGGTTCGCCGAGTCCTGCACCCTACTTCCTGCCGGACGCGATGCATTGGCTCGTCGAGCGCGACATCCGGTCGTTGATCGTGGACCTGCCCAGCCTCGACCGCGCCGACGATGGCGGCCACCTCGCGGCGCATCGCGCGTTCTGGGGCATGCCCGCAGGCTCCGTCGACGCCGCGCACGCCGCGCGTGGCACAGCGCTGGTCACTGAGCTCGCCTACGTTCCCGACAGCGTGCAGGACGGCCTGTACCTCCTCGACCTGCAGGTGCCGGCCTTCGGCGCGGACGCGGCGCCGAGTCGTCCGGTGCTCTATCCATTGCGGCTCCTGCCGCCCTCGCGATGAAACTCGAGCGCGAACACGCGCATGCGCTCGACGCGGCGGATCCACTGGCGGCCTGGCGCGACCGCTTCGTCCTGCCGCGCGAACCTGCTGACAACCGCGAACTCGTTTACCTCTGCGGCCACTCCCTGGGCGCGCAGCCAGTGCTGGCGGTCGACTACATCGAGGAGATCATGCGCGACTGGCGGTCGCTGGCGGTCGAGGGGCATTTCTCGGGTCGCAAACCGTGGATGACGTATCACGAACGGCTCGCGCCTGCCCTGGCCGACCTGGTCGGCGCCGGGTGCTCCGAAGTGATCGCGATGAACACGCTCACGGTCAACCTGCACCTGATGCTGGTGAGCTTTTACCGGCCGTCGGGCGCGCGTCGCGCCATCCTGCTCGAACGCGGCGCGTTTCCATCGGATCGGCACGCGATCGAATCGCAGGTGCGTTACCACGGGCTTGACCCCGCGCAGGATCTGCTCGAAATCGCTCCGCGCCCCGGCGAAGACCTGTTGCGCACGGCAGACGTCGTCGAACGCATCGAGCGCGAGGGGTCGCGCATTGCCACAATCCTGCTGCCGGGCGTGCAGTACCTCACGGGCCAGGCGCTCGACATCGCAGCCATCACCAAAGCGGGTCGACGCGCGGGCTGCACCGTCGGCTGGGATCTCGCGCACGCGATCGGCAACGTGCCGGTGCGCCTGCACGACGCTGATGCGGATTTCGCCATCTGGTGCCACTACAAATACCTGAACGGCGGGCCTGGCGCGGTCGGAGGCGCATTCGTGCATGAGCGCCACGCCCGCGACACGTCGCTACCGCGTTTCGCTGGCTGGTGGGGTCACGAAAAAGCGACGCGCTTCCTGATGGCGCCGGAATTCAGTCCCAGTCCCGGCGCAGACGGGTGGCAGCTGAGTAATCCGCCGATGCTCGCGATGGCTCCGGTCGCAGCTTCGCTCGAGCACTTTGCCGCCGTTGGCCTGCCCGCCTTGCGCCAGAAATCGATCGCGCTGACCGCCTATTTCGAACACCTGGTGCGGGCCCGGCTCGACGGCAAGGTGCAGATCATGACGCCTGCGGCACCCGCAGAGCGCGGGGCGGCATTGTCGCTGCGGTTGCTCGGCCTTGACCGGGACGCCGCTCGTGCAGTGTTCGATGGCTTGCGTCGCCGCTCGGTGTTGCCCGACTGGCGCGAGCCGGACGTGATCCGCGCCGCGCCCGTGCCGTTCTACAACGGCTACGACGACGTCTGGCGTTGCGTCGACGCGCTGCATGCGGAATTGAGCGCGGGTGAGGGCCACGCGTGAGCGATATTGCATTCACCTCTCCCGCGCCAGTGGGAGAGGTCGCGCACAGCGCGGGTGAGGGCCGGGCAGTCACCATACTCGGCGCCGGCTTGTCCGGCGCGCTGATGGCCATTTATGTCGCACGCCAGGGCCGCAAGGTACTGCTGTACGAACGCCGGCCGGACTTGCGCAAAGTCGACATGGATGCGGGTCGTTCGATCAACCTCGCCCTCGCCGAGCGCGGCATCCACGCACTGCGCGAGGCCGGCGTCTTTGCCGACGTCAAACCCCTGCTGATCCCGATGCGGGGCCGCGCGCTGCACGCGCCCGACGGCTCGCTGACGTTCGCGCCGTACGGCCAGCGCGCCGACGAAGTCATCTACTCTGTGTCACGTCCGGGCCTCAACCGGGTACTGCTCGACCACGCGCAGCGCCGCTACGGCATCGAGCCCCGCTTCCTGCAGGCTGCGCGCACGCTCGACTTCGAGCGCGACGAACTCGTGATGCTGGACGAGGTGTCGGGCGAGCTGTATCAGCAACCGCTCGCGCCGCTGATCGCAGCGGATGGGGCGGGTTCGATCGTCCGCCGGGCGATGACCGGCCAACTGGCCACGCACGTGATCGAGGACATGCTCGAGTACGGCTACAAGGAACTCACGCTGCCCGCAACGGCGGACGGCACGCACCGCATCGAGCGCAACGCGCTGCACATCTGGCCGCGTGGTGGGTTCATGTTGATCGCGCTGCCCAACGTCGACGGCAGCTTCACCGTCACGCTGTTCCTCGCGCTCAAAGGCAGTGCGGAGAGCTTCGCCGCGCTCGACAGCCGCGGCGCGGTCGACGCTTTCTTTGTGCGGCACTTTGCCGACGTCGTGCCGCACATGCCCGGCCTCGCGCGCGAATTCCTCGAGCACCCCGTCGGCCGCATGGGCACGGTGTACGCCGACGCGTGGTCCGCCGCCGGCAAGGCCGTGCTGCTGGGCGACGCCGCGCACGCGATCGTGCCGTTTCATGGCCAGGGCATGAATGCTTGCTTCGAGGACTGCTTCGAACTCGACCAGTTGCTGCGCCACGAGGCCGACTGGGAGACCGCGTTCGCGCGCTTCGGCGACATACGCAAACCCAACACCGACGCCATCGCAGCGATGGCGCTGGAGAATTTCCTCGAAATGCGGGACACCGTGCGCGACCCCAAATTCATGCTGCGCAAGGAGCTCAGCTTCGAACTCGAGCGTCGCCACCCCACCCGCTTCATCCCGCGGTATTCGATGGTGACGTTTCACCACGAAATTCCTTACCGCGTGGCATACGAGCGCGGTCGTGTGCAGGCTGAAATCCTGGCGCAACTGACCGAGCATGCGGACTCGCTGGCTGCGATCCCCATTGCACAGATGGACGCGCTGGTGCAGGCGCGACTGGAGCCGCTGCAGCTTTTCCCTGCGTCAGCCTAGCTTGTGGTCAGGGTTTGCTTGTCGGCTGATTCGGCCGTCGCGGTGACCGCGGGTTGCGGCAAGCCCTGCAGGTCATTGATCAGCACGACAAGGCGCCCGATCTGATACGGCTTCGTCAAGTGCGCCTGGTAGCCTGCGAGCAGTGCACGGGCGCGGTCTTCGTCTCGCGCATACGCCGTGACCGCAATGCCGAGTAATTGTTGCGACGACAGGCCCAGTTCGCCGCGCACGCGGCGGATCAGTTCATATCCGTCCATCTCGGGCATGCCGATGTCGCTCACCAGCACGTCGAAGTCGCCGGCGCGGTGCTGCAGCAACTCGAACGCCGCAACTCCCGAGGAAATCGCCGTAACACTGGCGCCCTGCTCCTCGAGCATGTGCCGCAACGATTCGAGCATGTCCGGTTGATCTTCAACCGCCAGCACGCGCTTGCCATCCAGTCGCTGGGTCAGCATCCGGTCGGGATCGAGCCGCCGCCACGTGCCGCTCGCGTTGGCATCGGGCTCGTGCCCGAATGCAGCTTCATGCAACGGCAGGTTCAAGAGGAACGTCGCACCTTGGCCCAGCCCGGCACTTCTGACCTCGATCTGGCCGCCGTGGAGTTCCACCAGCTGCTTCACGATTGCGAGACCCAGCCCCAAGCCGCCCGTGACCGGGATCACGGCGCCCGTCACGTAGCCGGCGCGCGGCGACGCCAGGAAACCGACGAGCGCGGCCACTTCCTCCGGTTCTCCGGCCCGGCCCATGGGCGTCGCCGCGAGCAGCGCGCGGCGCGTCGCTGCGGGGACGCGCGCCCGCACGCGCTCGGTCAGCACGAGCCCGGGCTCGACGACGTTGCACGTGACGCCGCGCGTAGCTCCCTCGAGGGCCAAGCTGCGCGCGAGCCCGTGCAGCGCGGCCTTCGCGCTCGAGTACGGCACCTGACGCGCAGCACCCGCGCTGGCGGCGATCGAGCCGACGAAGACGACGCGCCCGAAACCGCGCTCCTTCATGCCGGCCAGGAAGCGCGCGGTCAGGCGCAGCGGTGCGAGGACCACGACCTCGTGGACGCGGGCCGCGTCG
>JANNGT010000110.1:0-3925 GCA_031404015.1 Gammaproteobacteria bacterium | reverse complement strand
GCGGTTTCGGCGCCATCAGCACCGGCGGTGGGTCGGCCGATTTCGATTCCGCGACGCCCGACGAGTCGGAGGCGCCCGCGGGCTGACGCCCGCGGGAAGGGGGTAGGGGATAGGGGATAGGGGATAGTCGAGCCAGCGGCTGCGCCGCGCGCCGACGAAGTCGGCTTCCGACTAACCCCTAGCCCCTGATCACTAGCCCCTTCGAGATTGACTTCATAGGGGCCGATGCCTAAAATTTCGGCCCCTTGTTTGGGATGCTGCCGGCGATCCCCCCGTGCGGCATTCGATTTGAACCTTATCGGGCCGCCGCAGGGCGGCCCGGTGTTTCTTGCTTGATGTAACGCGGTGGGCGCAGCAACGTCCGCCCCCCTGGAGTCGGTCCTTACATGTCAACCGTCAATCAGCTGATCCGTGCCCCGCGCGGCGAAGCCGCCGCCAAGAGCAAGGTCCCCGCCCTCGGGAACTCGCCACAGAAGCGTGGCGTGTGCACGCGCGTCTACACAACGACGCCGAAAAAGCCGAACTCGGCCCTGCGCAAGGTCGCCAAGGTGCGCCTGACCAACGGCTACGAAGTCATCAGCTACATCGGCGGCGAAGGCCACAACCTGCAGGAGCACTCGGTGGTGCTGATCCGTGGCGGCCGCGTCAAGGACCTGCCGGGCGTGCGCTACCACACGGTGCGCGGCACGCTCGACTGCGCCGGCGTCGCCGACCGCAGGCAGAGTCGTTCCAAGTACGGCGCGAAGCGCCCGAAGGGCGGCTGATCTTTTTCCGACACCACGCCTAGTCACTCATCACTAGTCACTCATCACTAATCACTAATCACTAGTCATCAGTCACTAGCGAAGCGGAATTCACCATGTCTCGCAGAAGCCAAGCCCCCACCCGCGTCATCCTCCCGGACCCGAAGTTCAACAGCGTGCTGCTGGCGAAGTTCATGAACATGGTCATGGAGCGCGGCAAAAAGTCCGTCGCCGAGCGCATCGTCTACGGCGCGATCGACCGCATGGCCGAAAAAACCGGCCGCCCGGCCGAAGCCACGCTCGACCTGCTGACGCAGGCGCTCGACAACGTGAAGCCCATGGTCGAAGTGAAGTCGCGCCGCGTCGGCGGCGCCACCTACCAGGTGCCCATCGAAGTCCGCGCCCAGCGCCGCCAGACCCTCGCCATGCGTTGGGTGATCGACGCCGCCACGGCCCGCAGCGAAAAGTCGATGGCGCAGCGCCTCGCCTCGGAACTGCTCGAAGCCTCCGAAAACCGCGGCGCCGCCGTGCGCAAGCGTGAAGACACGCATCGCATGGCCGATGCCAACAAGGCTTTCGCGCACTACCGCTGGTAAGCGTCCGCGTGGGTGACCGCGCGAACTTGCCACACGACGACTGAAGGACTTCTACCGTGCCACGCACTACTCCGATCGAGCGCCACCGTAACATCGGTATCTCCGCGCACATCGACGCCGGCAAGACGACGACGACCGAGCGCATCCTTTTCTACACCGGCGTCTCGCACAAGATCGGCGAAGTGCACGATGGCGCGGCCGTCATGGACTACATGGAGCAGGAGCAGGAGCGCGGCATCACCATCACCGCGGCTGCGACCACGGCGTTCTGGAAGGGAATGGAAAACCAGTTCCCCGAGCACCGCTTCAACATCATCGACACCCCCGGACACGTCGACTTCACGATTGAAGTCGAGCGCAGCCTCAAGGTGCTCGACAGCGCCTGTGCCGTGTTCTGCGCGGTCTCCGGCGTGCAGCCGCAATCCGAGACCGTCTGGCGCCAGATGAACAAGTACGCGGTGCCGCGACTCGCGTTCGTCAACAAGATGGATCGCGCCGGCGCGAACTTCCTGCGTTGCGTCGAACAGATCAGGACCCGCCTGCGCGGCAACCCCGTCGTGCTGCAGTTGCCCATCGGCGCCGAAGACAACTTCGAAGGCGTCATCGACCTCATCCAGATGAAGTCGATCTACTGGGACGAAAGCACCGAAGGCATGAAGTTCGAGTACCGCGAGATCCCGGCCGCCATGCAGGCGGCGTGCGAGGAATGGCGCGAGAAGCTGGTCGAGGCCGCGGCCGAAGCCAATGACGAACTCATGCACAAGTATCTCGAGACCGGCACTCTCTCGATCGACGAGATCAAGGCCGGCCTGCGCGAGCGTTCGCGCCGCGTCGAGATCTGCATCATGCTGTGCGGCTCGGCGTTCAAGAACAAGGGCGTGCAGGCGATGCTCGACGCCGTCATCGAATACATGCCTTCGCCGAACGAAGTCATTTCGGTCAAGGGCCTCGACGAAGACGGCAAGGAAGACACGCGCCAGGCCTCCGACGAGGCCAAGTTTTCCGCGCTCGCGTTCAAGATCCTGAACGATCCCTTCGTGGGCAACCTGACGTTCTTCCGTGTCTACTCCGGCGTGCTTGCCTCGGGCGACCAGGTGTACGTGCCGGCCAAGAGCAAGAAAGAGCGCATCGGCCGCCTGCTGCAGTTGCACGCGAACGAGCGAGAGGAAATCAAGGAAGTCCGCGCGGGCGACATCGCCGCAGCCGTGGGCCTCAAGGACGTGACGACGGGCGACACGCTGTGCGACCCTGACAGCATCATCACGCTCGAGAAGATGGAATTCCCGGAGCCGGTGATCTCGGTTGCGGTCGAGCCGAAGACCAAGTCGGACCAGGAAAAGATGGGCCTCGCGCTGCAGCGCCTGGCGAAGGAAGACCCGTCGTTCCGCGTCAGCACCGACCAGGAGTCGGGCCAGACGATCATCTCCGGCATGGGCGAACTGCACCTCGACATCATCGTCGATCGCATGCGCCGCGAGTTCAAGGTCGAGGCGAACGTCGGCAAGCCGCAGGTCGCCTACCGCGAAACCATCCGCGCCAAGGTCGAGCAGGAAGGCAAGTTCGTGCGCCAGTCCGGCGGCCGCGGCCAGTACGGGCATGTGTGGCTCAAGATCGAGCCGCAGGAAGAAGGCAAGGGCTACGAGTTCGTCAACGGCATCGTCGGCGGCACCGTGCCGCGCGAATACATTCCTGCCGTCGACAAGGGCGTCAAGGAAGCGCTGGAAGGCGGCGTGATCGCCGGTTACCCGGTCGTCGACGTCAAAGTCACGATTTTCGACGGCTCGTACCACGACGTCGACTCGAACGAAATGGCTTTCAAGATCGCGGGTTCCATGGCGTTCAAGGACGGCGTGCGCAAGGCCAAGCCGGTCCTGCTCGAGCCGGTCATGAAGGTCGAAGTCGTGACACCGGAAGACTATTCGGGCGACGTGATCGGCGACTTGAGCCGTCGCCGCGGCCAGATCCAGGGCATGGAAGATTCCGTGTCCGGCAAGGTCGTCACGGCCGAAGTCCCGCTCGCCGAAATGTTCGGCTACGCGACGTCGGTGCGCTCGATGAGCCAGGGCCGCGCCACGTTCACCATGGAATTCGCCAAGTACATGGAAGTGCCGAGCAACGTTGCTGAAGCCGTGATGAAGAAGGCCAGCTGAGGAGAGGGGTTAGGGGATAGGGGTTAGGGGTTAGTCGGAACGTCGCTGACGCGACGAAGAACGCTCCCAGACCGCTGTCACTGAACCCCTCCGACTAACCCCTATCCCCTAACCCCTTTTCAAAAAGATCGCCGTCCTCGAGGTAACTGTCCATGGCTAAGGAAAAATTCGCGCGTACGAAGCCGCACGTGAACGTGGGCACGATTGGGCACGTTGACCATGGCAAGACGACGCTGACGGCGGCGCTGACGAAGGTGATGGCGGAGGCGCACGGCGGCTCGTACATGGCCTACGACCAGATCGACAAGGCACCGGAGGAGAAGGCGCGCGGGATCACGATCTCGACGGCGCACGTCGAGTACCAGTCGACGAACCGGCACTACGCGCACGTCGACTGCCCTGGGCACGCCGACTACGTGAAGAACATGATCACGGG
>JANNGT010000109.1:0-11826 GCA_031404015.1 Gammaproteobacteria bacterium | reverse complement strand
CTTCATCGACAAGGAATCCTTGCCGACCGGGATCGCGATGCCCAGCGCAGGGCAGAATTCCTCGCCGACTGCATGCACGGTGTCGTAAAGATCCGCATCCTCGCCGGGCTCGCCGCACGCAGCCATCCAGTTGGCGGAGAGACGGATGTCTTCGATCCGACGGATGTCGGCCGCGATGATGTTGGTGACGGCTTCTGCGACGGCCATGCGGCCCGACGCCGCGGCATCCAGCAACGCGAGCGGGGTGCGCTCGCCCATCGCCATCGCCTCGCCGTAAGTCGAAAAGTAATCGGTGACGGTGACGGCGACGTCGCTGACAGGCACTTGCCACGGACCCACCAGCGGATCGCGGCTGATCATGCCACCGACCGAGCGGTCGCCGATGGTGACCAGGAACGTCTTGTCCGCCACAGCGGGCAGGCTCAAAACGCGCAACGCCGCCTCGCGCACATCCGTGACGTCGGCCGCGCTGAAGCCATCCGCCGCGTGCGGCAGCCGCTTCACGTCGCGCGTCATCTTCGGTGGCTTGCCGAGCAACGTATCGAGCGGCATCGCGACGGGCGAGTTGCCGAACTGCGGATCGTCGACACGCAGCACGCCGTCGTCCGTGACTTCGCCGACGACGGCGAACGGACAGCGTTCGCGGTCGCACAGCGCGCCGAACGCCGCGAGCTGCTCGGCCCCAATGACCAGCACGTAGCGTTCCTGGGATTCGTTGCACCAGAGTTCGAGCGGCGACATGCCCGGCTCGTCGCTCAGGATCTTGCGCAGGTCGATACGGCCGCCGTTCCTGCCAAAGTGCACCGACTCGGGAATTGCATTCGACAGGCCGCCCGCGCCCACGTCGTGAATCAGCAGGATCGGGTTGTCGTCGCCCATCGCCCAGCAGGCATCGATCACTTCCTGCGCGCGACGCTGCATCTCGGGATTGCCGCGCTGCACCGACGCAAAATCGAGATCCGCCGCGCTTGAACCCGCGCCCATCGACGAGGCCGCGCCGCCACCCAGGCCGATCAGCATCGACGGACCGCCGAGCACCACGATCCTGGCTCCCGGGACGACCGGCGCTTTTTCGACGTGGGAGCGGCGGATGTTGCCGAGGCCGCCCGCGATCATGATCGGCTTGTGATAGCCACGCAGCGGCGAGCGGCCCGACGATTCCACGCGCTGCTCGAACGTGCGGAAATAGCCGTAGATGTTGGGACGGCCGAATTCGTTGTTGAACGCCGCCGCGCCGATCGGGCCATCGAGCATGATCTGCAATGCAGGCACGATGCGCTCCGGCTTGCCGAAGTCCGCCTCCCACGGTTGCACGAACCCCGGAATGCGCAGGTTCGACACGGAGAAGCCGACCAGTCCCGCCTTGGGCTTGGCGCCACGTCCCGTCGCACCCTCATCGCGGATCTCGCCGCCCGAACCCGTCGCGGCACCCGGAAACGGTGAAATTGCCGTGGGGTGGTTGTGCGTCTCCACCTTCATCAGGATGTCGATGGGCTCGTCGGAACCTTCGTAATTGCCGTCGCCGGCCTGCGCGAACCAGCGCCGCCCCGGCGAGCCTTCGATGACGGCCGCGTTGTCGCGATACGCCGAGAGCACGCCCTGTGGACTGACGCGATGCGTGTTGCGGATCATGCCAAACAGCGACTTTTCGCTGCGCTGCCCGTCGACGATCCAGTCGGCGTTGAAGATCTTGTGCCGGCAGTGCTCCGAGTTGGCCTGCGCGAACATCATCAGTTCGACGTCGGTCGGGTCGCGCCGCAACTGGTCGGTGAATGCGGCGACGAGGTAATCGATCTCGTCCGGCGACAGCGCGAGGCCCAGCGCTGCGTTGGCGTGCTCGAGCGCTGCCCGACCCTGCGCGAGCACCGGCACGGTCGCAAGCGGCTTGGGCGCGTGGTGCGTAAACAAGCCAGCCGCGCCGTCGATCGAGTCGAGCACGTTTTCAGTCATCCGGTCATGGATGACCGCGGCGATCGCCGCATGCTCGGGCGTGCCGAGCCGCCGCGACGCAGTGAAGTAATACGCAATACCGCGCTCGATGCGCACCACATGCTCGAGACCACAGACATGCGCGATGTCCGTCGCCTTCGATGACCAGGGCGAGACCGTGCCGAAACGCGGCACGACCAGCAGCAGCTCTCCCTGCGGCGCACGCGCCTGCGTCGCGGGACCGTACTGCAGCAGCGCTTCGACCACGCCGCGCTGCTCGTCGGTCAGCGGCGCCGAGACTTCGACAAAATGCAGGTATCGGGTTGCGACCGATTCGACCTGCGGAACGTGCTCGCGGACGACCGTCAGGACCTTGTCGAGCCGGAAATCCGAGAGCGCGGGAGCGCCGCTGAAGGTGAGCATGAGCGAGGGCGGCCGCTGGTCGAAAATGAGCCGCAAATGATACCGGAGCAGCCTTTGCCGGGCCAGCGAGCGGCCACCCAAGGCCGCGCCGCTGCACTACTTTTCGCGGCTTCCGGGGCCGCCGGGCGGCGTGTACACCGGGAACGGAAACTGCGCGACATTGGTGCCGCCATCCGCCACGGAAACCTTGGCCGTGCCGGACTTGCGGACCTCGTCGATCCGGATGACCGAGTGCAACGGCAGGTAGGTGCGCTTGACCCCGGCAAACTCCGTCTGGATGCGCTCCTCGGACGGGTCGACGACGACCGAGGACTTCTCGCCGAAAATCAATTCCTCGACCTCGATGAAGCCAAACAGGGTGCCATGGCCGACCTTGCGGGCATAAATCTCGAACACCTTGCCCTGGCTCTGGAACAGGACCTTGAAAATGTGACTGGAGGCCATGAGGCCGGACACCTTGCGTGGTAGGGTCGCCGCATATTACAAGGGTCGCGCACCAGCGTCAGCCGCGCTTATCCGGTCAGCGTCTACACTCGACCTTCTCGCCTCCAGCGTCGCAGCACACATGGCCATCAAACTCCGCGTCATCAGCGACCAGTTCCGCGATCTCGGCGAGAACCGTTCGCGCGTGTTCGGGGTCAATGGCGGCACCGTTGGACGCGCACCCGATAACGACTGGATCCTGCCCGATGCGCGACGCGTGATCTCCGCACACCATTTCCAGGTCCAGTTCCATGGCGGTCGCTACTGGCTGATCGACACCAGCACCAACGGCGTGTTCGTCAACGATGCGGACGAGGCCGCCTCGGTCACCGGCCGAGTTGAGCTGCGCGATGGCGATCGCCTGCGCATGGGCGACTACGACATCCTGATCAGCGTCGACAACCGAATCGACTTCCTCCCCGTGAACGGCGAGGAACAGTCATCGGAAAAACACATCGACGCCGGGATCGGCCACAAGCTGGACCTGGACAGCCTCTTCACGCCGCGGGATCCGTCCGAGAGCGGCTCGCTGCCGGTCAGCAACGCGTTCGGCATGCGTCTCGACTCGCAAGCCCGTGCGAGCCTGCTCGAGACGCTGCAGCGCTCGGTGGACACGTTGGGCGAATCGTCGATGGATCACGTGCGCACGGGCCGCTTCGAATCCGTGGTACCGCACAGCATCACCCCTTCTGCAGCACCGCCCGACGCAGCGGCTCCCGCTGAAGAGCCGCCGCCGCCGCCGCCGAAGAAATTTCCGCCGCCAACGCCCGGCAGCCCGGAATGGGCGCTCAAGACGCGACAGATTCCGCGCGAAGAGTTGGAGGACGTGCTGTCACGGCGCAAGACGCGTGTCGAGGCGCTCGAACGTGCCGTGCCATTCCACCAGCAGGCCGGCACGTGGGCAGACTTGCGCTCATCCGTACAGGCCTTCTGCCGCGGCGCTGGCATCGAGCCCGCATCGCTGTCTGCGGAAGCCCAGGCCATGTTGCCGCTCGTTGCGGGCCAGTTGCTCCGCGAAGCGGTTGTCGGCCTGAACGACATCGCACGTGCGCGCAGCACAGGGCCGCTGGGCGCAGCTATCGCCGCCCTGCCGGTGAGCCCAGGCCAAAACAGCAATCCGTTGCGATCGTCGACCAGTATCGAGCAAGCGCTGCAGCGGCTGCTTGAATCGCAGGGCCGGCTGTTCGGCGGCCCGGTCGATGCCCTGCGCGACATGCTGCAGGAAACTCGCGACCACGAAGCGGCGGTGGCGGCAGCTTTGCGCGTGGGCCTTGATGCCATGCTGGGACAGTTGTCGCCGGCCAGCGTGGCCGACCAGTTCGAGCAGGGTCGTGCGCGCCAGCTGGCGCCCGGGCAGGACCCGCGCCCCAAGTACTGGGAGCATTACTCCGAGTTCTTCCGCCTGCTCACGCAGCAGACGGGCAACGAAGACCTGCCGCGTTCGTTTACCCAGGCGTTCGAGCGCGAGTACGCGCGCGTGCGTGCGGACCTGCGCCAGAAACGCCCGGCCTGACCAGGGCCGTCATCAGCTGCCCAACCAGCCTGCGCCGTCGCGCACCGCTGAATCGCGCACCCTCGAACGTGACCGCGATCCAGAGGCCATCGACGCCTGCTGCCAGCAGGTCGACCGTGTCGGCGGCTCCTGCCGGAGCCGCGACTTCCTCGCGTTGCACGGCCTCGTCAAGGCACTGCGCCAGGATGCGGCGCCACCGCCCGTAATACTGACGATGCACGTGCGCCAGTTGCGGATTGTGCATCGCGCTGCTCCACAGGCTGAGCCACACCGCTGGGTACGTGTGTTCCCGCTCCAGCGGCACCATGAAGTCGAGCGCTGCACGCAATCGCGGCAAACCCGGCTTTGCTCGCGCCAAGGCCGCGGCGAGTTGCTGGAAGGACTGCAGTGCCAACCAGTCGAACGCGCAGGCGATCAGCTCGTCCTTGTCGTGGAAGTAATGGGTGATCACGCCGCTGCTGAAGCCGCCGGCTTCGGACACACGGCGCACGGTCGCGCTCGCCGCGCCTTCACGCTGGATCACGTCGACGACGAGGGCAGCAATCTCGGCGCGGCGCTGGCCGGCATCAACTTGTCTGGGCATGCTTCCACTCTAAACATAACAAGTGTTATATAACACCTACCACGGCCCCGAGCCGACAAAGGCAAGCTGCACGCTTGAGCGACTCCTCCACCATCAACCGCCCCGGCCGCAGTAATCAGCGCGAAACACGTCGTGTTGCGCGCTCGCAGCGAGCCGCGGCCAAGCTGCCCTACATTCGCCGCAAGCTGCCCGTCGTGGAACTGCTCAGCAGCGAGGCCGTGGAGATCATCGAGGCCAACGCCGAGACGATCCTCGCGGAGATCGGCATCGAGTTCCGGCGTGATCCCGAATCGCTGCGCTTGTGGCGCGAGGCCGGCGCCGAAGTGCAGGGCGAACGAGTGCGCATTCCACGCGGCATGGCACGACACCTGCTACGCACGGCCCCGCGCGAGTTCGAGTTGCACGCGCGCAACCCCGCGCGCAGCGTCCGCTTCGGCGGCGACGCAACGGTGTTCTCGCCGGTAGGCGGCCCGCCTTTCGTCACCGACCTGGAGGGTGGGCGCCGCTACGGCACGCTCGCCGACCTGCACAACTTCATCAAGCTGGCGCACGTCGCGCCGGCGATCCATTTTTCGGGCGGCTGCATGGTCGAGCCGATGGACGTGCCTGAGGGCAAGCGTCACCTCGACGTGCAGTACGCATTCTTTCGCTACTCCGACCAGGGTTGCGAAGGCACACCGGAAACGCCGGGCCATTCGGCCGATGCCATCCGCATGGCAGCGCTGGTATTTGGCCGTGAGTTCATCGACCGCAATTGCGTGTTGCTCGGCAACATCAATTCGAACTCCCCGCTCACGTTCGATGGCCGCATGCTTGGCTCATTGCGCGCATTCTCGGGCGCCAACCAGGGCGTGATCATCGTGCCGGCCGTGCTGGCCGGCGCGATGGGACCTGTGACCCCGGCGGGGTGCATGGCCGAATTGCTCGCCGAGACGCTGGCCGGCATGGCACTGACGCAGCTGGTGCGTCCGGGCGCGCCGGTAATCATGGGCTCGTTTGTCGGTGCGATTTCCATGCGCACGGGCGCGCCGACGTTCGGCACAGCCGAAGCCACGCAAATGATCTTCGCGACCGCCCAGCTTGCACGCCGCCTAGGCGTACCTTGCCGCAGCGGCGGCTCGCTGTGCTCGTCCAAGACCGCTGACGCGCAGGCCGCGTATGAAAGCGCGCACACCCTGTTGCCGACCCTGCTCGCGGGCGTCAACCTCGTCACTCACTCCGCTGGTTGGCTCGAAGGCGGTCTCGTCGCCGGGTATGAGAAATTCGTGATGGACGCGGACCAGCTAGCGATGATGCAGGCCCTGGCAGCGGGGATGGACATCACGCCACGCGGACAGGCGCTGGATGCCATTCGCGAGGTCGGTCCGGGTGGCCATTTCCTCGGCTGCGCGCACACACAGGAAAACTTCGAGTCGGCATTTCACCAGTCGACCATTGCGGACTATTCCTCGTACGAGCAATGGTCGAGCGAAGGCAGTCTGAGCGCCGAGCAGCGCGCAAACACGGTCTGGAAACGGATGCTGTCGGAATACGAGGATCCGGGCCTCGACCCTGCCATCGACGAATCACTGCTGGCGTTCATGCAGGAACGTCGCGCCGTGCTGGGCGACAGCCTGGACGAGGAGTAGCGGTCGAATGAAGAGTCATTACCGTGTCGTCGTGATCGGCGGCGGCATCGTCGGCGCGAGCGTTCTCTATCACCTCGCGCGCAAGGGCTGGAGTGACATCGCGCTGATCGAACGTGCCGAGCTTACCGCGGGTTCTACCTGGCATGCGGCGGCAGGATTCCATGCGATCAATGACGATCCCAATATCGCCGCGCTGCAGGCGTACACGATCAATCTCTACAAGGAAATCGAAGCCGAGAGCGGCCAGAGCGTCGGGCTGCATATGCCGGGCGGCTACAGCCTCGCGACCACGCCCGAGCGCTGGGAATGGCTGCAGTCGGAGTTTGCCGTGTACCAGACGCTCGGCATCGAGGCGCGACTGGCCACGCCGGAAGAGATCGTGTCTGAATGCCCCATCGTCGATCCGCAAGGGCTGCTGGGCGGCCTGTTCGATCCGCACGAAGGCGCGGTCGATCCGCACGGCACGACGCACGCGTTCGCTATAGCCGCACGCAAGCGCGGCGCAGACGTCATCCTGCGCAATCGCGTGACTGGATTGAAACCGCACGCGGACGGCTGGTCGGTCGAAACCGAGCATGGCACGGTCATTGCGCAGCACGTCGTCAACGCAGGCGGCCTCTGGGCGCGTCGCGTGGGGCGCATGGTGGGCGTCGACCTGCCGCTCACCCCCATGCAGCACCACTACCTGATCACGGAGGATCTGCCCGAACTGCTGGCGCGCGCCGATGAAATGCCATGCGTGACCGACCTGGAAGGGTTCACGTACCTGCAGCAGGAACGCAAGGGCGTGATCCTCGGCGTGTACGAGCGAAATCCGCGTCATTGGAAGACCGAAGGCGCCGAGTGGGACTACGGCATGGAGCTGCTGCCGGAAGACATCGATCGCATCAGCCCCGAATTGCTGATCGGCTTCTCGCGCTTTCCGACGCTCGCGCAGGCCGGCATCCGCAAGTGGGTCAATGGCGCGTTCACCTTCACGCCAGACGGCAATCCATTGGTCGGTCCGGTGCCGGGCCTGCGCAACTTCTGGGCGGCCTGCGGCTGCATGGGCGGCTTTTCGCAGGGCGGCGCGATCGGCAAGGTGCTGTCCGACTGGATCGTCGAGGGCGATCCCGGCACCGACATCTTCGGCATGGATGTCGCGCGCTACGGCAAGTTCGCGAGCGATGACACCTACCTGCGCGCCACCACGGCCCAGTTCTATGCGCGGCGCTTCGTAATCGCGTACCCGAACGAGGAACTGCCCGCGGGCCGTCCGCTCAAGACCACGCCGAGCTACGCAGCGCAGCAGGCGCTCGGCGCTCGCTTCGGCGTCGTGTGGGGCATGGAGTCGCCACAGTATTTTGCGACGGGCGAGCCCGACTTCGTGGAGCAGCCCACTGCGAGGCGTTCGGCCGCGGATCGATTCGTCGCCGCCGAAGTCGCCGCGACGCGGCACGCGGCAGGCCTGCTCGATACCGGCGTGTACGCGCGCTACGAAGTGACCGGCCCCGGTGCCGGACGCTGGCTCGATCACTTGCTCGCCTCGCGCATGCCGGAGGTCGGGCGCATCCGTCTCGCGCCGATGCTGAATCCGTCAGGCCGCTTGATGGGCGACCTCACCGTCACCCGGCTCGACACCGACCGCTACTGGCTGGTCGGTTCGTACTACCTGCAGGAGTGGCACCTGCGCTGGTTCAGCGACCACCTGCCTGCAACGGGTGTCTCGATCGCGAATCTTTCGGAAAGCTGGCTCGGATTTTCGCTCTCCGGACCGCGCTCGCGCGAAATCCTCGGTGCGATCACCAGATCGGACGTCGCGAATCGCGCCGTTCCTTTCATGGGCTGCTCGATCATCGACTTTGCGGGCACCGCGGCAGTCGTCGCACGCCTTTCCTTGACGGGCGAACTGGGTTACGAGATCAACGTACCTGCGGCAAGGCAGCACGAACTCTGGCAGGCGCTGATGGACGCTGGCACCCCGCTCGGCATGCGGCCGATCGGCATGCGCGCGCAGGACAGCTTGCGGCTCGAGAAGGGCTATGGCGTGTGGTCGCTCGAGTTCAACACATCGTGCACGCCGGACATGGCCGGGCTCGGTCGATTTGTCGCGCCCGACAAAGGCGACTTCATTGGGCGCGAGGCCTACCTGGCAGCGCAGGCTTCGCTGCCGGCAATGAGCCTCGTGCTGCTGCAGGTCGACTCACCTGAAGCCGATGCGACCGGGTACGAGCCGATCCATCACGACGGCAAGCGCGTCGGTTACGTAACTTCAGGCGCGTATGGACATCACGTCAAACAGAGCCTTGCGCTCGCGTACGTCGACACACCCCTTTGCCTGACGGGCGACCCGTTGTCCGTGACCATCCTTGGCAAGCCGCGGGCCGCGCGTATCCTCGCCGAACCGCCGTACGACCCTCGCGGCTCGTTGCTGCGTGGCTGATGATGACGACTGCTGCCTGCCATCACTGAGGAATTGACGCGTGAAGGTACGCTGGCACATCTTCCTGTTTCTCTTCGGCTTCGCGATGCTGTCGTACCTGCAGCGCACGAGCCTCGGCGTTGCGGCGCAGAACATCATGCCCGACCTGCATCTGTCACAGATGCAGATCGGCTGGCTCAACGCCGCGTTCGCCACGTGCTACGCGCTCGCGCAGCTCCCTGGCGGCGTGCTCGGACAGCGCTATGGCGCGCGACTCACCTACGTGTTCGTGGGCCTTGTCGGCCTCGTGGCGACCATCGCTACTCCGCTTGCACCCGTGCTTCTTGCCGGCACCGCGCTCTTCGTCGCGCTGCTCGCAGCGCAGGGATTGCTCGGGCTCTCACAGGGTCCCGTCTTCCCGATGACTGCTGCCGTCGCCCAGACCTGGTTTCCGCAACGCCAGTGGGCGGTCACCAACGGGCTCTTTTCGCTCGGCATGAACGTGGGTGGCGCGATGACCGCACCGCTCATCGTGGCACTGACGGTGCTCTTCGGCTGGCAGGGCGCGCTGCTCTCGATCGCCGTTCCCGCCGTCCTGCTGACGGTTGCGTGGGCCTGGTATGGTCGCGACACGCCGACCCAGCACTGGAAAGTGCAACCCGCGGAACTCGCCGACCTCGAGGCGGGCGACCTCGAGCGGCCTGCGCGCATGACAATCGTGCGCATGCGAGCGATCCTTGCCCAGCGCGACGTGCGATTGCTGGCCTTCTCGTACTTCTGCTTCAACTACGTCTTCTACCTGATTGGCACCTGGTCCTTCCTGTACCTCGTGCAGGCGCGCGACTTCAAGGGACTCGAGAGTGGCTTCGCGGGCATGCTGCCCTGGATCGGGGCGGGCATCGGCGCGGGCATAGGCGGCTACCTGTCGGACGGGCTTGCTACGCGCATCGGCTACCGTTGGGGCTATCGCCTGGTGCCGCTCGTGTCGCTGCCGGTCGCAGGCCTGCTGCTGCTCGTGACGATCGGAGTGTCCGCGCCTTACGCCGCCGTGCTCGCACTGATGGCGACGTTCTTCATGGTCGAACTCAACGAGGGCGCCTATTGGGCCGCGACCATGCGCGTGGCCCGCGCGGACACAGGCGCGGCGACCGGCGTGCTAAACACGGGCGGCAACTTCGCGGGCATCGTGTCGGCGCCGATCATCGGCGCGTTGTCGGGCGCGGGCAATTGGAACCTGACGTTCGTGATCGGCACGTGCTTTGCGCTCGTTGCCGGCTTGTGCTGGTTCGTGATCGACCCGGATCGACGCGTGCAGGTGCCTGCACCTGCCCTTACGCCGTGACACGGCGTTTGATCGTGCTCGCGGCGCTCTTCCTGGGCATGGCGTCCGGCCAGGCGGAGGAAATCCTCGAGACGTCGTTGCCGCGTGCGGACAGTACGATCAACTTGCCTTACGGCTTCTGGAACGAGACGTTTGGCTTTGCAGCAGGCTACGTCTATGCAGTGAACGGCTCCCCCCAGCCACAGGCCGGCATGGTCGCGAGCGTCATGGCGGGAACCGAGGGCTCCGTCATGGGGTTTCTCATGGGGCAGAACATCCGCCCCATCGCATCGCTCGAACGCCTGTTCGTCGATCCCATCCTGTCGATCGGCTACTTCGACAATGTCGACGTTTTCATCGACGGCAACCCCGATTTTCCCGACGAACGTGCTGGGGACAACGATTCGGACCCCGACAACTTCATCACCGGCCGTGGCGGGGACACGTTCGCGAGGGTAAGGGCCAAGTATTTGCTGCCCATCGGCACAGGGCGCGAGCGAATCCTGCCTGCGTTTCAATTCAACGACGGCCTCCTGGTCGATGGCGCCAACGGTGGCGATGCCTTCAACCCCTGGCGCAACGGCCTGACCTTTGTCGAAGTGATGCCCTTCTTCCGCTCGCAGAACGTCAAGAACGACCTCGTCGACATCGAGCAGGCCACCAACGGCGTCGAGTTGAGCCTGTTCTACGACAACCGCGACATCGGCTCGAATCCATCCCGCGGCGAAGCGGTGCGCCTGCGAGTCACCCGCGACTGGGGGCTGCTCGACAGCACCGATTCCTGGACCAGCCTTGGAGCAGAGGCAGATCGGTATTTCTCGCTCGGCGAAACCGAAAAGTTCCGGCAGCGCGTGCTCGCGTTGAATGCCTGGACGTCGTATTCGCCCACGTGGAACGTCAAACCCGGTGGCCAGGTCGAAAACCGGCCGCCGGGATTCAGCGGTGCGACGCTCGGCGGACTGTGGCGCATGCGCGCCTTCCCCGCGCAACGTTTCAACGACAAGGCTGGCATCTACTATTCCGCCGAACTGCGCCTGATACCGCAGTGGAATCCGATGGTGCATGTGCCGGCCTTGCAGGAGCGTGTCGGAATCCAGTGGTTCCAGGTGGTGCCGTTCGTCGAGGTTGGCCGGGTGGCGCCCGAGTGGGACTTCGGGGAACTGCACAGCCGGATGAAGTGGGACGTGGGCTGTGGCGTGCGCGCGTGGGCCAAGGGATTGGTCGCGCGGGTCGATGTCGCTTACTCCGACGAGGGCTTCGGGGTGCAGATGATGGTTGGCCAGCCGTTCCAGTTCTGACGTGGGTTCGCATGCCCACCCCTCGGGCCAGATACGCGAACGCCCGCTTGCGCGGGCGTCCTTTGTATCTGGCGGAGAGGGTGGGATTCACTCGACACGCCGCAGCGTGTCTCGCCCCGCTGGGGCGGCCTCGTTGGCTGCGCAAACGAGCCCGTGCTCATCCGCATTGCGGATGGGTCACTCGACACGCCGCAGCGTTTCTCGCCCCGCTGGGGCGGCCTCGTTGGCTGCGCAAACGAGGGCGTGC
>JANNGT010000108.1:0-7279 GCA_031404015.1 Gammaproteobacteria bacterium | reverse complement strand
CTCGATAGCCCGACGTTTTGATCATCTCGTCTTTGCGACCGATGAAGTAAAGGAACCCGTCCTTGTCCTTGCGGACGGTATCACCGGACCACACGGCCATTTCGGTGAGGCAGAGCTCCGGCGGCTGGGCGGGCACCGGCTTGAATCGCTCGGCAGTCTTGGCGGGATCGTTCCAGTAGCCCAGTGCCACCAGCGAGCCGCGCTGCACGAGTTCGCCGGGTTCCTCGGGGTCGCACGGGGTTCCATCCGGTCGCACCACCATGACCTCGGTATTAGGAATGGCCTTGCCCATCGACTCCGGACGGCGATCGACCTCGTCCGGGGGCAAGTAGGTGGCGCGGAAAGCCTCGGTGAGTCCGTACATCAGGTAGGGCTTGGTCCTGGGCCACGCGGCCCGCAGTTTGGCGAGCGTGGCCGTGGGCATGGCCCCACCGGAGTTCGTGAAATAGCGCAGGTGCTCGGTGACCGCCGCCGGCCATTCGAGCTCCGCCATCTGGATCCACACCGGCGGCACGGCGGCCAGGCCGGTTATGCGTTCGTTGACGACGAGGTTGAGCACGTCGCGGGGGAACAGGTAATCCATCAGCACGACGCTGGCGCCGACATGAAAGGCGGTGGTCAGCTGGCTGAACCCGTAGTCGAAGCTGAGCGGCAGCACCGCCAGCAGCCGATCGTCGGCGGTGTTCTCGAGGTACTGCGCAACGCTCTTTGCGCCCGTGACCATGTTCTTGTGCGAGAGCACCACGCCCTTCGGCTTGCCGGTGCTGCCCGAGGTGTAGAGGATCGCGGCCATGTCGGTATCGATGACACGGTGCGGCTGGCCTGGGGCGGCGTCCAGGAAATCGTCCCAGCCGATGACGGTCTTGCCGGGCGGAGGTTCAGGCAACTGACCGTCGACGATGACGAGTATGCGCAGCTCCGGGCTCTGGGCGAGTTCGTCCGCCAGTTCGGTAAGACGCTGCGCTGTCGTGACCAGCACGCGCACGGCACAATCGCGCAGGATGTGGCCCACCTGTGGTGGCTTCAGCAGCGGGTTGACCGGCACGAACACGCCGCCCGCCATCGTCGCGCCAAAGATCGTTATGACCGTCTCCGGGCGCTTGGGCAGGTACACGGCCACCCGTTCCTGGCGTGCGAGCCCGCTGGCGATAAGGCCGCCGGCAAATTGGCCCGCATGCGCGGTGAGCTCGGCGTAGGCGAGTTCGACTTTCTTGAACTTGAGGGCCAGAGCGCTGGGCGTGCGGTCGGCGCTCGTGGTCAGCAGCTCGTGGATCAGTGCGGTCATGCGGCTCGTTCTTCTCGAAATCTGGGTCCAACGGCTGCCAAGGATACGTTATGGAACCTGCCCGACTCGTGACGGACGTCCAAATGTGTCGGTGTCGCCGGAACTTACAGTGCAGCTTGCTGAAAGATGTTAAATCGTACGTAACTTGTTGATTGCAAAACAAGGTTTGGAACCGGCGCAGGTCTTGCATCCTTTCGGCAGGAGTGCGATTCTGCGCACTGCAAATTTTGAAATGCCTATACCCTGGGGTTTACTGCAATGACCGACCAACGCGACAAGGCCACGATCGAGCCGGCCAGTGGCGTTGATGTCACCGCAACGGCAACGGTCCAGGCTGCAAACCTGTCGCGCCGCGCGCTGCTGCGCGGTGCCACAATCGCGGCGCCCGCGATTCTTTCCCTGAGCCCGGCCAGCGCGGCGCTGGCTGCCAGCAGCGTGCGCACTTACACCAGCACCACCGCAGGAGGCGAAGTGAACTGCCTCGCGGAAAAGAGCACGCTCGGTCAGCCGATCAACGGCAACCCCAACGCTCTGCAGGTGGGATCTGCGCAAACGCCGGTCGTCTATAACATCCCCGAACGCAACTATGTTGTTGCCGCAAGCGATTCAGCCGCCGGTGTCACTGAGCAGGAAATGTGTCGCAACAGTGATCTGAACGGCACCACTTATTTCTATCCGCGTGGGGACACTACCTTCCAATCGGTCTCGGCCCCGCGAGGCATCCTGATGTCGGCCGCCGCCATGGGCTCGCTCGGCGCAACAGTCGTATCGATCGACAACCTCTGACGTCGGATTCTCTTTCCGTCGCCCGGTACCGCTCAGCCCCGGAGAACCAGTTCACCTGGGCCCGGTGGCAGGGGGACGACGAGCAGGTCGTCTATCACCACGCCTCGGGCAAAACCCATCTGTTGAATGACGGGTCGGCCCTGCTGCTGCAACACGTCCTGCTCGAGCCTCGGTCGCCGCTCGCCGCCGCCGAACTCGTCGCGTCCCTGCAGGGCGCGATGGCAGACGCTCAGTTCGTCGAACACATCAACAAGCTGTTGATCCGTTTTGAAGAACTGGGCCTGGTGGAGCGAATCCATCCGTGACCTGCGCGGCCCTGACCACGGTCGGCGCAATGACGCCCGCGCAATTTGCGCGCGGGCTGCACGATGGGTTGGGCGTGCGCTTCGGCCCGTTCGACATGCATTTGCAACTGCGCATGCCCGGCCTCGCCGACAGCCTCCATGCGCTGTACCGCGATTACCCCGTGATCGATGCCAACCGAGTCTTCACGTGCCATCTGACGATGCAACGGACTCGCTCGTTGCGCCCCGGACGTCCAGCGATGGTTCGTGTGCTTGTGGATGGACGTCCACCCCACGAGGACATGCTCGCCAGCCACGCACTGGCGGTGCTCGAGTGGGGGTTGAATCTGGCCATCGTCATGCGCCACCAGGGTTACTTGATGCTGCATTCCGCAGTGCTCGAGCGTGACGGATTCGCGCTGCTCTTGCCGGCATCGCCGGGTCACGGCAAGACCACGCTCTGCACTGCGTTGGCTCACCGCGGTTGGCGCTTGTTGTCGGATGAGTTCGGCCTGTTGCGGCCGCGCACCCGGCTGCTCTTGCCCGTGCCGCGACCGATGCCCCTCAAAAATGAGTCCATTGCGGTCATCCGGCAGTTCGCGCCGGAAGCCGTGATCGGTCCGGAAATTCCGGGAACGCGCAAGGGAACGGTCGCGCACGTGCGGCCACCCGCGGACGCCGTCAAGCGCGCGACAGAAGGTGCGCTTGCCCGTTGGCTGGTGTTTCCGCGGTGGGTCGCCGGTTCGCCATTGCAGCTCGAACCAATCCCGCAAGCGCAGGCATTCATGGAGTTGGCAATGAATGCGTTCAACTACGAGCTGCTCGGTCTCGACGCGTTCGAGACGGTGCGCGGCATCGTCGACCAGGCCGACTGTTACCGCCTGCGATACTCCAACCTGGATGAAGCGATCGCGGCAATGTCGATGCTGTCGCAATGCTCTGCCGCCTGATGTTCATTCCACAGCCGTGGGTGCGTGCGCTTGCGCTGCTGCGGGATGCCAGCGGACTCTCGCGACTGCCGCCTGCGGAACTTGACTTGGCATTGCGGCTCATCCGGCGTGCTCGCTTGTTGGGACGCCTCGCCGTCGCGGCCGAACGCGCCGGCAGCCTGCAGCAGCTGCCCGGCAATGCGATCGATCAACTGTCAAGTGCCCGTGTGGTCGCGGGTGCGAGAGTGCGCTCTGCGCGCTGGGAACTCGATCGGCTGGACCGGGCGCTGGTTGATTTGCCTGATGTGCCGGTGGTCTGCCTCAAAGGAACCGCCTATATGCTGGCGGGGACGCCGAATTCAGCCGGCCGGTTGTTCAGCGATGTCGACCTGCTTGTGCCGGAAGAGCACCTGCCTGCCGTGGAACAGCGCTTGCGTGAACGCAGTTGGATCGCCAAGGACCTGACCGCATACGACGACCTCTATTACCGCCGCTGGACCCACGAGCTGCCGCCGCTCAGCCATGATGAGCGCGGCGTCGAAGTCGACCTGCATCACAGCATCCTGATGCGCACGGCACGGCTCAAGCCTTCTTCTGCGCTGATGTTCGCCGCTGCTCGTGAGGTGCCGGGCTCACGATTCAAGGTGCTGGCGCCCATCGACATGGTCCTGCACGCGATCGTGCATCTGTTCTATGGCGGCGAGATGGACGACGCCTTGCGCGAGCTCGTCGACATTGATGATCTGCTGCGCCACTTTGCCGCGACGGAGCTTGGATTCTGGGAGCAGTTCTGGGCTCGCGCCAAAGCGTTGGACCTGGAACGGCCCGCGTTTTACGCGTTGCGCTACACGCGCGAGCTGCTTGGGACGCCGGTGCCTGATGCAGTGGTTTTGGCTTCGATGATCGGTGCGCCCTCGGCACCCGTGCTCGCATTGATGGATCGCCTGGTGCCGCGCGCATTGTTCCCGCAGCACCCGGACGCGCCGAGCCGACTCACCGAGTGGGCGCGATTACTGCTGTACGTGCGCTCGCATTGGGTGAAGATGCCGCCGCTGATGCTGGTGCGGCATCTGTCATACAAGTTCTACGTGCAGCGGCTTAAGGGGCCGGCCGAGGACGCTGCGAGCGCCGCAGCCTGACGATTACTCGCCTGACGCCCGCCATGAGCGGGGCCTTGCGATCAGCCGATCGTCTTCGACACGTAACCCGTCGGCCGGCTTTCGACGCCCGTCGAATTCACCGACGAAAGCGAGAAGTACCACGTGCCTTCGATCAGGTTGTCGACGACGTACATCGTCGTGCCGGCACCGTCGATGCGAACGCTCTGGTCGAGCGCACCTGCCGTCTTGCCGTAGCGGATGACGTAGCCCGACAGGTCGGCGAGCGGGGTGCCGTCTTCGTTGGAGGTCGGCGGCTGCCAGGCGAGTTCGGCGTTGCCGATGACCGGATCGACGACGCTGATGCTGAACGCACTCATCTCCGTGGTGGTCTTGCCGTCGCTGACGATGATCTGCACGCCAGTGAACGTGCCGTTGCTGCCGGTCGGGGGCGTGCCCTCGAGGCGGCCGGTGTTTGCGTCGAACGTGGCCCAGTCGGGCTTGCTCTTGATCTGGAAGGTGAGCAGGTCGCCGTCGGCATCGCTGGCGACGGGCTGGAACGAGTAGGGCAGGCTGATCTTGGCCGTCGTGACCGGCGAGCCCGAGACGGTCGGGGCACGGTTGCTGGTCGGGGTGGTCGGGGTGGTGGGGGTCGTCGGCGTGGTGACGGTGCCGCCGCCGGCTGCCGGCGCATCCGATTTCTTACTCTCCGTCTTGCACCCGGCCAAGCCGGTGCTCAGAACGATTGCCAGCGCCAGGCTGGCCAACTTGGTGCCTGCGAATCCAGTTCTCGTGCCCGTCATCCAACTGCTCCCGGTTCCACGATCGCCGCCGGGACAGGGATGTGTGCTGGGAGGACAGGGATTGCGGCAGAGCCCAACTGCTTCGCGCAGGGTGGGTGGTTCTGGCAACCCCGCTATCCATGGTGCAGCTCACACCTGAGGACCGGAGGCTTTGCGTCCCCACCTTGCGGCGGGTTTGCCTTTTCAATGCGTGGAGTTTTCGCCTGATCGCCGCGCACCGCAACGGACAGGGGTGAGTTTTGTGGGGCGGGTCTCAGTACGCGCTTTGGTAACTGCCCATAGGTTAGTCTCTCCCGGGTTTGCCGTGATCTTGTAGCACCGAAACTATTGTCGAATTTGTTTACAGCGCATCCCGCTGCTGCTTGCGACTAACGCAATAAGCCGTTGTTTAATATAATAAAAATACAATTGGCATCAGCCTTGCATTATTCGACGCGTAGAACGGAAAACTGGCCCTACGGGCATTAACGGAGAATTCGAAAAATGAAACTCAAGACACTTCTTGTCAGCATGGCCAGCATCGCCGCAATCGGAATGTCGATTCCGGCTGCTAACGCTGTCGTCATTTATGCCGGCGCAAACACGTACCTCGGCTCGTTCACGGTTCCCCCTGGCACACCGAACAACGACAGCTTCGTACGCGATCAGACTAGCGGCTTCCCGGTCGGTGCGTTTGACGACTACTACATTTTCAACCTGTCGCCGAACGCCAACGGTGAGCTCAGCGTCAATTTCATTCCGCAAGCTGGAATCACTGGTTTCATCGGCGGCATTTACAACGCTTCGGGCTTCACCTGTGCGGCTACCTGCTCGGGTGGTACGGTCGGACTTGTGGTCCCGGGTGCTGAGTCGGGCGTACCCGGAATCGCCTTCCCAGGCATTTCGACATTCCTGACGGCAGGCCAGTATGCCATTCGGGTCCGTGGTACCAACACTGGTACGCAGACCTCGTACACCGGCCAGGTAGCCTTCAATGCGGTGCCGGAGCCGGGCTCATTGGCCCTCCTCGGCCTCGGCCTGATTGGCCTTGGCGCTGCTCGTCGTCGCAAGGCCTAACCGAACAGTCGGAAAACCTTACACTTCGAAGCAAGTGGATTTCGGCCCCGTGCGCAAGCCCGGGGCCGTTTTCTTATGGGGGGACGCCGAGAGCCCCTCGCCAGGCGTTCTCACTCAGCGAACCCCGTCAACCATCCTTGGTGCAGCTGCGCCCGCAGCAGCACGGCGAACACCAGGTACACAACGACGGCTAGGGTCAGCGCTACAGCAGCACTGCTCGGCCATGATTCGCGCGCATGTATCCGAAGATAGGTAGCGCAGAAGAGGGCACTGCCGACAATCGTGCCGAACGCCAACACGGCCAGCATCAGTCCCGCCACCCATAACGCCACGACCAAGGGTCCGGTCGGGCGCATCGGCGGCAGTCGGCTTTGTTTGGGTTCTGTGCCGGCAGGGCCCACCTCGCGAAACTCGATCGTGAGTTGAATGCTCACCAGAGCAAGGGTCACCAGTAACACCGCACGCGGAATGGCACCAGCGATTCGACTCAATGGCAGGGAGGCCGCCAGGGCTCCCGTCACGACGAGTGCCAGGGCGACCGTGTCCCAGCTTCGTCGCAGGAAGCGCAGGGGTCGTGACTGGCTTTTCATAGCCGGCTCCGTTCTTTACGTTCGCGGCGCCTGCGCATGAACTGCCGTAACGAGGGCAACAGCAGGTTCAGCAGGATCAACGCGAGCAGGCCCAGCACCACGGGCCGTGACCAGAAATCAATTCGTCCGAGCGCTTGCAGGCGCAATGTCAGGTGCAAGTTGCTCTCGAAGAGCGTCGCCAGCGACATCGCTATGACCAAAGGCACGCGCGGCCAGCGGTGTCGCTTCATCATGAAGCCGATGAGCCCGAAGATGACCGCGCAGACCGCGTCGGCTGGCAAGCCGCGGTACTGCACCGCGCCCAGCATCGCGAGCGTGAGAATCACGGGGTGATCTTGAACCTATTCGACAAAACAGCACTCATGCATGGGTACCAATCTCCAATGGCTGCAACAATTTCTGCACCTTCTGTATCGTTCCGTTTACTAGAGGTCGGGAGATAAGTAGGC
>JANNGT010000107.1:0-30151 GCA_031404015.1 Gammaproteobacteria bacterium | reverse complement strand
GCCCGATGCACCTGATGCTGGTGGAATGCACGGACGGGCTCGCGCTGCGTGCAGTTGCGCGTTTCCGTGAGCCGCCTGCCAGCAGGGACCTGCGCGTGCTCTCTGGCAACGGCACCCTCACGGTCACGATCGACAACGAAGGTTCGGCAAACCGTTACCAGGGCATCGTGCCCCTGTCCGGAGCAGCGATGAACGACTGCCTGCGCGAATACTTCGAAAGCTCGGAGCAGTTGCCGACCCGCCTATGGCTGCACGCGGATGGCGCTAACGTGAGCGGGCTGCTGCTGCAGCGGCTGCCAGCGACCTCAAGGTCGAGCACGGCCGTGCTGGAATCCGGCGCCGCTGCGGTGGCGGAGGACGAACTCGAGGATGCGTGGCGGCGCGTGCAACTGGTGGCCGACACAGTCACCGGCGCCGAACTCGCTGAACTCGACGACCAGAAACTGCTGCGCCGTCTGTTCAGTGAAGACGACGTGCGCATGTTCGAATCCGCACCCGTGTTTTTCCGCTGCCGCTGCTCGCGCGAGCGCGTCGAGACGATGCTGCGTGCGCTTGGCCGTGACGAGGTCGATTCGATCGTCGAGGAATTCGGGCAAGTCGAGGTGCGCTGTGAGTTCTGCAGTCGCGCGTATCGCCTCGACGCCGTGGATTGCGCGGCCCTGTTCAGCGGTCCGGGACCCTCGGCGACCGGCGTCCACTGACGACCGGTACTGCTGCTCCTCGGCGCCATGATCGACGGGACATGAGCCCGGCGCTGAGGCTCGCTGCCCCCTGAACAGGGGAGGCTCCCCGCGTGAGCCGTTTTCCTCCTGGTTTACGCGTTAGTGAAGAACAGGTCGGTTGACTGCGCTGTGCGAGCCAAACCGACCCTGGTCAGAGAACTAAAATGGGGAGGGGATCATGCGCGTCATACCTGCGATACCGGTCTGGGTCGGGCTGCTTTTTGTATTGCTCCCGTCCAGTCCGCTGCTGGCCGGCGATCGCGTCGGCTCGTGCGGGGGGGCTGGCGAGCGTGCCTGCTGTTTTGACGAGGCCATACCGTCGTGTGACGGCGACAACGTCGAGACGTCCGCCTTTGGCGGTGCATGCGGCGGTACCATCAGCGGGTTTCTGGGCGTCGACGCCGGCTCCTGCGTGCTGAATCCGCAGAACCCGAACAACAACACCGGGTGCGGCGGAGAAGGGCAGCGCGCATGCTGCATCGGCGAGGCCTCGGCCTCGTGCGATGCCGGCTTGCTCGAACTGAACCCTCCCGGCGGCACCGGCTTGTCGTGTCCGGGCGGGGCATTCGATGCCGGCATCTGCTTCGCCGCCACCGCCTGCGGCGCTCCCGGTCAGCGTGCCTGCTGCACGACTGAAAAAGGGCCCGGTACGCCCGCATGCAACGACGACGCCGCACCGTTGCCGGGCGGCATCGGCGCGCGGGAATACTGTGGCGACGCCACCAGCGCCTTCCTGGGCCTGGTTCCCGGCGCCACCTGCGTAGCCGTCAGCCAGTGCGGCGGCATCGGGCAGCGTGCCTGCTGTTCCGTGCCCGCAGAGACGCTTGCGCTCGGCAAGCAGATCTGCAGCAACGATGGCGTGGAACTGCCCGGCGTGACCGGCGACGCAACCTGCACCGACAACATCGCAACGACCGGTGCGGCCGTCGGCACGTGCATCACAGGGAACGCCGAAGTGCCCGTCAACGAATCCGGCACGGTGGAACCCACGACCAATTGGAGCCCGGCGACGACCGCGCCGCTGCCGCAGGGTTCGCTGCGGGGCTTCGCGGACATGCACCTGCACGTTCTCGCGCATCTCGCGCACGGCAAGCAGATTCTCGCAGGCTATCCCGCTCCGGTCGGTCCCGACGGCCACGTAAATCCGTCGGGCACGCCGTCCGCCAGCATCGCACTCTCCGCGGGCGACGACATCATCAAGCACGGCTTGCCGGCGCATGTGCCGATCGTCGGCGACACCGTGGGTTTCGGCACCAAGGACAGCACGCTGTCGAACTTCGGCTGGCCGTATTTCAACGGCTGGCCGAGCTGGAACGCCACCACGCACCAGCAGGTGTACTACAAGTGGCTGGAGCGCGCATGGCGCGGTGGCATGCGTCTCACGACGATGCTGGCCGTAACCAACGAGGCCATGTGCAAGAGCAACAACACGTACGGCACGCCGGACTACGATGCGTGCAGCACCTCGATGACGTCGATCCTCGAACAGTTGCAGACGGTGCGCGATTTCGAGGCGTTCATCGACAACCAGTCCGGCGGCCCCGGCCTGGGCTGGTTCCGCATCGTCGAGTCTCCCGACGAAGCGCGGGACGTGATCCGCGCCGGCCAGCTCGCCGTGGTTCTCGGCATCGAGGTCGACAACCTGTTCGGCTGCAAGGAGTCGGGTTGCCCGAAAGTCACGCGCAAGGACGCCAGCGGCAACGTGCTCCTGGACGCGGACGGCAATCCTGCACTGTTCGACATGGACATCCAGGCCGAGGTCGACAGGATCTACGCCATGGGCGTGCGACACGTTTTCCCCGTGCACAACTTCGACAACGCGTTCGGCGCCGCCGCGACCTGGCAGGACATCATCGGCGTCGGCCAGGCCGTGTCGGAAGGCCGCTGGTGGCAGGTGCGTAACTGCCGCATCGAAGGTTACGGGTTCTCGCTCAGCAACCTGGTCATGTCCCTCTCGGCACTGCTTGGTTTCAATACCGACGCATTGCCGCAGAACGGCAGCCTGCCTTCCAACGCCGGTTCGGGCGGCGCCACCTGCAATGAGTACGGCTTGTATGGCGCGCGGCGTCCCTTTGGCGACCGTCGCCTCGGCAACGGCGGCCGGGGAACGGACCTGATCAACGCGCTGATGAACCGCGGCATGATAATCGACATCGACCACATGTCGACGCGCTCGCTCGACGAGACGCTCGGGATCGCCCAGCAGCGCTGGGCCGAGTACCCGCTGGTCGCGAGCCACGTGCAGTTCTTCGATCGCCACGTGCAGGACTTCCAGCCGGAGCCCGATCTGGACGAGTTCGGCGGCGGCAACGCCGGCCGGCACGAGCGCATGCGCACGCTCGTGCAGTTGCAGGCAATCCGCGACGGCGGCGGCATGGTGGCGGCCATGCTGAAGGACGACCAGCAGGACGGCGGCGGCGCAGGCAAGCAGTACATGACCGCCTACCAGCCGCAACAGGGCGCGCCGATCCCGAACAACTGCGTGCACTCGTCGAAAAGCTTCGTGCAGTCGTACCTGTACGCGGTCGACACGATGGGGGGTCCGGTGGCGTTCGGCAGCGATTTCAACGGCATCGCAGGTCACCTCGGCCCACGCTTCGGCAGCGAAGCCTGTGCCGCGACCTTCGACAACCCGAACAAGACCAGCGAGCGGCTGGCGCAGGAGGCGGAGAACAATCGCGTTCCTTACCCGTTCGAGATGCCCGGCTTCGGCACGCTCGATCGACAGGTGACCGGCCTCAAGACGTTCGACTACAACACCGACGGCATGGCGCACGTCGGCCTGCTGCCGGACTTCGTCAAGGACCTGTCGCAGGTCGGCTTGTCCGCGCCGTACATGGACGCGGTCTTCTGCTCGGCTGAACGCTACATCCAGGTATGGGAGCGCGGCGTCGTCATCAGCAGCGGTTCGGGCACCCTCCCGGACTATTCGCAGATGACGTGCAATCAGGACGTACCGGTGGGTGACACGACGCCGCCCGTCAGCAGCGCGAGTGCGGCACCGGCGCCAACCGCGGCCGGCTGGAACAACTCGGCTGTCACCGTGACGGTCGAGGCACAGGATGAAGCCGGTGGCTCGGGGTTGCAGATGATCGCGTACGCCGCGGGTGGCGCGTCGAGCTTTGCCGATTCGTCGCTGACCTCGCCGGCGACCGTACTTGTGACGAACGAGGGCACGACGCTGGTCACGTATTTCGCGCGTGATGTCGCCGGCAACCAGGAGGCGAAGAAGTCGCTGCAAGTGCGAATCGACCAGACTGTGCCCACGATCACGGGCTCGCGCACACCCGCTGCCAATGCTGCCGGTTGGAGCAATGCGGGTGTGACAGCCTCGTTTCTCTGCGCGGACGGATTATCCGGCATTGCGACTTGCAGCCTGCCGCAGACGTTCACGACCGAGGGCTCTGACCAGAGTGCACTAGGCACGGCGACGGACAGGGCCGGGAATACGGCGACGACGACCGTTGCCGCGATCAACGTCGACCTCACGCCGCCGGGTATCTCTGGCGCCGCCGCGCCTGCTCCTAACGCAGCGGGCTGGAACAACACCAACGTAGTCGTGACGTTCACCTGCACGGACGCGCTGTCGGGCGTGGCAAGCTGCACCGATCCTGCGACGCTGGGCATCGAGGGCGTGGTCCTCTCCGCTGGCGGCACGGCTGTCGACAACGCCGGCAACACCGCGGCAACCACCGTCTCCGGCATCAAGCTCGACAAGACCAAGCCGGTGGTCACCGTGACGGGCGTGGCTGAGGGCGCCGTGTATACCTTCGGTGCAGTGCCCGTCGCCGGTTGCGACACGTCCGACGCGCTCTCCGGCGTCGCGACACCGGCCACGATCCAGGTAACGGGCGGCACGTCCAATGGAGTCGGCACATTCACCGCCACCTGTGGTGGTGCGCTGGACGTGGCCGGCAACGCCGATTCGAAGTCGGCTACGTACCGTGTCCAGTACGCATTCCGCGGATTCTTCAGCCCGGTGGACAACTTGCCAACGATGAATGTTGTCACCGGTGGCCAGGCCATTCCCGTCAAGTTCGATCTCGGCGGCGATTTCGGACTCGACATCCTCGCGTCCAGCTCGCCGGTGTCGGCAAGCATTGCGTGCCTGACAGGCGCCCTGGTCGACGAAATCGAGGAGACGGTGACGGCCGGCTCGTCAGCGCTAACCTATTCCGGTGGACAGTATGTGTACATCTGGAAGACGTCGAAGGGGTGGGCCCGTACGTGCCGAGCACTGCAACTGAAGCTCGACGACGGGACAACGCATCAGGCGAACTTCAGGTTCCGCTGACGCGTCGCGGCGGCGATCACCGCAGGTTGCAGAGGGGCGGGGACGCTTGTCCTCGCCCCTGCCCTCAAGGCGATGTCCCAGAAACGAGGTTTAATGACCAATGCGGGGCAGAAAGACTGGCAATATGTTGCATCGCAGCGGAGGGCATGGTGATATCTTAAAATAAGATTGACTCATGCCATTTTGAATTGTCGCAAGTGCTCGCAATGATTGCTATGCCTTCCGCACTCGACCCCTCGGTGCGCCCGCCGGTCGAAGTCTCGTTCGAATTCTTCCCACCCAACGACGACGGCATGGAGCAGTTGCTTTGGGAGTCGATCGAGCGACTCGCACCGTTGCGGCCGCGCTTTGTCTCGGTCACGTACGGTGCCGACGGTTCCACCCGCGAGCGCACGCACGGCGTGGTGTCACGGGTGCTGCGCGAAACCTCGCTGACGCCTGCGCCGCACCTGACCTGTGTCGGTGCGCCGGCCGGGGAGATTCTCGACGTTGCTCGCGGGTACTGGGACGCCGGAGTGCGTCACATCGTGGCGCTGCGGGGCGATATGCCGCCCGGCCAGTCGACTTACGCGCCTCACCCACAGGGCTTTGCGTACGCGGTCGATCTCGTCAAGGGCCTCCGCACTGTGGGTGATTTTGATGTTTCGGTGGCGGCGTACCCCGAGGTCCACCCCGAAGCGCCGAATGCAAAGTTCGATCTCGACAACCTGCGCGCGAAGGTGGATGCCGGCGCCAGCCGCGCGATCACGCAGTTTTTCTTCGACACGGACGTGTTCCTGCGTTTTCGCGACCAGTGTGCGGCGGCCGGCATCGACGCGGAGATCGTACCCGGCATCCTGCCGATCACGCGATTTCCGCACATGCTCAAGTTTGCCAAGCGCTGCGGCACCAGCGTGCCTGACTGGCTCGTGCATCGCTTCGACGGGCTGGAAGACGATCCCGAGACGCGTCGGCTGATCGCCGCAAGTTCCGCGATCGAGCAGGTCAAGCAACTGCAGCGGCACGGGGTCCGCCAGTTCCATTTCTATACTCTGAACCGCGCAGAGTTGACCGTGGCGATCTGCCACGCGCTTGGCGTCCGTGCCATTGCTGGTGGGAGGGCTGCCGTCCTCGCCTGAAACCCGCTACTTGCGGGCCGCGTGGCTCCCCGCGCGGACAGCCCTGAACTCGGTGCCTTCGTTCCAGTTCGGCCACACGCGCGACGTGGCGAGAGTCTCCGCGATCTCGTAGATGAGCGTCATGTCCTGCACCGCGCCGCTCAGGTCCCACGAATCGTCCCAGCGGTCGCAGGCCTGGTGATAGCAGTTGGCAGTGTAGTGCGCGACCCAGCGATCACCTGCCGCGCGGCCGCCGTTGACGAGGTCGTGGCCGCCGCCCATGCCCATCAGGAGCAGCGTGGGCACGCCGCGCTTCGCGAACGGAAAATGATCGGCGCGAAAGGCGAGGCCGCGCTCGGGCTTCGCATCCGGCGTCACCACGCGACCCTGCTTCGCTGCCTTGCGCGCAAGCAGCGTCTCCAGTTCATTCTGGCCCGCGCCCACCAGCACCACGTCGCGCGCGAGGCCGTTCGGTTGCAGTACGTCCATCGTCAGGTTCGCGACCGTCGTTTCCAGCGGCAGTGTCGGCTGGGTCGCGTAATACTCGGAGCCAAGCAAGCCGCGCTCCTCGGCCGTCCACGCAGCGAAAACCAGCGTGCGATCGGGTTGCTTGCCCTGCTTGAACGCGCGTGCGATCTCGATCGTGCCGGCGACACCGATCGCATCGTCCAGCGCGCCCGAACGGAAGCGCAAGCCGTTGGCGTCGAGCGCCCCGGCGCCATAGGCATCCCAGTGCGCGCCGATCATGATGCTTTCCTGCGGATGGCGATGGCCTGTGATCTTGCCGAGCACGTTCAGGCTGTCGATGCGCGAGTGAGCGAGGGGGTAGTCGGCTGTGAAGAAGGCGTCCTTGAGTTCGACCGGCATGAACGACTTGCGCCGTGCATCCTGCTTGAGTTGCTTGAAGTCGAGCCCCGCCGCGTGCAGCAATGCAATCGCCGCGTCCTGCTGCAGCCATGATTGCAGCAACAGTTTTTCTTTGGCAGCGTCCGCTCGCACGATGTCATAGCCTTCGCCATTGGGCGCGATCGCTGTAACCCAGCCATACGCGGCCGGGCCTGTCTCGTGCACGATCAGTGCGCCGATGGCGCCGCGCCGCGCTGCTTCGTCGTACTTGTACGTCCAGCGCGCGTAGTACGTCGCCGCCTTGCCGCCAAACTTGCCGTACGCATCCTCGCCCGGCGCCGCTTCGTAGTCAGGGTCGTTGACCAGGAATACCGCGACCTTCCCGCGCAGGTCGACGCCTTTGAAGTCGTCCCAGCCGCGCTCCGGCGCGCTGACGCCGTAGCCCACGAACACCAATGGCGCGCGCTCGATGAGCACGCGATCCACGGGGCGCAGCGTCAGCGCCGCCATCTGTTCCTGCTGCTTGAGCTGCATGCGCTTGCCTGCGACGGTCACGCTCATGTCGGCATCGGCGGGCACCTGGGTACGGACCAGGGGCACGACCTGGGTGTACGAGCCCGCGGGTCCTGCCGGCTCGAGTCCCGCCGCCTTGAACTGCTCGACCAGGTAGGCGACTGTCTTCGTCTCCCCAGCCGTGCCGGGCGCGCGTCCTTCGAACTCATCCGACGCCAGCGTCCTCGTGATCGCAGCAACCCGCTGCTGATCGATGACTTGCGCCGGCTTGGCCGCGAGACTTGCGGAAGCAAGCAACGCAGCGATGGCGAATGCGAACGCGCGCCAGCGTGCAGCGACGGCGATTGGAGTCACGTGTCGTAATCCTCGAGCTTGATTCCGCGCAGCAGGCGCTTGTAGCGAATCGTGCTGTGCGGCCAGTTGTTGGTGATCGTGCCGTCTGCGAGCTTGTACCAGCTGGCGCCGGTGGTGGCCCACACGGACTTCGCGAGATCCTGCTGCAGGCTGCGGTTGTATTCGTCCAGCACGTCGCGCTTCACATCGATGCGGCGCAGCCCGCGTGATCTCATCTTGTCGAGCGCATCAAGGATGTAGTCCGCCTGCGCTTCGATCATGACCAGGATGCTGTTGTGGCCCAGGTTCGTATTGGGCCCGTACAACATGAAGAAATTCGGGAAGCCCGTGACGGTCACGCCCAGGTAGGCACGCGCGCCCTTGGCCCACTGTTGCCGCAGGTCGAGTCCGCCGCGGCCGATGATGCGCATGGGTGCCAGGAAATCGGTGCTGTGGAAGCCCGTCGCGTAGATGATCACGTCGGCCGGGTGCAGCGTGCCGGCGCGCGAACGCACGCCGTCAGGTTCGATGCGCTCGATCTTGTCTGTCACCAGCTCGACGTTCGTGCGCGAGAGCGTCGGGTAATAGTCGTCGTTGAACAGGACACGCTTGGCGCCGATCGGATACGCCGGCACCAGCTTTGCCCGCAATGCGCGGTCAGGTACCTGGCGGCGCAAATGCGCGAGCGACTTCCAGCGTGCGAGCGCCTGGATCGGCCGCACCTGCTTCATGAGCGGTGTGAGCTGCAGTTCGCCGAACACGAACCACTGCACGTCGTGATACAGCTTGGCGAGTGCAGGGAAGCGCGTCAGCAGGCGCTGCGTGCGCGGCGCATACAGGCGGTCCTTCCGTGGCATGAGCCAATTGGCGGAACGCTGGAACACCGTGATTTTCTGCGCGAGCGGTGCGACCTGGGGGATGAGCTGCACGGCGCTTGCGGCGTTGCCGATCACGGCGATGCGCTTGCCGGCGAGTGGGGCCGTGTGGTCCCACTGCGCTGAGTGAAACTGCAGGCCTGCAAAGGTGTCCTGCCCCGGAATGGCCGGAGTGGACGGCCGGTTCAACTGGCCCACGCCCGCGATGACGAAGTCCGCGATCACGCTGGAGCCGTCGACGCATGACAGCGTCCACGTGTTGGCGGCATCGTCGTACGTGATCGTCGTGACTTCCGCGTTGAAACGACAGTGCGGCAGCAACCCATGCTTGACGGCGAGCTCGGTCGAATACCCGAGCAACTCGGCTTGCCACGCAAAGCGGCGGCTCCAGTCGGTCTTCTGCGCGAAGGAAAAGCTGTACAGGAACGAGGGCGCATCGCAGGACGCGCCAGGATAGGTGTTGTCGCGCCAGGTGCCGCCAAGCGTCGCCGCTTTCTCGAGGATGAGGAAATCGTGCTGGCCGGAATGCTTGAGCCGCATGCCCATGCAGAGCCCGGAGTGCCCGGCCCCGATGATCGCGATGTGGACGCGGCGCGCGCCCTTGATTTCGTTCATGTCCAAGCTTGCAGCGTTCAGCGCAGGTCCGCCAGATAGGATGTGCCGCCGAGCGCGCCCATCTGCCGCTCGATCCAGGCCTGTCGTCGCTTGACGTAGCGCGAGGGTGCGTCGGCCTTGAAGCGTCGCGGCGCCGGCAGCACCGCGGCGAGTAGGGCGGCCTGCGAACGGCTCAGCTTCGCTGCGTCCTTGCGGAAGAACCGTTGGCTGGCCGCCTGCACCCCGTAGGTGCCGCGGCCGAACTCGGCGATGTTCAGGTACACCTCGAGGATTCGCTGCTTGCTCCAGCAGGCCTCGATCAACACCGTGATGCCGGCCTCGAGTCCCTTGCGGAACCAGCTCTGCCCGCGCCAGAGGAAGATGTTTTTCGCGACCTGCTGCGAGATCGTGCTGGCACCGCGCACGCGCCGGCCCCGCTCGCGGTCTGCCAGGGCCTTGTCGATCTGCTTGAAGTCAAAGCCACGATGATGCGGAAACTGCTGGTCTTCGGCAGCGATCACCGCGACGGCGGCATGCTTCGAAATCCGTGTCCAGTCGACCCATTCGTGCCGGAAGTCGTAGCCTTGCTCGCGTGAGACCAGCGCGCCGATTCGATCGGACACCATGAACGTCGTGAATGGCGGATCGATCCACCGGAAGGCGATCACGACCAGCACGGTCAGTGCTGCCCATGCCGCCCCGCCCAGCAGCAGGCCGCGCAACACGCGGCCTGCCAGTCCCCGCCGACGCGTACGCATGCGCGACGTCCGGCGCGGAGCGCTACTTGGCCGCGTCGACGCGCTTGGCGCTGGTGACCTTGATCGGCTCGACCGGCACGTCGTCGTGCATGCCGCGACGCCCGGTCTTGACCTTGGCCATCGCGTCGACGACCGACATGCCATCCGACACGCAACCAAACACCGCGTAACCGGCGCTGCCACGACCCGGGTCGAGATTCGAATTGTCGACCAGGTTGATGAAGAACTGCGACGTGGCGCTGTGCGGGTCGTTGGTGCGCGCCATCGACAGCGTGCCGCGACGATTCTTCACGCCGTTATCGGCTTCATTCTTGATCGGTGCGCGGGTCGTCTTTTGCTTCATGTCCTCGGTCATGCCGCCGCCCTGCACGACGAAACCGGGGATCACGCGGTGGAACACGGTGTTGTCGAAATGACCTGCATCGACGTAATCGAGGAAATTCTGCACCGTGACGGGCGCGTCCTTCTCGAACAGTTCGATGGTGATGGCGCCGAGCGTGGTTTCGAATCGGATCATCATGGCTGCGGGACCTGCCTGCATGAATTGCAACGGGAGAGGGTGCGCATAGTGACGGGGCCGCCCGGAGATGTCACGCCCCGGCAGTGACGCCCCAGCGCCCCTCGCTGCAGCGGTCGAGTCCGGCCAGGTCCCGGTGGGTGCCGACCGCGGCAAATCCCGCCGCCGTCAACAACGCGCGCACGGCATCGCCCTGCTGGTCGCCGTGTTCCACGATGAGCCAGCCACCCGGGTGCAGGTGCGAGCCGGCATCTCCAATGATCACGCGCAATGCATCGAGACCGTCGCGGCCAGCGAACAGCGCGACGTGCGGTTCATGGCGACGCACGGAAGGCTCGACACGCGTATCCCCGTCGGCGATGTACGGCGGGTTGACGACGATGACGTCGAAACGATGACAGCCGACGGGTTGGTACCAGCTGCCGGCGGCGAACGACACGTTCGCCACGCGCAGTCGCGCCGCATTGCGCTGAGCAACGGCAAGCGCCGCTGCCGAAACATCCGTGCCGAGGACGCGCCACGCAGGTCGTTCATGCGCGATGGCCAGCGCGATCGCCCCGCTGCCGGTCGCGAGGTCAAGCACCGTCACTGCCGCATCGGTCGAAAAATGACGCAGTCCGAGTTCGACGACCAACTCCGTTTCGGGCCGCGGGACCAGCACGTCCGGCGTCACTTCGAGTTCGAGCGACCAGAATTCCTTCGTGCCTAGCAGGTAAGCCACGGGCTCGCCGTGAGCGCGGCGCGTGATGAGCGCCTCGTACCGGTCGGTCGCATCGCAATCCAGGATGCGTTCGTCGGCGTGCGCGAGCAGCCAGGCGCGCGAACGGCCGAGGGCCGTACCGAGCAGTATCTCGGCTTCGCGACGCGGCTGTTGCGTGACGCGACCGAGCCGCGCGATGCCTTCATCGATCAGTTGCGAGACTTCGGTGGCCATGAGGCAAGGAAGTGATTAGTGAGTAGTGAGTAGTGATTATCACTATTCACTATTCACTAATCACTAGTCACTGCTCAGTCCAGCTGTGCCAGCTGCTCCGCCTGCCATTCCTGCTGCAGCGGGCCGATGACCTCGGCGAGCCCGCCTTCCATCACGGCGGCAAGCTGATAGAGCGTCAGGTTGATGCGGTGATCCGTGACGCGACCCTGCGGGTAGTTGTAAGTGCGGATCCGCTCCGAGCGGTCGCCCGTGCCCACCTGCAGCTTGCGCTCCTGCGCCTGCTGCGCGGTCTGCTTGGAACGTTGCGCCTCGAGCAGTCGTGCTCGCAGCAGCGACATCGCGCGCGACCGGTTTTTGTGCTGCGACCGCTCGTCCTGGCACTCCACCACCACGCCGGTCGGGATGTGCGTGATGCGAATCGCCGAGTCCGTCTTGTTGACGTGCTGGCCGCCGGCGCCCGAGGCGCGGAACGTGTCGATGCGCAGTTCCGCGGGGTTGATCGGCAGGTCCTCGATCTCGTCGAGCTCGGGCAGGATCGCGACCGTGCACGCAGAGGTGTGAATGCGGCCCTGCGCCTCGGTGGCTGGCACGCGCTGCACGCGATGCGCACCCGACTCGAACTTGAGCCTCGAGTACGCGGCCCGGCCGGCGACGCGGCTGATGATTTCGCGGTAGCCACCGTGCTCGCCCGCGCTCTCGGACAGGACTTCGACCTTCCAGCCCTGCCGTTCCGCGTAGCGCGAGTACATCCGGAACAGGTCGCCGGCGAAAATGGCGGCCTCATCGCCACCGGTGCCCGCGCGGATTTCGAGGAAGATGTTGGAGTCGTCGCGCGGATCCTTCGGGATCAGCAACCGGGTGAGTTCCAGATCCTCCGCCCCCAGGCGCTCGCGCAGTTCACGCACTTCGTCTGCCGCCATCTCGCGCATCTCTGCATCCGCGCCGGAAGCCATCTCTTCGGCCGAACGCAGTTCTACTTCGATGCGGTTGAACTCGTTGAAGCGCTGCGCAACCGGTTCAAGCCGCGAATACTCCATCGACAATTCGCGGAACTGGCCTTGCCTGGCGATGACGCCGGGGTCGGCGAGCAACGCGCCCACCTCCTCGAAGCGCTCGACCGTCCTCTCCAGACGGCGTCGGATCGACTCTTTCATCAGTCGTGCGGCTGATCGAGCCGGTAAATGTCGGCGATCGTCTCTATGACGTCGTCGTCGCCGGCTTCCGCGGCGTCGCGCAGGCGCTGGCTGGGCGCGTGGATCAGGCGGTTGGTGAGGGTGTTGGACAGGAAGGTCAGGACTTCGTCCTGGCTCTTGCCGTGCGACAGCATCTGTCGCGCCTGGTCCAGCGTGCGCTGGCGCGTGCGGTCGGCCTCTTCGCGCAACCGGCGGATGAGCGGGGCCGCATCACGCGCGTGCAATTGGTGCGAGAACCGCTCGACCTCGGACCGGATCAGTTCGCCGGCCTCGCGCGCAGCCTGCCGGCGACCTTCGAGGTTTTCGTTCACGACGGACTGCAGGTCGTCGACCGTGAAGAGGTAAACGTCCTCGAGTTCTGCGACATCGGCGTCGATGTCGCGCGGCACGGCGATATCGACCATGAACATCGGCCGGCGCTTGCGCGCCCGCAGCGCCTGCTCCGTCATCCGCCGCGTGATGATCGAATGCGGCGCCGCCGTCGATGCCACGACGATATCCGCTTCTTTCAGGTGATTCGGGATTTCATCGAGCCCGATCGCGAAGCCGTGGAACTCCGCTGCCAGTTCTCGCGCGCGATCGATGCTGCGGTTGGCGATGATCATGCGACGCAGGCCGTCGGCATGCAGGTGACGCGCAGCAAGCGCCACCGTCTCGCCCGCGCCGACGAACAGTGCCGTGCGGTTCTCGAAGCTCGCGAACACGGTGCGCGCCATCGCCACGGCGGCGGAGGCCACCGACACTGCGTTGGCGCCGATCTTGGTTTCGGTGCGCACGCGCTTGGCCACCGAGAACGCCGACTGGAACAGGCGGTTCAGGATCGGACCGGTCGTGCCGGCTTCCTGCGCGATGCGATAGGCGTCCTTGAGCTGGCCCAGGATCTGCGGTTCGCCTAGCACCATCGAGTCGAGGCCCGAGGCGACCGAAAATGCATGGCTGATCGCTGTGTGCTGGTCGTGGTGATACAGGCTGTGGTCGAGCGGCGAACCGATGCCGTGGTAGCGCTGCAGCCAGGCGCCGAGCTCAGCCTGGCCCAGTTTCTCAGTCACGCAATACAGCTCGGTGCGATTGCAGGTCGAGACGATGACCGTCTCGCGCACATCCGGGAGATTGCGCAACTCCTGTAACGCGTCCGGGATGCGCGCCGGCTCGAACACCACGCGCTCGCGCACTTCGACCGGTGCGGTGCGGTGGTTGATGCCGACGATGACGAGAGACATCCGGGACTCGGTCTGGAAAGACGAGAAATTCTGGGTGAACGGACCCGGCAACACAAGCTGCGCCGTGCATCGGCTATAGTGTTCCGGCCATGCATATCCGCATTTCCCGTGCCTTGAGTAACGCGTTCAGTGCAATCGCCATTGGTCTGCTAGCGGCCTGCGCCGCCGCGCCGCCCATGGACGCAGGTTCGGAGGCCCGGGCGCCGGTGTCCACGGCCAGCCTCGCGGATGCCGACGCAGCGTTCGAACGCGGCGATTACCCGGCCGGGGCGGCGATTTATCGCGCGGCGGCGCAAGCTTCCGACGACGAGTCGCTGGCCGAACAGGCCACGCGCGCTGCATTCGACCATTCGCAACTGCGCGAAGCCTCCCTGGCGGCAGCCCGCTGGCTGGAATTGAACCCGACCAGCGAAAACGCTCACCGGTACGCGGGCATCACGGCACTCAAGCTGCATCGGCTGGACGAGGCCGAAAAGCAGTTCGCTTACCTGCTCGAAACGATTTACATCAGTCCGGCGGCCGGGTTCCTGGCGCTGCCGCCCGTCATCGGGGACGAGGGCGTTGCGACGGACGTGATGGAGCTGTTCCGCCGCCTCTCGGCGCGGCAACCCAACGTCGCCGAAGGCTATTACGCGCATGGCATGGCAGCCTTGCGCGCAGACAACTATGCCGTCGCAGAAGCCGCGGCCACGACGGCAGTGGCCAAGGCGCCGTACTGGAAGCCGGCCAAGATGTTGCTGGCACGGACGAGGATCGCCAACGGCAAGGACGAAGAGGGGCTCGCGCTGGCGCAGGACCTCGTCACCGCACCCGAATCGGACATCTCGACCCACCTGGATTATGCGCTGCTGCTTTCTGCCACGGGCCGCGATGAAGAAGCCCGCGCTATGCTCGTGCCTTACACGACTGGCAAAACCGTGGTGCCTGGCGCCGTGCGCACGCTTGGCGCGATGGAGCTGGATGCCGGCAACCTCGATGCCGCGACGAAGCAGTTCGACACCCTGCTCGGCACCGGCGCCCAGTCGTACGAAGCGTTGTATTTCCTTGGCGTGATTGCAGAAAGACGCAAGGACAACGAGCAGGCGCTGCGGTTTTATTTGCGCGTGGCAGCCGGCGACTACAGCGTGGCCGCACAACAGCGCGTGGCGCGCATCAAGGCTGAGCAATCGGGCACCGAGGCCGGCGTCCTGCACCTGGACGAACTGGCGCGTACGCAACCGCAGCTGGCGCCCGACCTGTATGCGGCGAAGGCGGGCCTCTATGAACTGCGCGGTGACACCAAGCGCGCGGCTGCGCAGTTCGAAGAAGGCCTGCAGCGCTACCCCGACGCGCTCGAGCTGCGGCTCAATCGCGCGTTTTTTCTCGAGCGCACCGGCAAGGATGAGGCCGCGATCCGCGACCTGCGCGGCATGCTGGACGATCGTCCCGGCGATGCGCACATCCAGAACGCGTTGGGTTACACGTTGGCCGATCGCAACAAGAGTCTGGCCGAGGCCCGCCAGTTGCTGACCGCCGCGCTGGCGCAATCGCCGAACAACGCTGCCACGCTCGACAGCATGGGCTGGTTGCTATACCGGGAAGGAAAGTACCCGGAAGCGCTCGAGCACCTGCGACGCGCGAGCGAGGCGGGCGGTGATCCCGAGATCGACTTGCACGTCGGCGAAGTGCAGTGGGCGATGGGCGACCAGGCGTCGGCGCGCAAGACCTGGGCGACCGCGCTGGAAAAGTCTCCCGACAATGAAAAGCTGCGCAAGCGCATCGAACGCGCGGGCACCTGAGACGGGCCGCGTCGTGGTGATGCGACTGCGCGCGGCCTTCGGGCTGGTGGCCTTTGCGGCTCTGATGGCCGGATGCGCCACGACCCGTGTTGACTCCACGGCGGGTCAAAATCGCGTCGCCGACCCTGCAGTGCTCACGCAATGGACCGCCCGGGGGCGTATCGCACTCAGCGCGCTGGGCGAAGGTGGCAGCGGCAGCTTCGTCTGGCAGCAGCGTTCCGAACGCACGGAACTGTCTTTCCGCGGGCCGCTGGGGGCGGGGGGATTGCAACTCGTGACCGACGGGCAGACTCTCGAACTCAATGACGGCACCGGCGCACCGCTCGACGGCGAAGCGGCGCGGGCCGCGCTCGAACGGCGGCTGGGCGTGCGACTGCCGCTGGCCGAGTTGCGCTACTGGATGCTGGGCGTTCCGGCACCCACCAGCGAAGGCGGCGGCCTGGTGCAGACGACCCCAGGCACAACCCCCGGCTTCGTGCAGGGCGCGTGGGTCGTGAGCTACGACGCGCTCGGCGAGCAGGCGGGATGGCTCCTGCCCTCGCGCCTGACCGCGACCACGGCGGGTACGCGGGTGCGCATCGTCGTGGATGACTGGACCCTGCCGTCCCCGTGAATCGCGCCCTCGGCCACCCGGCGCCCTGGCCCGCCCCGGGCAAGTTGAACCTGTTCCTGCACATCGTCGGGCGACGGGCTGACGGCTACCACGAGCTGCAGACCGCCTTTCAATTCATCGACCTCTGGGACTCGATTCGCTTTTACCAGCGGCCCGCGGGCGTCATCGAGCGGCTCGGTGCCATTCCGGGTGTGCCACCCGCAGACGACCTGACTGTGCGTGCCGCGCACCGGCTGGCCAAGGCCGCTGCGGAAAGTGGGGTGTCGCTCATGCAGGGCGTGGCGATCGACATCGAGAAGCGGCTGCCGCTGGGAGGAGGTGTGGGCGGGGGCAGCTCGGACGCTGCGACCGTCCTGGCCGCCCTGAACCAGTTGTGGGGAACCGGCTTTGACGCGGATCGTCTCGCCGCGCTGGGCCTGGAGCTGGGTGCCGACGTGCCCGTGTTCGTGCAGGCAAGGGCGGCCTGGGCTGAAGGCGTGGGCGAGCGACTGGTGCCCGTCGACTTTGCTGAACCGGTGTACGTGGTGCTGCAGCCCGACGTCGCGATCAGCACGGCCGAGGTGTTCAAAGCCCCTGAATTGACAAGGGATTCACCGGTCATCACAATTGCCGGCTTCCTGCAGGCCGGCGGTCGGAACGACTGCGAACCCGTGGTACGCCAGCGGTACCCTGCGGTCGCAGGTGCGCTCGACTGGCTCGGTCGTTTCGGTCCTGCGCGGCTTACCGGCACTGGCTCCTGCGTGTTCGCACCCATGCCGGATGCGGCGCAGGCTGATGCCGTGCTCGCCGCGAAGCCTGCCGCGTGGCAGGGCTGGGCGACACGTGGCCTCAACCGATCGCCGCTCGCTGCACGTTTGCAGTTCGAGCAGCAGCTCGGTCGCTGATGCGAAGGACGGCAACGGGCGGGACGACGACGACGGGCTTAGAGATGAACGCGTTGGGGTGTCGCCAAGTGGTAAGGCAGCGGGTTTTGATCCCGCCATTCGAAGGTTCGAATCCTTCCACCCCAGCCAACCGAGATTGAACGGGAGAGGCACGTTGATGGACGGCCCGATGATGGCGGTGTTCACGGGAAACGCGAACCCGCAGCTGGCGCAGGACATCTCGCGACACTTGCAGGTGCCGCTGGGCCGTGCTCACGTCGGTCGGTTCAGCGACGGTGAAATCACCGTCGAGCTGATGGAAAACGTCCGCGGCCGCGATGTCTTCATCGTGCAGTCGACGTGTCCGCCGGCGAACGACACGCTGATGGAGTTGCTGGTGATGGTCGACGCCTGCCGTCGCGCATCGGCGGCTCGCATCACGGCAGTAGTGCCTTATTACGGCTACGCCCGCCAGGATCGCCGCCCGCGCGCCACGCGCGTCGCGATCACGGCCAAGGTGGTGGCCAACATGCTTGCCAGCGTGGGCGTGCATCGAGTGTTGACGGTCGACCTGCACGCGGACCAGATCCAGGGGTTCTTCGACATCCCCGTGGACAACGTGTACTCGTCGCCGGTGCTGCTCGGCGAGGTGTGGCGGCAGAAGTACGACGACCTCGTGGTGGTGTCGCCGGACGTCGGTGGCGTGGTGCGTGCACGCGCGATCGCGAAGCGCCTCGATGACGCGGACCTCGCGATCATCGACAAGCGCCGTGCGCGGGCGAACGTGTCGGAGGTGATGAACATCATCGGCGAGGTCGAGGGCAAGACCTGCGTCCTCGTCGACGACATGGTGGATACCGCGGGCACGCTGTGCCATGCGGCGAAGGCGTTGAAGGACCAGGGCGCGAAGCGCGTCGTGGCCTACATCACCCATCCGGTGCTGTCGGGCCCCGCGGTGGATCGCATCGAAGAATCGGCGCTCGACGAGCTGGTGGTCACGGACACGATTCCGTTGCGCGAAAACGCGCAGGCGTGCCGCAAGATCCGCCAGCTGTCGGTCGCGGGCCTGCTGGCGGAGACGATGCGACGGATCCGGGATGAGGAGTCGGTGAGCTCTCTCTACCTGGACTGACGGTGAAGATAGTTAGAAGGGGATAGGGGTTAGGGGTTAGTCGGAAAAGAGCGGTGCAGTGTTTGCGGAGAGAGTTTTCTTCGCGCACAGCGCGTTCCGACTAACCCCTAGCCCCTATCCCCTAACCCCTTTCCTGGAGCTGCCGCATTCTGGTCGCGGGTGCAGCAGCATTTTCTGTGCAACTGGAGTTTTACCAATGAAAACCGCATTCGAACTCGTCGCCGAGTTCCGTGACGCGCAAGGCAAAGGTGCGAGCCGCCGCCTGCGTCATGGGAACAAGGTCCCGGCCATCCTTTACGGAGGCCACCGTGAACCGCGCGCGCTGTCGCTCGATCACACCAGGCTGCTGCTGTTGCTCGACAACGAGCGTTTCTACTCGACGATCATCAACCTTAAGGTCGGCGAGCTGAGCCAGGCGGCGATCCTCAAGGACGTGCAGCGTCACCCGGCGAAGAACGCCATCGTGCACATCGACCTGCAGCGCGTCCTCGACGACGAGAAGATCCGCATCACGATCCCGCTGCACTTCAAGGGCGAAGCCGGTTCCCCGGGCGTCAAGAAGGGCGGCATCGTTTCGCACCTGCGCAACGAGGTCGAGATCACCTGCCTGCCGAAGGACCTGCCCGAGTTCATCGAGGTCGACCTCTCTGGCGTCGACTTGAACCAGATGCTCTACCTGGCGGACCTGAAGGTGCCGGAAGCCGTGGAGGTCCCCGAGCTGACGCACGGGCGCAACTCGCCGATCGTCTCGATCCACCACGCGCGTGCGGCCGAAGAGCCGGAAGCGGCAGCGGGTGCCGAAGCGGCGGCAGGTGCCGCGCCTGCGGCGGCAGCCCCGGCGGCGGGTGCCAAGCCCGCGGCCGGAGCAAAGCCGGCGGCGGCCGCTGCGAAGCCGGCGGCGGACGCCAAGAAGGACGCCAAGAAGTAATCTCTTGCCGCTCTCTCCCTCTCCCGCTTCGGCGGGAGAGGGTTGGGGCGAGGGCTTACTACTCTGGAGTCACGGGCCGCCCGTAACGGGACGGCCCGGTTTTCTTTCATTCCAGGCAGAACGATCATCATGGCGGGCACTCCGTTGCAGATCGTGGTCGGGCTCGGCAATCCGGGACCCGAACACCGTCTCACGCGTCACAACGCGGGCTTCTGGTTCGTCGACGCGCTCGCCTACCGGCACAACGCGCAGTTCCGCGCGCACGCGCGCTACCAAGGCGAAATTGCCAAGGTCAAGGTGGAAGGCCAGGAGCTGGTGCTGCTGAAGCCCCAGACGTACATGAATCGCAGCGGACTTTCGATCCGCGCGTTGATGGACTACATCAAGGCGCCCGTCGCAGAAGTGCTCGTCGTGCACGATGAGCTCGACCTGCCGTGCGGCGTCGGGCGGCTCAAGCTCAGCGGCGGCCACGGCGGTCACAACGGCCTGCGCGACACCATCACGCATTGCGGCGCCGAATTCTGGCGCCTGCGGCTCGGCATCGGGCATCCGGGCGACAAGTCACAGGTCATCGACTACGTGCTGCAGCGCGCACGGGCGCCCGAGGAGACCGCGATTGTCGATGCGATCGACGCGGGTCTTGAAGCGCTGTCGATATTCCTGCGCGAGGGCGCCGAAAAAGCCATGCAGCGCCTGCATTCGAAAACGATCAGCGAGTAACAGAATAAATGGGCATCAAGTGCGGCATCGTCGGTCTTCCCAACGTGGGCAAGTCGACGCTCTTCAACGCGGTCACGCAGGCACAGAATGCCGCGGCTGCGAATTATCCGTTCTGCACGATCGATCCCAACGTCGGCGTCGTGCCGGTGCCGGACCTGCGGCTCAAGGCGCTGGCCGACATCGCGAAGCCAGAAAAGATCCTGCCGACGACGGTTGAGTTCGTCGACATTGCGGGCCTGGTCGCGGGCGCCTCGAAAGGCGAGGGCCTCGGCAACAAGTTCCTCGCGCACATCCGCGAAACGGATGCGATCGCGCACGTGGTGCGCTGCTTCGTCAACGACGACATCGTGCACGTCGCGGGCAAGATCGATCCGCTCAGTGACATCGACGTGATCAACACCGAACTCGCGCTCGCCGACCTCGACACGGTCGAACGTGCGCATCGCCGTGCCGAGAAGGACGCAAAGGCGGGCGACAAGGACGCGATCCGCCTGCGCGACGTGCTGAAGCGAATGCTCGAGCACCTCGATGCCGGCAAGCCCGCGCGTACGTTGCCGCTGGACCCGCTGACGGAGCGTCCGCTGCTGCGCGAGTATCACCTGATCACGATCAAGCCGCAGATGTACGTGGCGAACGTGGCCGAAGGCGGCTTTGTCGACAACCCGTACCTGGATGTCGTGAAAACGCGCGCCGCGACCGAAGCCGCAGACGTGGTGCCCGTGTGCGCGGCGATCGAAGCCGAGATTGCGCAGCTCGACGAAGGCGACCGACTCGTGTTTCTCGAGGAACTGGGACTGCACGAGCCCGGCCTCGACCGCGTGATCCGCGCGGCGTATCACCTGCTCGGGCTACTCACGTTCTTCACGGTGGGTCCGAAGGAAGTGCGCGCCTGGACGACGCACGTCGGCGCACTTGCGCCGCAGGCGGCGGGCGAGATCCACACGGATTTCGAGAAGGGCTTCATCCGTGCAGAAGTCATTGCCTACAACGACTTCATCGCCGGCAAGGGGGAGCAGGGCGCGAAAGAGGTCGGCAAGATGCGGCTCGAAGGCAAGGAATACGTCGTGCGCGAGGGCGACGTGATGCACTTCCGCTTCAACGTCTGATCACCTCTCCCGCATCGCGGGAGAGGTCGCGCGCAGCTCTGGTGAGGGCTCTTAAAAAACCCTCACCCCAACCCTCTCCCGCCATGCGGGAGAGGGAAAGCAGAAGTCAGTTCGGCAGTGGCACGCTCTCCTTGACCGCGTCGAGCGCATCCTTCAACCCGAACTTCTTTTTCTTCTTCGGCTCTTCCGGCGCCGCGGCACCGTCACTCGATGACCCCTCGCCACCCGCTGCGGAACCGTCTTCACCCATCGCGCCGCCACCTTCCATCGTCGGCATGCCCAGCATCGTGAATGTCACTGACTTCACGCGCACCTTGAGCGCCCATTCGGGCTCGTAGGCGATCTTTGGATCGGTCGGCCGCGGCGGATGCGCCAGGTTCAGTTCGGTGCCGTACGCAATCATGCGCAGCATCGCGCCTGCCTGTTCCCCGCCATCGCCGAAGATGCCCTTCGGCACGTCACAGCGAGTCGTGGTCGGTTGGAGCAGCACTTTCTCCTTCAGCCACTGATCGACCGATTTGTTGGTCTGGTAGTCGACGAGGCCAAACCCGGAGTCCGGCAACTCGCTCGACGTCCACAACGTCATTTCGGCGCTGTCGCCGGATTCGTCGCCCTTGCCACCCATCGCCGCGATGAAATAGCCACGGGCCGTGGGCAGCGCTTGCCAGGTGAGCTGCGTCACGCCGTCCGCCTGCGCCTGTTGCAGGGCGATCGGCGGCATGATGTCTTGCGCCGGCGGCAACGTGAACTTGAAACTTTCAGGCACGCCCTGGCCGCTGAACGCATGCGCTCCCGCGAGAGACGCACCGCTGGGCACGAGGCGGTTATCGGTGGGATTCGGCCAGACCGGACGTCCCGGTGCTGAGTGCGTGCCGCGCTGCGTGGCGCGCCGGCCTTTGAAGATGTCGCCGAACTCCTTGATCGTGCTGGTCTGGAAGTCCACCACCTTCGGTTGCCCCGGCCGGATGGCCGCGCCGCAACCCCAGTACAACTTGATCTTGCCCTTGGGCTGCTCCGGCGTTTCCTCGATGGAATCGTCCCCGCGCTCGGGCACCGGCTTGGCCTGCGGCAGTACTTTGAGCTGCAGCGTTGGCTCGAGTTTGCTGCCCGGGGGCACCGCCTGCAGCGCGTCGGCGAGGCTCGGGTTACGACTGGTGCGCAACGTCACGTCGACGTAGCTGCCGCTCCCACCAGCGCGCGTCAGCCCGAACTGATTACCCTGCTTTTTTCCGCCGAACAGTGCCGACATCGGCGTGTCGCCCCCTCCGCCACCCATCATCATGCCGGCCATGGCGCCCATGCCGCCGGGAGATGCGAATGTTGCGATGTCGATCCAGCCCTGGGCAATGGGTGGCTTGTCAGCAGGGCGTGCCGTGGTGGACGCCTGTTGCGCGTGGGAGCCCGGCGCGACTGCCGCAGCGGCGACGAGCGTGGTCGCGACCAGAGAACGAAGGGTCAAATTGGAGGGGTGGCTCATGGCGATTCTCCGGTTACAAAACCCTAGTCTGGACGACGTAGTCTGACACGGCGCCCACCCGTACGGCAGCCCGTGCCGCTTGGCTTTCCAGAAATCGTAGAACGCCTGGACATCAGCAAAGGCTCCGCCAGCCAGGGGCTGCAACTCCTGCGTTCGCTCGGCGCGATTAGCGAAGCGGAAGCGGCCGCCAACGGCTCCGAAAATCAGCGCGGCGTCAGATATGAGCCTGAGTTGAGCCTGCGTCAGCTTGTGAGCGGTGTGCTCCGTGAGCGGATCGCCCCGATGGCCAACACCGGAGGCGCCCGCCTGAATCGGCTGAAAGAACTCGCGGAGCAGTCCTCTGCGAACAAGAAATTTTATTTGGGAAGAGCGAAGCAACTTGAGACCTGGCGGAAACGGTTCACGACCGTGATGCCCCTGCTGACTGCTCTATTCGGCTCGAAGAAGAAAAAACGTTAAGTGTCAGATCGTTGGTACTCCAAGTCAGTCCTAGGCCCAGTCACGTCACTCCGACGCGACGGGGCGAAGCTGTGCTAATTTGAGAAAACGTAGAATATTCCACCTTTATAAATGAACAAAGTATTCATCACCGGCGCCGCGGGTTTTATTGGTTCGAGTCTCGTCGACCGTCTGCTCGCAGACGGCAAAACGGTCGTCGGTTGGGATAATTTTTCCACGGGGCAGGATCGTTTCCTGGCCGACGCGATCAAGAATTCGCGCTTCACGCTGGTTCGCGGCGACAATCTCGATCTGGCCGCGCTCAAGCAGGCCATGTCGGGCTGCGATTTCGTTTTTCATCTCGCTGCCAATGCCGACATCAAAGACGGGTGGAATCACCCCGAAAAAGATCTCCAGCAAAACACCATCGCCACGTTCAACGTCCTCGAGGCGATGCGCGCCAACGGCGTGCGGCGGATCGGTTTCTCGTCGACCGGTTCGGTTTATGGCGAGGCACTCGTCACGCCGGATAAACCCACGCCCGAGACGGATGGCTTTCCGATTCAGACTTCGCTTTACGCCGCTTCCAAGACTGCTGGTGAAGGCCTGATTTCCTCCTATGCCGAGGGCGGACAGATCGACGAAGCCTACATCTTCCGTTTTGTTTCGATTTTAGGCGAACGTTACACGCACGGACATGTTTTCGATTTCTACAAACAGCTGTTAGAGCATCCCGATTGGTTGCGCGTGCTCGGCGACGGGAAACAGCGCAAAAGTTATCTCTACGTTCAGGATTGTCTCGATGCGATCCAGCACGTTACCCAGCTTGGTACAGCTCGTACCGCCAAGCATCACACCGCTATCTACAACCTCGGCACCCCCGAATATGTCGAGGTCAACCAGAGCATCGGCTACATCTGCAAGGCGCTCGGGCTGAATCCCCGCATCGAGCTCACCGGTGGTGATCGTGGCTGGATCGGCGACAATCCTTTCATCTTTCTCGACACCAAGAAAGTTCAGTCCACAGGCTGGCGCCCCAAGCTCACTATCGAGCAGGGCATCATGCGCACGCTGACCTGGCTGCAGCAAAACCGCTGGGTTTACGACTCACGTCACTGACCAAATATCCAACGAAAATGAAAATCGTCGTTCAAGGTCTCTGGCATTTGGGTTGTGTCACTGCGGCTTGCAGTGCCCGGCATTTTGACGTGGTAGGACTCGACTTCGAACCTCTAACGGTTGCAAATCTCCAACGTGGGATGGCACCGCTGGCCGAACCAGGTTTGAACGAATTGATTTCCGCTGGCCTCGCTTCGGGAAAACTTTTGTTCACTTCGGATGCGAGCCAGGCCTGCGCCTCCGCCGATGTGCTCTGGTTGACCTACGACACACCGGTAAACGACGACGATGTTTCCGATCTCGCCGCGGTGCTAAGTCCGCTTAAACGTACGCTTCCCTTCCTGCGTAGCGGGGCCGTCGTGTTGATTTCGGCGCAGCTTCCCGTCGGCACCTGCGCGGCCCTCGAAAAAGAATTCCCCAACCTGCAGTTCGCGTCCTCCCCAGAAAATCTTCGCCTGGGCAAGGCTATTGACGCCTTCGAAAAAGCCGAACGAGTCATCATCGGCACGCGCGACGACAAGCCGCGTGAGATCCTCGCAAGCCTTTTCGCGCCCTTCACTTCTCAGGTGATTTTCATGCGCACGGAGTCGGCTGAGATGGTCAAGCATGCGTTGAACTCTTTCCTGGCGCTTTCAATTACGTTTATCAACGAGGTGGCCCGTCTTTGCGAACACACCGGTGCCGACGCGAAAGAAGTGGCGCAAGGGCTGAAGAGTGAGCCACGCATCGGACCTCGTGCTTATCTTGGACCTGGCGGGCCGTTCGCTGGTGGTACGTTGGCGCGTGATGTGGTCACGCTAAGCCAAATCGGCGCTGCCAAAGGCGAGAAACTTTCCGTGATTCCTGCGATCAAGCAGAGCAATGACCTGCATCGTGGTTGGTCATTGCGCAGGCTGCACGCCGTTCTCGGTGGTTTGCAGGGCCGCACGATTGCGGTGCTCGGGCTCGTTTACACGGCGGGCACAGACACGTTGCGCCGTTCTGCGGCCGTAGAATTGTGCCGTGCGCTCATCGCCGCCGGGGCACGCGTGCAGGCTTTTGATCCCGCTGTGCAGATCGCGTCGACCGAACTCGGCGGTATCGTTCTCGCAAAAAGTGTGGCTGAATCCTTGAACGGCGCGGATGCCGCCGTGGTTTGTACCGAGTGGCCGGAGTTCCGGCAGGTGGATTGGAACGCGGCCACGTCAGCGATGCGGCGCCGCATTATTGTCGACGCCAACCGGTTTCTTGAGAAACAACTAGCGCTTGTGGTCGGCGTGGAGTTTATTTCTGTCGGACGCATCTGATCGACGCCTCAAGCCAACATGAAACTCAACGGTCTCAACGCGCTCATCACCGGTGGAAGTCAGGGTTTGGGCCGGGCTATCGCGGAGCATTACCTGTGCGAAGGCGCCAACATCGTCATTTGCGCCCGTAGTGAAAAGGAGCTGATGGCCACGCGGGCGGAGTTGGCTACACAGTTTCCGGGACGGAAAGTCGCCGCTCGTGCCTGCGATATTTCCGATGAAGGCCGGGTGGCCGAACTGGTCGCATTCGCTAAAAGCGAGCTAGGTTCGCTGGATGTCCTCGTTCTCAACGCTGGGGTTTACGGCCCGATGGGCCCGACCGAATCAGTTGATATCGTCGAGTGGCGTCGTGCGATGGACATAAATGTCTTTGGCGTTCTCTTGCCGTGCCGCGCGGTGATCCCTATTTTCAAGCAGGCTGGCCGCGGTAAGATCGTCATCCTGTCGGGTGGGGGAGCGACCAATCCGATGCCCAACATTAGCGCTTACGCCACCAGCAAGGCCGCCGTGGTGCGCCTGATGGAAACGCTCGCCGTAGAGCTCAGCGCCTACAAAATCGATGTCAATGCGATCGCCCCCGGGGCGCTTGCCACGCGACTTGTTGATCAGGTTCTGGCCGCCGGTGCCGATAAAGTAGGAGCGGCCTTTTTCGAAAAGAACAAGGGCTGGAAAGAGAAGGGCGCTGTACCGCTTTCGTTGGGGGCGAACTTGGCGGTTTATCTTGGTTCGAGCGAAAGCGACGGCATCACGGGGAAATTACTCAGCGCGCAATGGGATCCGTGGGCAACGCTCCAAGAGCACCGCGAAGACCTCGCCAAAACAGATATTTATTGCCTGCGCCGTATTGTTCCCGAAGACCGAGGACGCAAATGGTCATGACAACCGAATCTTCCCAGTCACTCCAATTTGCCCAAATCGGCTGCGGCCTGATCGGTCGCAAACGGGCCGCCGCTCTCGGCAAGCTCGCCCGGTTGCGGTACGCCTGTGATCTTGACCTGAGTCGTGCCAAGGACATCGCCAAGCTCGCACCCGGTTGCGAAGCCGTTGCGGATACACAGCAGATTTTCGCCGACGCGTCTGTCGATGCGGTGATCATCTCGACGTTGAACGCCTCGCTCGCCCCTCTCGCGTTGAAAGCGGTTCAGGCGGGTAAGCATGTGATCGTTGAAAAGCCAGGCGCGCTCAACGCCGCACAACTGCGCGAGGTTCAAGCCGCTTCCGTCAAGGCCAACGTCCGGGTTCGCGTGGCCTATAACCATCGCTTCCACCCAGCATTGCAGAAAGCACGGGCACTCGTCGATGCCGGCGACCTTGGTCCGTTGATGTTCGTGCGTGCCCGCTATGGTCATGGTGGCCGCAAGGGTTATGATCGCGAATGGCGGGCCGATGCTGCTCTCTCTGGCGGTGGCGAGTTGATCGACCAGGGCGTACATCTGATCGATCTTGCCGGCTGGTTCTTGGGCGATCTGCCGCAGATTGACGGTCATGCCTCCACGTATTTCTGGGATATGAAAGTCGATGACAACGCTTTCCTGTCGTTACGCAGTGCCAGCGGACAAACCGCGTGGCTTCACGTGAGCTGCAGTGAATGGAAAAATCTTTTTTCCTTCGAGATCTACGGTCGCAACGGCAAGATCGCCATTGACGGCCTTGGCGGTAGCTACGGGATCGAGCGTTGCACGTTCTATAAAATGCTTCCCGAAATGGGCCCGCCCGAAACCACGGTCTGGGAGTTCCCCCGTGGCGATGATTCGTGGGCGATCGAGACCGCTGCGTTTGTTGAAGACATCCGCCTCGGACGTGAGCCTGCGCCCGGCTTGAAAGAAGGCATTCGAACGCTTGAAATCGTGGAAGCGATTTACCGCAAGAGCGGCTTCCCGGTGAGCGACGCCGGTCTCTGATACCGAACTAGCAATCGCCAGTAAATCACCTTACCTCATGATCATCACCCGATCCCCTTTGCGAATTTCCCTCGGCGGCGGTGGCACCGATTTGCCTTCTTATTATCGCGAGCACGGTGGTTTCCTCGTCGCGGCCGCGATCGACAAATACGTTTACATCACGCTTCATCGGACGTTCGTACAGGACCTGATTGTGAAGTATTCGAAACTGGAACGCGTGGCCGATGCGTCTCAGTTGGAACATCCAATCATCCGCGAGGCTTTCGGCATGCTGGGAATGAGTGGCGCCTCACTCGAACTGACCTCCATGGCTGACATTCCCGGTGGCACGGGGTTGGGTTCATCGGGCAGTTTCACCACGGCGTTGCTGAAAGTTCTCCATGCTGCCAACAAAAACCTTTTGTCACCGGCAGAGCTGGCCGAGCAGGCCTGCGACATTGAAATCAACAAGCTCGGCGAGCCAATCGGCAAACAGGATCAGTACATCGCCGCCATCGGCGGAATTACGGCCTTTACCTTCCACAAAGACGGGCGGGTGGAATATCGCCCCTGCAAGATTTCTGAGGAGACGCTCTTCAACCTCGAAGACAATTTGCTGCTTTTCTTCACCGGGTACTCACGTAGCGCTTCGGCCATTCTGAAAGACCAGAAGGTGCGCAGCGAGAAAAACGATCAGGTGATGCTCGACAACCTGCATTTCACAAAAGAGCTCGGTTACAAATCGCTCGATGCGCTTGAGACGGGCAATCTTGATGAGTTTGCACGGCTAATGGATGTTCACTGGCATCGCAAGAAAGCCCGTTCGACTGGCATGAGTAACGACACCATCAACGAATGGTATGATCACGCGATGGCGAACGGCGCGCTAGGCGGAAAACTGATCGGTGCTGGTGGCGGCGGATTTCTGATGTTTTACGCCGGCGATAAGAAACGCCTTCGACACGCGATGCGTGAAAAGGGCCTGCAAGAAGTGCGTTTCCGCTTCGACTTCGAAGGCAGTAAAGTCGTCGCGCAGAACTGAAGATGAAGCCGAGTGGGTTATCGGTAGCAATCCTTGCGGGTGGCATGGCCACCCGCTTGCGGCCTATCACGGAGAAAATTCCCAAGCTGTTGGTTGAGGTCGCAGGCGAGCCTTTTTTCTCACATCAGATCCGGCTCCTCAAAAAGGCCGGGCTCCATCATTTGGTTCTATGCGTAGGTTACTTAGGGGAACGAATTGTTGAACAATATGGCGATGGCTCGAAGTGGGGCGTTAAGATCGAGTACTCCTTCGATGGCCCCACGCTCCTTGGCACTGGCGGCGCGCTGATTCAGGCTTTACCGAAACTCGGCGATGCATTCTACGTTTTGTACGGCGACAGTTATCTGCCGGTCGATTATTTGGACGTTGGTCGGTCGTTCCTTGAATCGGGCAAACTCGGGCTTATGACGGTTTTTGAAAATCACGAACGTTACGATACCAGCAACGTTCTCTTTGCCGACGGTCAGATCGTGGTTTACGATAAAAAGAATAAAGTGCCGGCCATGCATCACATCGATTATGGGCTCGGCCTCCTCCGCGCTAATTCGCTTAAAGTTTATCCCAAGGACGCGGTTGTGGACCTTGCTGCAGTGTACGGTCAACTGGTCGCGGAAAAGCAGCTCGCCGGCTACGAAGTAAAAGACCGTTTCTTCGAAATCGGCTCCCACGCCGGCCTCAATGAGCTCGACCAACTCCTGCGCACCCGCACCCTCTGAGACTTCCAAGTCCCACGTCTTCCTCTCTTCTACCCATGTCTTCTTATACCATTCAACACCTCCGCGAAACCGCTGAAATCGTCTCCAAGATCAATGCCGACGACAGCGAAAAATGCGTCCGCGAACTCGTCGATGTGCGTGAACGCGGCGGCCGTCTCTTTATCCTCGGCGTCGGTGGTAGCGCTGCCAATGCCTCCCACGCAGTGAATGATTTTCGTAAGATCGCCGGTCTCGAAGTCTATGCCCCCACTGACAATGTTTCCGAACTGACCGCCCGCACCAACGATGAGGGCTGGGCCAGTGTATTTGTCGAATGGTTGCGCGGTTCGCGCCTCAACAGCAAGGACCTGATCCTCGTGCTCTCCGTTGGCGGCGGCAATCTAGAGAAAAACGTCTCGCCGAACCTAGTCACCGCTCTCCAGCTCGCCAAACAAGTCGGCGCACGTGTGATCGGCATTGTTGGCAAAGACGGCGGCTACACCGCCCAAGTCGCCGATGCCTGTGTGATCGTGCCGACCGTCAACGCCAACAACGTCACGCCCCACAGCGAAGCGTTCCAAGCCGTGATCTGGCACCTCTGGGTTTCGCATCCGGACGTGAAGGTTAATCAGACGAAGTGGGAGAGTGTGGTCGCCGCGCCACCCCGTTGACCTTGTTCGTTCGCCTGTTCGATGGATTTGAAACCCGCTGTCTTTCTTGATCGTGACGGCACGCTCAACGCGCCGCTGATCCGCGACGGGAAACCGTATCCGCCTGCTACCGCTAAAGACTTTATTTTAATCGAGGGCGTGGTCGAAAGCTGCGCCAACCTTCAGGCGGCTGGTTATGTTCTCGTGGTGGTGACCAACCAGCCCGACGTAGGGCGCGGTACGCAGACGCGTGAAGCAGTTGAGATGATGCACGCCAAACTACTCCAACTTGTGCCCTCGATTACACGGATCGAAGTCAGCTACGCGCCCGGAGGCGAGACGCCGCCATCGCCTGATCGCAAACCCGCACCCGGCATGATTCTCAACGCCGCCCGCGAACTCGGGCTCGACCTCACTCGATCTTGGATGGTGGGTGACCGCTGGCGTGATATCGATTGCGGCCACCATGCCGGGGTGCGCACGATCTTTATCGATTGGGGCTATGATGAAAAACTGAGAGCCACCCCG
>JANNGT010000106.1:0-2053 GCA_031404015.1 Gammaproteobacteria bacterium | reverse complement strand
CACTGGTTGCAGCGCGTAAAGTAGGTACTCTATGAACCCGAGGCCAGCGTCTTACACGTTCACACGGAGTCGTGGTCGCAAGTCCGTGAGAGCTTATAACGTGAGGGGATCGCCGGGCGCTGGACCAAAGTCCGGATCATCCGCAACATCCCAGGGGAGATATGGCGCGAGCTTCGCTGGTGCGCGCTGGATCTCCTGTTGGCGGCGCGCGAACGGCGGCTGGGATCGCTTGCCCGCGAGATCGCGCGGTACCGATATCACAAGGCCGTCGGTATCGTGAAGGGGATCCTGGATAGCCGGAACATCACCAATCCGTCCACCCGAGCGGAGCTTTATTACAAGCGGAGTTTTCCCGCAGTGGTGATCCGTGGTCCACACGACGCGGCAATCGAGGAGCGATCCATTCCGACGCTGAAGCCGGGCGAAATTCTCGTGCGCGTGGCGTACGAGGGCATCTGCGCAACGGATCTGGAAATCCTCGAGGGAAGACTCGGGTACTACAAATCGGGGATGGCCAAGTATCCGATTGTTCCCGGACACGAATCTTCCGGGACGGTGGTTTCGCTCGGCAAGAAGGTGAAAAACCTCGACGAAGGTGAGCGTGTCGTGGTCGAGTGCATCCAGGGATGCGGTGTGTGTGCTGCGTGCCTTGTGGACAATGCGATCGCGTGCCGCGAGCGGGGCGAGGTTGGCGTCATCGGTATCGATGGAGGGTACGCGGCCTATCTGGTCACGCGCGCGCGTTACGCCCACAAGGTGCCCAACGATGTAACACTGGCCCAGGCCGCGCTGGCCGAGCCGCTCGCAGTCGTCATCAAGGGTTTGCGCCGGCTCGGTGCTTCGTCGGGTACCACCGGCGCGCGGCGTTGCGCCGTCGTAGGGGCTGGGACCATTGGCCATCTCGCCGCGCGCGTGCTGGCGCAGCGTGGGCACAACGTCACGGTGTTCGACCGCGAACCGGCGCGATTGTCATTGTTGAGCGATATTGCTACCACTTCGACTTCACTTGCCGGGTTGGACGGCTTCGACTGGCTGGTCGAAGCCACGGGCGACCAATCGATGCTTACGGCACTGCTGGAGCGATCGGCCACTGGAGCTACCTTGCTGCTGCTTGGACTGCCGTATGCGCACCACAATTTCAGCTTCGAGTCGATCGTCGGTTTCGACCGGACGGTCGTCGGTTCGGTCGGCAGCAGCGGAGCGGATTTCGAGGAAGCGCTGGCGACGCTGCCTTTGCTCGATACGAGTCCATTCCTGAAGGCGCACTACCCGCTGGAGGAGTTCGAGCGGGCATGGAGCGCCGTGCGCACGAGGGCTCACCTCAAGGTGATGCTCAAGATCGATGCCAGCGCGGCCTGACGACTCCAATCCCGCGCGTGCCGGCGCAGACTGGCCTCCTGCGGTTGTCGCGGGTGCCTTTCAGACGGGCGTGCTGGGAGTAAGAAGCCTGGTTCGGCGCGGCGTCCGGGCCACGTGCGTTGACTGGGATCGTCGAAATTCGGGATTTCGTTCGGTCTATGGCCACGCCCATCACTGTCCCAATCCCGGCACGGATCCGGCGGGCTGGTTGGATTCCATGATCGAACTGTCCGGCAAGATGGGCGGCAAGCCGGTCCTGATCTCAAGCTCGGATCAGTACGTGTCCGCCATTGCCGATCACGCGAGCACGCTGGCCGACCACTACATCCTGTCGCCGGGGGTGCCTCTGCAGGGCCTGCTGGCTACCAAGCAGACGCAATACGAACTTGCCGCCCAGCACGGCATGCCCATGCCGCGAACGCAGTTCGTGCACTCTTCCGAGGATGTCAGGGCGTTTGCCGCAAGCGCCGATTTCCCGTGCCTGATGAAGCCTATTCACTTTCGCGAGTGGCAGGTGTTTCCGGCGGATCACTCACTTTCCTACGTCAAGGTGGCCATCGCCGAGACGCCGGCGGAGCTGCTCGACAACTGGCGTCTGGCTGCCGAGGTCAACCCCAACGTCATCCTGCAGGAGATCATTCAAGGCCCCGATACCGCCAAGCGCGTTTATCTGTCCTGCTACGACCGCGGAAGC
>JANNGT010000105.1:0-17430 GCA_031404015.1 Gammaproteobacteria bacterium | reverse complement strand
TTGTGCACTTTCTGTTCCAGCCTGGCGTAATCCGCCGGGGCCAGCTCGGGTGTGCGCGCCATGATCCATACGTAATCGAGTGAACTGCGGGCGATGATGGTCTGCGTGTAGTCGGGATCGACGTACGCCACCAGGTACTCGGCCTTGATCGGCCAGAAGAACTGCATGTCCCACACGGCGTTGCCCGTGCCATCGCGCACGAAGCCGCGCGGACGCATGACCTTTTCCGGCCCGTCAAAAGCGCCGTCACGGTAGGTAAACGTGGTAGCAATGCTGCCGTCCTTGTCCTTCTTGTACGACTCGATGGCGTTGTGCGCACCAACCTCGAAGCGCGTCGGGATGTTGGCGATCACGTACCAGTCGCCCATGAAGCGATCGATTTCGACGTCCTTGGCGACCGGTATCGTCGGGGCACTGGAGCATCCAGCCAGCCACGCGACGGCGGGCAGGCAGGCAGCCGTCAGGATTTTGCGCATGGTGTTCGTCCTTGTTGAGATCAAGAGTTCGACGTGCGCCCGGTGCGCAGATTCAACCGCCGTCAGCCGTGATGTAGGCGTCCGCCTCGATTTCGACCAGCATTGCAGGATCGACGAGACCGCTGACCTCGACCATTGCCGAAGCTGGACGGATCGAACCGAACACTTCGCCGTGGGCCCGGCCAATGGCCTCCCATTGGGCGATGTCGCGCACGTAGATGCGTGTGCGCACGACGTCCTCGATGCGCGCGCCCGCCCGTTCGAGCGCAGCCCTGATGTTGGCGAGCACCTGCCGCGTCTGCGCCCCTGCATCGGTGCCGCCCACGATCTGCCCGTCGGGCCCGGTCGCCGTGGTGCCCGACACGAACACCATGGGTCCGACCCGCACCGCGCGCGAGTACCCCACGAGCGGCTCCCAGGGCGTCCCCGTTGCGAAGTTGATCCGGCGTTCGGTCATGCACCTGCTCCCGTTGCTTGAGGCCCGCCGTGCTGCGGCACGGCCAGTGCCGCGAGCGCGTCGCCGCTGATGCGCTGCACGGTCCAGTCGGCCATCGGCGTTGCCCCGAGCTTGCGATAAAAAGCGATCGCGGGTTCGTTCCAGTCGAGCACCGACCACTCGAACCGGGCGCACCCCCGCGCCACGGCCACCCCCGCAAGGTAACGCAGCAGTGCCTCGCCATAGCCATGGCCACGGAACGCAGGACGCACGAACAGGTCCTCCAGGTACAGGCCGGGCCGACCTGCAAACGTCGAATAGTTGTGGAACCAGAGGGCGAAGCCCACCGGCTCGCCGTCGACCCGTGCAATGACCGCCTCCGCGAAGGGACGCGCACCGAACAGGTCGCGGTGCAGGTCCTCCGGCCTGATCTGCACCTCGTGCAGCAGCCGTTCGTACTCGGCCAGTTCGCGCACGAGCGCGACGATCAAATCTGCGTCCGCCGGGTGGGCCCGATCGATTCGCAAGGCCGGCAAATGGCTCATGGCACTACTCGCATTTCTTCAGTTTCCCTCGACAGCACGTCCGAATGGGCCTTGATTGCCGGGGCTTTAGTTCGTATTGTTAAGCGTCATTTTACATGAAGGCAGCCGATGTCCAGCCCCCCGGAGCGTGTGCCGCTGAACGCCCTGCGCGTGTTCGAAGCCGTCGCGGCCCACCTGAGCTTCACGGCGGCCGCCAGGGAACTGGGCGTCACGACTGCAGCCGTCAGCGCGCAGATCAAGGCTCTCGAGGCCGACATCGGGGTGCCCTTGTTCCGCCGCCATACACGTGCCGTTGCCCTGACGCAGGAAGGCGCGGAACTCCTGCCCGGCGTGCGTCGAGGGCTCGATGAGCTGCGCCGCTCGGTCGAACGGCTGCGACGGGAGCGCGTCGGCGGCATGCTCAACCTCAGTGTGCCGAACGAATACCTCCAGCGCTGGCTCCTGCCACGGCTGGGCGAGTTTACGCGGCGCCACCCCGAGATCGAGGTTCGGTTCGGGCCGCCGCGGGCAGCGGGACTGGACTTCAGCCGGGACGATTTCCACGCCGCGATTCTCTACGGCTCGGGCCAGTGGGCGGGGCTCAAGACCGAGCGTCTGCTCGACGAGTACGTGTTCCCCGTCTGCAGTCCGGCGCTGCTCGCGAAATTGGGGCCGATCGACACCGTGGCCGACTTTGCGCGGTACCCGCTGCTCCACAGCCGCACCGAGCCCTGGCAGGACTGGCTGCGTCGCGTCGGCGGCGATACGACGCGGGCGGACACCAGCCCGCCGCTGGAAGACTCGGCGGCCTCGCTCGCCGCAGTCGAACAGGGCAAGGGGGTTGCGCTGGCGCGGTGGTCATTGGTCGCGGCGGACATCGCCGCGGGTCGATTGGCACGGCCGATGCTGCCCAGCGTCCTGCAACGGAATGCCTGGTTCCTTGTAGCACCGCCGGCGAACTTTTCATTGCCCAAGGTAGTGCGTTTTCGGGCGTGGCTGCTCGACTGCTGCCGTGAATTCCCGCCCCCCGTCGGCGAAACGCTCGGCGTCGAATAGCGGCAGGAGTCGACTTGCGCCTATTGGCGCGACAGGCTGAATCGGCTAGCGTTGGGTCAAACAACAAGATCGACGGGAAGGAATTCCGCCATGGCAGCCCCATTGAAGCCGCGTCCGCTGCGCTTGCGCTATCACGCCGTGACCATCGTGTCCGGGCCGAGTGGGTGTGATAAGGCCAAGGCGCTCAGTGACGTTCGCCTGCTGTCGTTCGAAGCGCCGCGCCTGCCCTTGGTGGGCTGCGCGAATGTGGATGGCTGCAGTTGCAAGTTTGAGCATCATGCGGACCGTCGCGCGGGCCCGCGACGCTCTGGGCTGCGCAGGCCGCAGGGCGGGCATATGGGGCACGACGCCAACCGCCGCCGCATGCTCGGCCGGCGCGACATGGATTACGCCGACGATTGAGCGCGGGTCGTGCAGCGTCGTTGGTTCACGGCAGCTGCAACCTCACCTGCACTGGTCGATGATCCGAACCGATGTCGGGGCCTGTCCCGTGCTGCAGCACACACGCGTCGCGCGGTACCAGCACGTGGTCGATCGGCAGCGCGAGCGGCCAGAATCCCGCTTGCCACGTCGGTCGCCAAACGTGCTCGTCTTGCGCATCGCGAAGTCCAGACGTCTCGACTAGCCGCGCGAACGCGGGCGCGTAAGGCGTCAGGTTCAGGTCGCCAAGAAGAATAGTCGCACCCGGATGCGTCGCCGCGAGCGCAGCGGCCTGCTGCAATGAGCGATCGCGCGCCGCCTGCAGCGATGGCAACACCGGCCAGTGCGTGTGCATGGCGATGACCTGCAAAGCGCGACCACGCACCTGGAACTCCGCAACCAGCGACGGATAGCCGTCGGCCGCGAAGTCGACCGCTTCCATGCGGGGTGCAGGCCAGCGGCTCAGCAGCGCGATGCCGTACGGATCTTCGCGCGCGATGACTTTCTGATAAGGGTACTTGAGTGCCAGCGGTTGCAGCGCTGCAGCCCACGCTGGCGTGACTTCCTGCAGTGCGATCACATCGGCTTCGCTGCGCATCAGCCAATCGAGCAGCGCCGCGGGCTCGGCGTTCGTGAAGCGGGCATTGGCCGTAACGACGCGCAATGTCACGCCGTTGCATGTGTCACCTGCAAGGTGCCCGGCAGCGCTGCGCGGCAGCAGTCCACCTGACCCTACGTGCAGCGCCAGCGTCGCCGCCGCCACCGACAACTGCCAGGGCTGTCGCAATACTGCCGTCGCGAGCATCAGGCCAAAGGCCGCCGCAGCGAGTTGCCAGCGAAAATGGGAAAACAGTTCGAACGGCCAGCCGAACGGAGCGAACGCTGCTGCGACCGAAGCGGCGGCCGTCCCTGCCAACGCGAGGCTGATCGCCCGCGAGATGGCGGCGCGTGTGACCAACAATCAGCAGGTGGAAGTGCGCAGGCGCTGGCCGCCGTACAGCACCTCGAGGCGGCGCACACCCTTGATGCGCCGTGACGACCGCCGCACCTGGCCCATGAGGTGCAGCAGCAGGCCCTCGCGCTCGTTCATGCCGCCCGTGCAATAGTCTTCGCTCACGCCCAGGTGCAGCACGGTGACGTGCTCGAGATCGGCGCGCACGTAAACGGCGACGCCCACCGGCCGTGCGGTCAGCGTCTCGACTGCGAACAGGCATTGCACTTCGGCCAAGTCGCCGACGCACACGCGCAGGCCTTCGCCGTCGTCGATGATGGCGGGCGGGCCATAGCGCTCGATGACGTCCACGATGTCGCGCGCAACGCGATCCTGGCAGCCGTTGAAAAACAGGATCCGCTCGAGCGCATGGCGCTTGTGGCGCGGGATCCGCGACGTGAATTCGATTCCCCGCATCGTACTGCCCCGGCCGCATGGCGGCCCTCGGTCGGAGGAGCGGCCGATCATGCTCGCGACGCCTGCATTATGTCGAGCGTTCAAAGGCACATTTTGTTGCTGCAGCGCCACAAAACGGCGCGGCACCCGGCCCCGTGTCTCGCCGCTATTTTCATGAATTACTTCATGTTTTTGCCATCTAGCGGTGGTGCGTCGGGCGCAGTTGGCGTGCAATGCCTGTCTCATGCTCCGCAAGCCCTTGACCAATCCAGAAAAGGCCACCTCTGCAGTGGCTCCCGCCGGGCTGCAGGGGGCACCCGAGGCCGTGCTCGTGGACGTGGTCGTGCTCACGGCAGACCACGGGCTGTTCCAATCGACGCAGCAGGCGGTGGGCGAACGCAATCCCGTCTGGCGCGCCCGCAGCGCCGCCGAAGCGGCCGACCTCCTGATCAGCGGCCGTTGCGGCGTGCTCGTCGTCGATACAGCGGCGGTTTCGCAGGAAGCCGACACGCTGATCGAGCAGATTGCAGAACAATTTCCGGACGTGGTCGTCTGCGTGGCGGGCACGCGTGACGACGAGCCGTTGCTCGCGCCGCTGATCAGCAACGGTCTGGTTTACCGGTTCATGCACAAGCCAGCCTCGCCGCGGCGTGCCGGCATGTTCCTGCAGGCAGCGATACGCCGACACGTCGAACTTCTCGATGGCAAGGGAGCGGGTGATCCGCTGCTGCCGATACTGCGCGGCCTGCAACGGCCCACGGCCGGCATGCCGCGCGGTTATCTCGCGCTGATCGGACTCGTTGCGCTCGTCCTCTCGGTCCTGATGTTCGTCGGGGATGATACGAATACGTCGGCAACCGTTGCTGCAGCCGTGCCGGCGGCTGCCACGACTCCGCCGCGACCCAGCAGTGGCCGCGCCGACCCGGTGCTCTCGCGTGCGCGCGCTGCGTTGCAAGCTGGACGACTCGAAGCGCCCGAGGGTCGCAACGCACTCGACCTGTTCCAGGCCGTGCTGCTCGCGCAACCGCAGCACCCGGAAGCGCGGGCTTCACTCACGCGCACGGTGGACCTGTTGTTGCAGCGCGCGCAATGGGAAGTCGACGCGGGCAACCAGGCCGAAGCGGACCGTCTCGTGCAGCGCCTGCTGGCCGTCGTGCCGGACGATCGCGCAGCGCAGGCGATGTCTCGACGCACCAATCCGGGCGACACGCCCTCGCGTCAGCTTTCGCAGGAGCAAGCGGCGGAAGTCGAAGCGCAACTTGCGGCACAGGCATCGGCTCCTGCTGCAACCGCAGGACCGCCTGCGGCTCCCCAGACGCTCGAGGAAATCCAGGCTGCCCTTGCGGCGTTGCCGGGTCCGGTTTCAAAGTTGAGCACGACACCGAACGCGCAGGCGGCGCCCGTCGCTGCTGCGCCGCTCGTACGACCTGACCCGCTGGCGGCGCGCGTCGTCAATGCAGATCTGGCGACCCGGGTTCCGGCGGTGCGCAGCTATGCCCGCGCGCCCGTCAACATCCTGCCGACGCTCGGCATGACCGGGCCGGCGCGACGCAACGCTGAGTCGGTCGCAAGCGAAATGGAGCTGGCCCCCGGTGTCGTTGCGGCCGATTCGCTCGACCGCGTGTCGGCGCGCGATCCGGTCTATCCCGTGCAGGCACTGCGCAATGGGACGAAGGGCTGGGTGGAACTCGAATTCACCGTCGCGCCGAACGGTTCCGTGCGTGACATCCAGGTGGTGGTGGCCGAGCCGCGCGGTGTGTTCGATGATGCAGCGATCGATGCGGTCGCAGCGTGGCGGTTCCGGCCGCGCTTCGTCAACGGCAAACCCGTCGCGCAGCGTTCGTCGATCACGCTGCGATTCGACGTGGAAAAAGGCTGAACGGCCTCAGGCGATCCGCTGTCCAGCGAGCGCCGCGCTTTCCTGCAGGATCGGCAGCACCGTCGTCTGGCTTTCGCGCAACATCTGCACGCAGGCCTTGACCACCTTCGCGTCGTAGCGCCGACCAGCCTGCGACTGCAATTCTTCGAGACAGGCACCGAGGCTCAACGCCGGCCGATGCGGGCGCTGTGCAAGCATCGCTTCGACGGCGTCTGCGACGGCCACGATGCGCGCTTCCAGCAGGATGCCCTCGCCTTTCAGTCCGCGCGGATAGCCCGAGCCGTCCAACCGCTCGTGATGCTGTCGCACGGTCTCGGCGACGGGCCAGGGGAATTCGATGGTGCGCAACGCCTCGAAGCCGCGTTCGGGATGAGTCTTGACCAGTTCGAACTCAGCGGCCGAGAGCACGCCCGGACGCCACAGCAATTCGCGCGGGATCTGCAGCATGCCGACGTCGATCAACTGCCCCATCACGCGCAAGCCCCGCACCGTGTGCCCCGGCAGACCGAGCCCCATGCCAATGCCGGCCGCATAATCCCCCACGCGGCGTGCCCGCCCTGTCTTGCACGCGTCATGGGCCTCGGCGGATTGCGCGAGCGCTTCGATCGCGCCGAACATGACGCGTTCCATGTGGTCCATCGCGGCAACGACTTCAGCGTCGGAGCGCCGGCGTCGCAGCAACCTGGCTGTCGCATCGGCGATGTGCTCGAGGTGACGACGATCGTCGTCGTCGTAGGGACGCGCCGCGTTCGCGACGAGCAGCGCGCCGACGAGCCGTCCACTGTCGAGCAGGGGCAGCGCAAGCTGTCTGTGCAAGGTCGGCGGTACACCCGCGAGTTGCAATGCCGTCGTGTCCTCGACAGCTTCACGCACCACAGGCCTCTGCGTCGACACGCATTCCGCCAAAGCGGTGTTCGCAGGCGGCGAACCACGCCACCGATTCAGCGCGTGCAACGGTTCGGTTGCTTCGCTGCCGCGGCGGGCTGTGAGCTCGATGACGTTGGCGTCGCCGGCTGCAAGGAACAGGTAGCCCTGCGAGCTGCGCGTCAGCTCGTGCGCGAGCTGCAGGGCACGCTCGAGAATTTCGGTTTCGGTCAATGCGTTCGATCGCTGCGCCAGTTCGAGCAGGCGACTGACGCGCTCGTGGTCGCGTTCGTTGCGTTCGAACAGCCGTCGCGAAGCAGAGACATCGCGCACCGTGACCACGCGCAGGCCCGTGTTCTCGTTGACGGGCGCGAGCGCGACCTCGACGTCGAGCATCTGGCCGTCCGGTCGGCGCCAGCGCGCATCCTGCCGCAACGCGCCGGCCAGCGTGCGCGAAACATTGCGCACCGTGGAATCGGTGTCGTCCTCAACCTCGAGCGACTGCAGCGTCAGCGTGCCGAGTCGCTCCGGCTCCACCGCGATCAGGTCCAGCAATGCACGGTTGCCATAGCGCAGGCGGCCTTCGTCGTCGACGATGCCGCATGCTTCCGGCGCGGCATCGAGCGCGTCCGCATGGGCGGATAACTCTTGCGCGCGCGCCTGGGCCGCGAAATCTTCCGTGACGTCACGTGCCGTGACCAACCAGCACGAGCGCCCCGCGTAACTGGTCGTGACGCGGTGCAGTTCGAGGCGCGACTCGCTGCCATCCTCGCGCTGCCGTTGTACAAAGGTGGGCTGCGCGAGTGCATCCGGGAAGTCGACGCCAGGCAGCAATTCGGTGATGGGCCTGCCCCGCAGCGCGGCGGGTTCCTGCCCGTGCAGCACGGCAGCGGAGTCCGTCGCCGCGTGCACGAGTCGGGACTCGATGTCGACGATCCACGAGGGTGCTGGTTGTGCGGCAAACGCGCGTTCGGCGTCGTTCGCGCTGGACTGCGCGCGCGAGCGCGCGGTCTGCATCTCATTGAGACGCGACTCGAGCAGGGCCAGCTTGGCCACGTCGGCACGTGACTCGGCGGCCGCACCGCGAGCCTGTGTCTCGGCTTCGGCAGACTGGCGCTGCGCGGATTCCAGCTCTCGTATACGGGTTTGCAGTTCGCGGATGCGCACCGACTCGGCCGCGGCGAATTCCGAGCGCGCACGGGACTCGTGTTCGGCACGCTCGCGCGCGACGCGTTCGGCCGCAGTCAGCTGCAGGTTGGCCGCCTCGACGTCACGTATTTGCTTCTCGAGCTCGGCCAGCCGTCGCCGGTCCTGTTCGCGGCGATCGAGCAATTCCGGGACCAATGCTGGCATGCGCATCGTGGCGGCACTGTCCGGCGTTTCGTCGAGGATGGCTGCGAGTTCTTCAAGCGTAGAGCCGCGCGGGAGGAAGCGTATTGCGCCCACTTCTGCCGCGAACGCTTCATACTTGGCCCCTTCGACTCGGAACGAGTGCAGCACCACAGGCAAATGCAGGAGGGCCGGGTCTTCCCGCAGGCGTCTACACAACGCAAAGCCGTCCAGTCGCGGCAGCATGACGTCGCTGACGACCGCGTCGGGGTTCTGGTTGCGGATCGCCTCGAGGGCTTCGATGCCCGTACGGGCCTTGAGCAACCGGTGACCGCGCGACTGCAGCACGCTTTCGACGGCGGCCAGATCCTGTTCGCGTTCGTAGGCCAGCAGAACGGTCTTCATCGACTGACTTCAGCTCCTCACCACGTGACTGCGGCGCGACTTTCTTGCCCCCGCCTGTGCCACTAGCCCGTCGAAGTATGCTCCCGGGGCGCCGCGACACACCACAAGCCGGCCTCCAGCAATCGACCTGCGTCACAAAACACCGTCTTTGCGGGCCCGGAGTTACAATCGACGTCGGTATTCCAGGGAGACGAGCATGTTCAGGCGCACCACGTTGATATGGGCAGCGGCTCTTGCCCTGATTGGCGGTTGCGCCACGCACTGGGATGTCGAAAGCTTCGAGGCGCCCGACGCCAACGTCGCGTCGCGCCAGACATTCTTCTGGAAGGGCGGCGAGTTTGCCACGCCGTCTTCGACTGATGCGCAGTTGGTCGAGTCGGCGACCGCCCAGTTGCGCACTACGGTGGGCGAGGCGCTGACGCGCAGAGGCTACAGGGAAGTGGACACGGCCGCAGCGGCGGACATGCTGGTCAGCTTCCAGGTCGCTGGCACACAACGGTCCGTGCTCGCAGATGACCGTCGCGTAGGTGCACCTTCGGCGACACAGGTGCTGCGGCCGGGCGGGTTCCAGCCGCCGCCGGCCTCCACGGTGCCGAGCGAACAACGCGTGCGCGACGGCACGGTGCTCTTCTTCATCGATGACCGCGCGACCGGCAGTCTGCTGTGGCGCGGCGGCGTAACGGCGGAAACGCGCGTCGGCTCGACGGCGCAGGGCGTGCGCATGCTCAATCAGATGGCGCGTGAGATCATGCTTGAAGTGCCGGCGCGCGCAGGTGCGGGCCAGTAGCGCACTGCGCGGCTCAGCTCAACGGCGCATGACGAGCAGCGCGCCTGCCAGCAGCAGGGCCGCGCCCAGCAGGCGCACTGGCGTGACGGGAATCCGCGGGTAGCCGAGCACGCCGAACTGGTCGACGGCCAGGGCGGCCACGAGTTGTCCTGCGATGACGAGCGCCACCAACGTCATGCCGCCGAGCCGCGGGCCCAGCACGGTGACCGACGCGACATAGACCGCGCCGAGCAATCCCCCCATCCAGGCCCACGCGGGCACGTGCCCCAGCGTGCCCGGGGTCGTGCGTGATCCGGCCAGCAGCGCGAACGCTACGAGGGCGACCAGTCCCACCATGAAACTCACAGCGGCGGCCCAGAGCGGCGACCCGATCACGCGCGCGAGGGTCGCGTTCATGCCGATCTGGATCGTCAGAGCTGCGCCGACCAGCAGGGCCAGCAGATGCGGCCAGTAATTCGCGATCATTGAGGGCCTCGACGGTTCGGCCGCCGGCGGATTGCGCCGGCGGGGTCAGCTGACAACAGGTTGCGGCACGGCGTCGCGCCGCGGCCAACCTTGCCACACCAGCGCGCCGACGCCGAGCAGCAGTGCGGCGAACCTGATCCACCCTCCCACGACTGGGATCATTCCGACCAGCCAGAGGGCGAGCACCGCCAGCAGCAGCGCCAGCATTTTGCGGCCGAACGTGGCTGGCTCACTGCGACGCGCAAAGCCCAGCAATTTATCGCCAATGAACATCGCGGCCGTGACCCAGCCCAGGAACAGCAGCAAGCCGTAGAGCAGCAGCACGACCAGGGCCAGCGGGATACCGATGATCGTGACCAGCAGCAGCACGGAAAGTACCGGCAGGCTCACGAGGATCACGAAGCCCAGTCCCAGGCTGCGCAGCGGCTCCTTGCCGATCCATTGCGCGGCACGCGCTGAGTAGGCGGGAAAAGCGAGCATGAACAGCGTGCCGGCGATGAACACGCCGAACATCCACAGCAACGAACCGACACCATGCGCGACCGAGCCGACATTGTGTGCCGCGCCATCGTCGATGACCATGTGACCGGCCTCTGCTTCGTGGAACTCGATACCGCCCGCAATCTGCGCGCCGGCCGGGATCGAGGGCTCGCGCGTCGTGCGCGCGACGAGCTTGCCGGTGATGCGCGCGTTGGGACCGATCTCGACCTCGTCGGCCTCGACTTCGACGTCTCCCCGCACCGCACCGTCTATGTAGACGCTGCCACCCGACGCGTGCAGACCATCTTGCGCGTTGCCTTCGAAGCGGATGCGCCCGCCGCTCATCGTGAGCGCACCGGCGATTACGGTGGCGGGACCCACGGTGACGTCACCGCCGGCCACGCGTGCGTCGCCCGTGACGACGGCGTCCACCTGCACGTCGCCACCGGCCACGTACAGATCGTCCCCGATGGCACCGCCGATCGAAACTTCGCCGCCTGCCGCGATCAAGTCGCCCTTTACCTCGCTGGCCGTGCTGACACGGCCGCCAGCCATGAACGCATCACCGCGGACCGCCTCAGTCACGTTGAGCGAGCCGCCGGCGCCGAAATAATTCCTCCCGACCTGCTTCGAGACGGAGTCGTCACCGTGCCGCTCGATCGAGCAGCTGCCCAGTGCGAGCGCGAGGGCCGCCACGCCCACGGCTCGTGCGATCGGTGCGGTGCGTGACGTGCGCTTCATGTCGGTAAGTGTAGGGGATCAACCGGTGGGCTGGTGCACGGCAGGACTCGACTCATCCTGCTGTGTGCACCTCTCGTCGTTTCGTTCACCAAAGAAAAGGCCGCGGTTCGTCTGCACGAAACGCGGCCTCTCCGACGCTGCATCTTCCCTGAAGGCCCAGATCGTCCCCCGGTCGGGCCCCTCCCTGTCGTCTGCCGCCCGGTCTCCCCCAACTTGCGGCTGCAGGCTTTTTACGCGCTTCGCGGGGCCTCGTCACCTTGCAGCGCAATAACGACGGCAACATCATCGCGGCAGGCGCGGCGGTCTCTTTTGCACCACAGCGCGCTCATGCAAGCTTCGCAGCACAGCCCTCCGTCATGTACCCGGCGAAGCGAGGAACGCCGCGCAGGTAGTACTGCGAGACAGCCTGCATTTGCAGACCCGACGCGCCAATCAAGCGGATCGGTTCGCGAGCCAGGTGGCAGCCTCCTGCGAGTCGCTGCTGCAGCGGATCGAGACGTCTCTGCCAGAGCGCGACCCGCGCATCGGGTGCGAGACCGTGCTCGAGAAACAGGAACTGTCCCCCTGGCTTCAGCACGCGCTGCACCTCGCTGAGTGCATGCGTCACGTCGGGGATGGAGCACAGCGTCAAGGTACAGGTCACTGTGTCGAAGCTCGCCGTCGGAAAAGGCATGCGCTCTGCGTCGAGATGATGGAAGTCGACCTTGATGGATGCCGCCGCGATGCGGGGTGCGGCATAGCGGTCAAGGTCGGTGTCCGGATCAATCGCTTCGATGCGCCGCACTTCGGGTGGGTAATGCGGCAGGTTACGTCCCGTGCCGAAGCCGATCTCGAGGATATGGCCGGTGGCCCGCGCGAGCGTTCGCCGGCGTGGCTTCGCCAGCACGCGGCTGCCCATGGCCAGGTCGAGCAGGCACGGGAACACGCAACGATGGTAGAGGCCCATGGCTGGATTATAGGTTGGCCGGGAGGTACCGTTTTTAAGCGATGCTGGACTAAACCAGAATGCGCTGTATTTTTCGTGCGGTATAGTTCGCTTAGGGTTGATAAAGCCTTGCGCGCGTTCAAGCGCGGATCCGTGCGCCGTCCCTGCCGGTCAGGTAGATTGCGCGCCCTCCCCGCCCCTCGGGCCAGAGACCAGTCGAGTACCTTCATGGGACGTATTTTCGAAGTCAGAAAGCACACGATGTTCGCGCGCTGGAACCGCATGGCGAAGCAGTTCAGCCGCATCGGCAAGGACATCACGATTGCGGTGAAGAAAGGCGGCTCCGACCCGAACGCGAACCCGGCGCTGCGCCGTGCGATCCAGAACTCGCGCGCCGTGAACATGCCGAAGGACAAAGTCGACTCGGCCATCAAGCGCGCCTCGGGCCGCGATGCGGCGAACTTCGAGGAAGTGATCTATGAAGGGTACGCACCGCACGGCGTCGCCGTGCTGGTTGAGTGCGCGACCGACAACCCGACGCGAACCGTGGCCGCGATCCGCAACGCGTTCAACAAGAACGGCGGTAACTTCGCGACGAGCGGCAGCGTTGCGTTCCAGTTCAAACGCATGGGCGTGTTTCGCCTGAACCCGGAAGGCATCGACCAGGACGACCTGGAGCTCTACCTCATCGACCACGGGCTCGAGGAGTTCGGCGAGAGCACCGGCGAGAAAGGCGAACCCCAGCTCGTGGCGCGCTGCCTGTTCGAGGAATTCGGCGCGCTGCAGAAGGCGCTGGAGGAGCGCGGCATCGTCCCGATCCTGGCCGAGCACGAGTACATCTGCTCGACGGCCACCGAGCTTGGCGAGACCGAGGCAACGGAGGTGCTCGAGCTGATCGACAAGCTGGAGCAGGACGAGGACGTGCAGAAGGTCTACCACTCGCTGGCGTAGCAAGCGGAACGCCTTCACTTCATCGAGCGGAACTCACGGACGGTGAGGACCAGTCCGATGACCACCAGCACAAAGACGATGAAGCCCGGGAGCACGAGATCGAAATCCATCACTGTTTTCTCGCCAGCAGGGCAGCCACCTTGAAGTAGACGCCGAAGCCGAAAATGGCCGGAATCCAGATGGCGGTGAAGATCGCCTGTTCACGATCCTGGGCGACAAACCAAAGATAGGCAGAGATGAAAAATGAAATCATCACCGCCAGGAGAATGAAGTAGTCTGATTTCCTGAGCATGAGAGCCCTCCGGCTGCATTATTCCTCGAGATATTCGTCGATCCCGTAGCCGATGGCACTCAGCAGGCACCCGGCTATGGCGAGCGTACCGATCACGCGCAGGCCCGATGATATGCCAACGGCGAAGGCTTGCTGCGGCACGACCCCGGTCACGGCGAGCACCAACCCGATGCAGCCAGTCACGGTGAGCACATTGCCGACGACGATGCAGACCCTGTAAAGCTGTCGGGCAGGTTTCACGGCGCGTGTGGCTCCAACTTCATGATGGCGATTTCAAGGTACACGCGTGCGCTCTGCGTAATCTTCGCACACCGGGATGTGCCGGATTCGTGAAGGTCTTTCGCCGGTGAGTATCCTCAACCCTGCGCGGCGGTCTCCAGCCTGACCGCAATATTCGGAAACGCTGCAAGGACGGCTTTGTCTTCGGTCACCAACCGAACGTCAAGCGCCTGCGCGAGCGCGACGAATTCCGCGTCGTAGGCTGAGAGCCGGCTCGCTTCGGTCACGTTGAACACGCGATCGCCAGGCAGGTAATGCTCGCGGCCAGCGAATGCTGCTTCCGCCGCGCGCATGATGTCGCCTGCCTGGGATCGATCGAGGCTGCCGTCACGGCGATAACCCATCAGGATGTTGCGCAGTTCCGAACGCCAGAGCACCGGTGCATGCCAGTCGGCATCGATTCGCCGCAGACGGTGCGCAAGCGCCGTCTGGCCACCATTGATCCAGCAATAGGCAATGACATTGCTGTCGACGACGATCACGGCCGTCCCGCCCCTCGATAGCGAGACACTCGCGTGTGATCGACGCGTGGCAACGCTGCGACGAACTGCTCGAGCTGCTGCTGTTCAGCCTCGACATCGATGGCTGGCGCATCGAGCTGCGCTTCGAGTAGCGCGAGAACCTCCCGGTTCAAGCTGCGCCTGTTCATTTCGGCGCGCTGCTTGAGCCGCGCGTGCAATTCGCCGGGTACGTTTTTCAGGGTCAGGTTGAGCATTTCAGTTGCGGTTCCGTTTAGACACCATAATGGTGTCTCGCCGTGGTTCGACGGTCAAGCGACCGGCAATATCGTGGATTCGCGGCCAGATTTCCCGCTGAATCGACCACGAATGCGCCCAAATTGCCTCGACGGACGAATGGAGCGGGTCCAAGCCGTCTAAAATCACGCCCCCATGCAAGCCCCGGCCCGCGAAATATTCTCCTACCGCAAGCATTGGGCGCACCGCTTCGGCGTTGCGCCGTTCCTGCCCATGTCGCGGGAAGAGATGGACGCGCTCGGCTGGGACACGTGCGACGTCATCCTGGTCACGGGCGATGCCTACGTCGACCACCCGAGCTTCGGCATGGCGATCGTGGGCCGCCTGCTCGAGGCGCAAGGGTTCCGCGTCGGCATCATCGCGCAGCCCGACTGGCACTCGACGCGCGACTTCTTGAAGCTCGGCAAGCCGAACCTGTTCTTCGGCATCACCGGCGGCAACATGGATTCGATGGTGAACCGCTACACCTCGGATCGGCGTATTCGCACCGACGACGCATACACGCCGCATGGCGTGGGCGGTGCGCGCCCCGATCGCTGTGTGCTCGTCTATTCCCAGCGCTGCCGCGAAGCCGCCAAGGAAGTGCCCATCGTGATCGGCGGCATCGAAGCGTCGCTGCGCCGGATTGCCCATTTCGACTACTGGTCGGAGAAAGTGCGCCGCTCGATATTGCTCGACGCCAAGGCGGACCTGCTGGTGTTTGGCAACGCCGAGCGCCAGATCTGCGAGATCGCGCACCGGCTCGCCACGGGCCAGAAGATCGAACAGATTGACGATCTGCGCGGCACCGCGTTCGTGCGCAAGGCATTGCCGGACGGCTGGAGCGAAATCGATTCGACGACGGTCGATACGCCGGGACCGCTCGCGCCGCCGATCGATCCGTATGCGGTCGAAGGTTTCAGCGGCGCCTCAGTGCCGGGTCCGGAGTCCGTGCGGAAGGCCGTCCGCGCCATGGACGGCGCGGCCGGAGCCCCCATGGATGGGTTTACGGCGTCCTCCCGGGCAATCCCGGCAGGTCGCGGCGACGGCACAGTCGGCAAGGTAGAAAAGGTGATGCGCTTTCAGCGCCGCATCACGCCGAGCGCCGACCGCGACCGCAGCGTCATCCGCATGCCATCGTACGAAGCCGTTACTGCCGACCCGGTGCTCTACGCGCACGCCTCGCGCATCCTGCACCTCGAAGCGAACCCCGGTAACGCCCGCGCGCTCGTGCAGCGCCACGGCGATACCGACGTTTGGCTCAACCCACCGCCGATTCCGCTCACGACCAAAGAAATGGATGGCGTGTACGAGCTGCCGTACCAGCGCGTCGCGCATCCGTTCTACGGCGACGCGAAGATTCCCGCCTACGAGATGATCCGCTTCTCGATCTCGATCCAGCGTGGCTGTTTCGGCGGTTGTACCTTCTGTTCGATCACCGAGCACGAAGGCCGCATCATCCAGAACCGCTCCGAAGACTCGGTGATCCGCGAGATCGAGACGATCCGAGACACCGTGCCGGGCTTCACCGGCGTGATCTCCGACCTGGGCGGCCCCACCGCCAACATGTATCGCGTCGCGTGCAAGTCACGCGAGATCGAAGCCGCGTGCCGCAAGCCGTCGTGCGTGTACCCAGGCATCTGCCCGAACCTCAACACCGACCATTCACCGCTGATCAAGCTGTACCGTCGCGCCCGCGAACTGAAGGGCGTGAAGAAAGTACTGATCGCCTCGGGCGTGCGCTACGACCTGGCGATCGAATCACCCGAGTACGTGAAGGAACTGGCGCAGCACCACGTCGGCGGCTACCTGAAGATCGCGCCAGAGGCGATCGGTGAAGGCCCGCTTTCGAAGATGATGAAGCCGGGCGTCGGCACCTACGATCGCTTCAAGGCTCTGTTCGACAAGTTCTCGAAGGAAGCGGGCAAGGAGCAATACCTCATTCCGTACTTCATCGCGGCGCACCCGGGCACGCGCGATGAAGACATGCTCGAGCTCGCGCTCTGGCTCAAGCGCAACGGTTTCCGTGCCGACCAGGTGCAGGCGTTCCTACCCTCGCCGATGGCGACGGCGACGGCGATGTACCACTCCGGCAAGAATCCGCTGCACAAGGTGACGCGCACTTCGGAAGAGGTCGTCATCCCGAAAGGCACTCGCCAACGCAGGCTGCACAAGGCGTTCCTGCGCTATCACGACCCGAACAACTGGCCGCTATTGCGCGAAGCGTTGCGGCAGATGGGACGGACCGACCTGATCGGCAACGGCCGGCAGCAGCTGGTGCCGACGTATCAACCGATCGGTACGGGCCGCGCGCACGAAGGTCACCGCAAACCGGCCAAGCCCGGCGCGCCCAGTGCGCGTGCACCAGCGGCGGCGGCGGCTCGACAAGGACAGCCTTTCCGCACCCAGCACACGGGCTTGCCGCAAGTCCCGACGGCGGTAGGAGGCCGAAAGGCACCACAACCGCGCGGTCTGACCGGACCAAAGCCGAAACCGGGCCGCTGATCAACCTCGGGACGGACGGCCCGCTCGGCCGTCACCCCGCCTGCAACATCAGGCCTTCTTGGCTTTCTTTTCGGCGCGCTTTTCGTCCTTGGACTTCGCCGGTTTCTTCTTCGTCTCTTTCTTACGTTCCATGCCCTTGCTCATGACGCTGGCTCCCGCAGTTGGTTGAGCGTTCAATCGAACGCCGACGGGTGCCACGATAATCCGCGGCGCGACCGGACGCCATCGCAGTTCGCAAGCGTTCGGCGCTGTAGAAATCCCGTGCTCAAGTCTATAGCGCCAAGCGCAGAGACGCGGCGGCGACCAGCTCTTCCAGGTGAGCCGGGTTCGACGTGCCCGGAATCGGCAGCATTGCGTCCGAATGGCCCAGCAGCCATGCAAGCGACGCTTGCGGCACGGTCCAGCCGCGCGCGCGGGCTGCCGCCTCGATCCGCTGCCGCTCCAGCGTCGTCGCATCGCCCTGCGCCAACGCAAGTGGCCGCCAGGGGATGAAGG
>JANNGT010000104.1:0-1523 GCA_031404015.1 Gammaproteobacteria bacterium | reverse complement strand
AATTTGAACTAGGCCGCCAAAGTGCGCTGAATGTTCCGCAAAGTGCCGTGCTGATGCGTGACGGCTTCTCCTATGTCTTCACGGTCGAGGAGGCCGGCCCGGCCAGGCAGACCAAGGTGTCGATCGGCCGACGCACCGGGGACTTGATAGAGATCACGGACGGCCTCGCCCCGGCCAGCCGTGTCGTAGTCACCGGGGCTGGTTTCCTCGCTGACGGTGATACGGTGCGCGTGGTCGAGGGCAACTCCTCACCGGCGACCGCACAGTGACCGGCGCCGATGCGCCGCGCGGCAGATTAAAACCGTGCTGAACGTCTCCTCCTGGTCTATCCGCAACCCGACCCCGGCAATCCTGCTGTTCATCCTGCTGAGCGTGATGGGCTTCATCGCATTCAAGGCGATGAAGGTCCAGAATTTCCCGGACGTTGACCTGCCGATGGTCACCGTGGCCGCTTCATTGCCCGGTGCCGCGCCGTCGCAAATGGAAACCGAGGTCGCGCGCAAGATAGAAAACTCAGTGGCTGCACTGCAGGGTGTAAAGAACATTTACACCACGGTGAACGATGGCAGAGCGGTCGTTACCGTCGAATTCCGGCTTGAGAAGCCAACACAGGAAGCGCTCGATGATGTACGCGAAGCTGTCGCACGCATCCGCTCAGACCTGCCCGGCGATCTCAGGGACCCGGCCATTTCCAAGGTCAACCTGTCGGGCACGCCAATTCTCGCCTACGCGGTGGCCTCCAGTCGCATGGACGACGAGGCGCTGTCCTGGTTTGTCGACAATACCGTCACCAAGCGAATGTTGTCGGTGCGGGGTGCAGGCGCAGTGGCGCGCGTGGGAGGCGTCGATCGCGAGGTGCGGGTGGAACTTGATCCGGCGCGACTGCTGGCGCTGGGCGCCAGTGCTGCAGACATCTCTCGCCAGCTACGCCAGATTCAACAGGAAGCCTCGGGCGGCCGGGCCGACATCGGTGGTGCTGAGCAGTCGGTGAGAACCATTGCGACCGTGCAATCGGCCGAGGAATTGTCCAGGCTGTTCATCGTGCTTTCGGATGGCCGCAAGGTCCGCCTCGACCAGATCGCCAACGTTTCCGATACCTTTGCCGAGCAACGCTCTGCTGCCTTGCTCAACGGCAAGCCGGTCGTCGGCTTTGAGATTACGCGCAGCCGTGGGGCTGGCGAAGTAGACGTAGGGAGAGACGTCGAAGCCGAACTTGCGAAGTTAAAAGCAGACTACCCGGACATCGAGATCACCGAGGCATTCAATTTTGTTGAACCGGTGCAAACAAACTTCGAAGGGTCGATGTGGCTGCTCATCGAAGGTGCGTTGCTCGCAGTCTTCGTGGTCTGGTTGTTCCTGCGCGACTGGCGGGCGACTTTGGTTGCGGCCACCGCCCTGCCATTGTCGATCGTGCCGACCTTTGCCGCGATGTACCTGTTGGATTTCACCCTCAACTCAGTCACCCTGCTGGCGTTGTCGTTGGTGGTAGGTATCCTCGTTGACGACGCCATCGTCGAGATCGA
>JANNGT010000103.1:0-3051 GCA_031404015.1 Gammaproteobacteria bacterium | reverse complement strand
GATCAAAAGGCCGCCTCGGACTCCCGCAATCTCCAGCGGCTTGCAGGTAGTATCCAAAGGATCGACGGTCCGCGTACGGACTGGTCACTGGAGATGCCCCCTTGGACGCCTTTCGCGCCGCCATTGGCATGCTGGCTTTTCTCTCGCTCGGCTTCGTCGCCGCGGAAATCTACCTCACCATCAACAAGCTTTGGACGAGAAAGCAGGATCCGGCGGTCGTGGGCAGTATCTCGCTGATGGCCAAACTGGTCGGCCTGGTGCCGGTGACGTTGTTTCTGGTCGATGGCATGCTGCGTGCGCAATGGCGGCCCGCGATCGAGAACGCGCTCTGGGTCGTCGCCCTCCTGGTGCAGGTGGTGATCGCGCTGGGATTCTGGTTGCCGGGAGGCCGGCGCCGCGGAATCTGGCAGATGCTGTCCGCGACGCTGCGCCAGGAAAGCAGGGAAGTCGGAGACCTGATCAAGGCCTTTACCCGGCCGTCGCACGCCCGCGAGGTGCTGGAGATTTTCTCAGGGATCGCATTGGTCGACGGCGACCTCGATCCACACGAGCGCGAGATCATCCAGAACTTCGCGGACGCGTGGCAGATCGACTTGCCGTGGCAGGAACTCCAGCGGCGGGCCCAGACATCCGGCGGGATGCATCTCGGCAGGCTGCGGCAGAGCGTCGAAAACTACATACAGACGTCGCCCCCGCCAAAGCAGGCCATGCAAATGGCCGATGTGATCGCGTTGATCGTTGCGGCAGACGGCAAGGTGACGGAAGAGGAAGACACTATGCTGGCCGAGCTGACCGGGCTGTTGGGCACCTATGCCGGTGGCGGGGCGGCGGCCCGCGCGCATTTTGTGGCACTGGTGCCGCGCAGCCCCGAGCAGGAACAGGCTGTAGAAACACTGCTGTCCGGCGTGCGCAGGCAACCGATGGTGGGCGGCGTTGCGTTTGTTGCGGGACCGTTCTATTCGAAGCGCTACGCCGAGCTCGTGTCGCAGCAGCACCGCACGCTCAACTACTTCTCCGTGGTACTGGATCAGCAGCTTCACGACGATCTGGCACAACAGGTACTGCCGGCTTGAATGTGAACGCGCGTTGAAAGTTGACCAGGATCTTGACTTAACAGGCGTCGAAGACTGACCAGGGCTCGAGAGAAATTTCTCGATGAGAATTGAGAGCTTGCCGCGCTTTTGCATGGTCAACATTGGACGCCGGACGCTTGTCAATCTTCGGCACCGGTATACAACTCACGCCTTTCCCTTTCACGGCGGGAGGGCTAGTGTGATGGCACGTCTCCACCTGCCAACACGCCGATGACTCGCTGCGCTCGAACCATCCTGCTTGCCTTGATCGTCGCTCTCGCTGGCTGCAGCGCATTTCCGCAGGCGCGATCAGGAATTGAATTCGACGATGGACTCTCTGCCAGCGACATTTTCGAACACTGTCTTGCCGCGCACGGCGGCGACATCCATGAGTATCCAGGCGACATCAACATCGCCACCGATGGCCGCTGGTATTCGCTGATCCAGCGCATCCAGCCGGTGGTCAGCGATGCCGGTTTTCGCGTCACGTCGGAGGAGCGATTCCGCCCGCGCGACGGCACCTATGCCACTCGCCACAGCGGCCCCGCAGGCAACAAGTACGTGGTTCGCACTGCATCGAGCATCCTTGTGCACTACAACGGCGTGGCAGTGGATGCCGACGATGAGAGAACGCGCTCCACCGCGATGACCAACGATGCCTTCCGGATGTTTCACTTCGGACCATCCTTCATCAAGCACCGCGCAACGGCGATGACACGGCTGCCCGACGCGCGTGAAGCGGGCCGTGACTATCGTCGCGTCCTCGCATCGTTGAGCCCTGGATTCGGTCAATCCGATACCGATCACGTCGTGCTCTGGATCGATGCGGAGTCATCACGTCTTTTTAGAGTACACATGACGCTGGAAGGCTTCGAAACAACGCGCGGCGCCCACGTCGACACGACGTTTCTGGAGTATCTGCAAGTCGGCCCGTATCTGCTGCCCTCGCGCTTCTCCGAGCGTGTCCGCGGGCCGATCAGGGTCCTGGCGCACGAGTGGCATATCACCGGCATGGATATTGATCGCGGCTGGACCGACGCTGACGTCACCGGCTCCAACTTCAGCGGTCGCGCAGCGACACCCGCAACGAGATCACCGTAGCTGCAGTTCGTACACGCAATCGCGACCGGTTGGGCAAGCAATGCCCGATCGTCCGGCTACGGTCGGCGCTGAATTCCGCGAGATCCCGTCCGCCTGACGCCATCCTCGGCCACGCCGACGCACCCAGCGTTTCTCGATACGCGTGCCAAGTGGCGTAGGCGAGCCAGGGCATGGTGACCGCAAGGCCTGGCAGGGCGGAGGCGAATCCGGCCACCATTTCCAACTTTCGGATTTTCATGAGTTTTCGGGCATCACCCGCCGACCATCGTGCGTCGTTCTGCACCGAAATCGGGTGACCCGCGGACTATCGCAAACTGTGCCATTCGAGTGCCCCGGGCGGGCGGCGGGGCTGGCGTTCTGGGAACCTGGGAGGCTGGCGGGTTTGCCGGGTGCGACACGCCACCCCTCAGTCGACGGTGGCTTCCACAGCCGGCGACGGCTGGCGCCGCCACTGGCCGCGGAAGATGCCGATGAATCGTCGCAAAAACGCCCAACCCGCCGTTGGCATGCAAGTTGCTGCAATCGGCTGCGACAACCCCTTCAATGCCGCGGGCGGCACTCGTGAAAACAGTCGAGCATCATTTCAAGTTCATCGCCTGCGGAGTACTTCTCGCGCCATTCGCCTCGGTCGTGCAGGCCGCACCTCTGGAATTGCGCAGGGATCACTCGAGCCTGACGCTGGAGGCATTCGCAAACGTTACCGCAGGCTTCACGCCGGACGACTCGGAGAACGATCGCGATGGTGATGTGCGACTCGATGGGGCACTGCGTCTGCTCGGGCGTCTCGAGCTTGCGGACGGCCCCGAAATCGGGGCGCGCGCGGTGCTGCGCACGTCACCGGAAGACCGTCTCGAGATCGGTGAGGCGAGCGTCCTGG
>JANNGT010000102.1:0-1618 GCA_031404015.1 Gammaproteobacteria bacterium | reverse complement strand
ACGGTTCGTTCTTGTTTTTGAAAGAGTTCCCGCAGCTGGACTCGCAGCATTGCGAGCGAGATCGGGCGGCTGTCAAACGTCACGACCATTACGTGCTTTTTAGTCAGCTTCGCAAGCAGCGCCACCTTCTGCATCTCGCGTCGGTCAGACATGGATCGAGCCAACTGGAGAATTCGACGGTAGACCGCCGCGTCGGCTTCACAAACCTTCCGATGTTCTTCCGGCTCGGTCAGCCAAGCTGGCACGTTCGCTATCGACAGTTTGCTGCCGGGCGGGGTCCCAGCACGTCCCTCAAGCTTTCCAATCACGTTGCCAGTCGCTTGGCGCTTCTGGTCCGACGGCAGGTTGAATTCGACCAATGCTGCCGACGTGCCGATCAGGTGTTCGACCAGGGCGCACCGGGACGAGCGCAAGGTCGACATCACAAGGTGCGTGCTGAGCCTGCGGATGCCGGTCAACCGGGACTGCAGGAATTTCTCTTCGGTCCATCCTTCGCGTCGCAGTGATGCGGGCAACTCAACCGGCTGGGCCACCATTGCCGCCCCCACCAGTTCCTCCGTCGCGGCCCGGATCTCGGCAGCCATTTGCCGGTCGGCGGAGGATTCGTGCAATTCATAGGTTTCCGGTAAGTGCTTCGGGTACCGGCACGGCTTCCCCTGCACATCCTGGTACAGCTGCGGCGACTCATCGACAAGCGCGTTAAGCATCGATTTGGTGCGGCGTACCGTGAATCGTCGGAGTTCCGCTCGAAGGCTTTCAAGCTGGTGCTCGGTCATTACACCAACCTTGTTCGGATGCCGGAGCATATCCTCGAACGCATCGAGGGTCTCCTCGGCAAGGTTGTCCGCCCCCAGCACGTCGGCAAGGCGCAGCAAATCAGCGGCGTTGCGATTGATCGGTGTCGCGGTGAACAGGATCGTGTGATCCGCCATGTTGCTGAGCAGCACGCGAGACCGCGCCGAAGACCGATTCAGGAAGTTGTGAGCCTCGTCCACGGCCAGTACCTGCGCCCGGCGGACGGCTTCCACCACCTCGTCATGGTCCGTCCCGAGCCGATAGCTCAACTTGCCGTGCGAACGCACCTCAAGCTGCGCCCCCGCCAGCGTTGCCTCGGTCTGCCAGGTCCGACTCACCGATGGTGGCGCAACCAACACGGCCCGACCCCGGCGGATGCGCCCGAAGCGCCAGATGCGATCCATGACGGCACGTAGAAGGTGAGCCCCCAGACGAGTCTTGCCGGAGCCAGTCGCGTCGGAGACCAGCACGCTGCCGACGGTCTCCAGAATCCACAGCGCCTGCGCAATGCCTTGCTGCTGGGATGGCCAGAGCGGCTTATCCCCGGCGAAGGGCTGGGCATCCAGATAGTCCTTGGCCCACTGCCCCTCAAGCAGCTCGGAGCACGCCCGCGCCAGCGCTTCCTGCCAGGTAACCCACTGCAGCAGGGATTGCAGCAGTCGGATCATTTCCTGCGTGTAGTCCGTGCCTGCCGACCAGTAGTTCTCGGCGATCGCAACCGTGTCGCGAAACCGTGCGCTGTCATGGGTAGCCGTGAAACGAACATTGGCCTCGAGCTGCGAGACCAGGCCGCCTAAGGCATCCGCGCGTCAACGCGCGCGCG
>JANNGT010000101.1:0-6598 GCA_031404015.1 Gammaproteobacteria bacterium | reverse complement strand
GAAGCGACTCCCGTCTCTTCCAGAAGCGCGGTAGCCGCGGCCTTGTCATCGGAAAACCCGAGCGGCGAGATGTCAGCGAGCGTGTAGTAGGCGCCCTGCGGGGGAAAGGGTTTCATCCCGGCCTCGATGAGCGCGGTGGTCAGCATGTCCCGCTTGCGCTGGTAACTCGTGGCCAGATCGGTGTAGTACTCATCGCCCACGTCGAGGCCGCGTGCAACACCCCACTGCAGCGGAGTTGGAGCGCAGACATAGAACAAATCGTTTACCAGGCCGATAGCCGAGGAGATTTCCGCGTTCGCACCACCAGGCGGCCGTTCAGGCCCTGTTGCAGTTCGTGGTAGAAGCGCCGTATCGGCATCCGGTTCGCCTCGCACGCGGTAGCGAATTCACGCGCCTGCTCCGCCGTCCATCCGCGCAGTTGCATCATCGCGCGGATGGTCCCGTCAAGCAGGAGATTGCTGTGTTCATCCTGCAACTCCGCGTGACGTTCCGCCATATCGCTATAGGACAACAAGTGCAGTTCCGGGGGGGCGAACAGGGCCGGGTTGCCGGCCAGCATCACCCGCAGGAGGGTGGAACCGGAACGCGGCGGGGAAAGGACGAAAACTACCTGGGGGGCCTTGCCCGAGCCGTCAGCAGTGCGGGGCTGGCGTGGCCTGATAATGCGTTTGAATGCCTCGAATTTCGCCGCATCGACCTTGTCGCTTTCGTCCACGCTGGTGATCCGCGATGCACTGGGAACCGGAGCCACCGCCGGTGCGCCCGCGCTCCCCTTCGAGGGATTGTTGAGCCGGTCGTGGACAAATGACAGCACCTGCCCCACGCTGAGGTCATCGACATAGTTGCCGTCCACAATCAGCAGCTCCTGGAAGCCGATCTTGACGTTAAAGCGCTCTTCGATGGCCACGGCGAATTGCACAAAATCGATGGACGAAAATCCCACGTCCACTACCAGAGTGGATTCCTCACCGATCGGTTCGTCCAACTCCTCGCCCCATTCCTCGATCATGTCATCGAGAACTGCCATGACTTGCGTCTGAACTTCGGCCCTTGTTACCAACATAGCGAATACCCTCTCCATTGCAATCAGTGCCCCTGCCCGCTGGGAGCACGTTCCTGTTTAATACAAGGGGATATACAAATCGACCCTGATCCTTTGGACTTGTGACTCGCGTCATAGTCCGATCAGGTAGATTAGCGCGAGCTGTCCCGTAGCGAAAGAGAAACTAAACAATGGATCCGATAGGCGCGGAACCGCAAAGCACTCCGTGGATCCTCGTCAGACAGTCGCCACGCTGACACCTGTCCGCACGCGCGGGACTCATGAAATACCGATGGATTCAGGTTGGCAGCGCGGTTATCCTTAAACCTCCGGCTATCCAGATCCCGATGGGAGCGCGGCCGGAAGTCGCCCGCAAATCCCGCAAGTGGAGTTGGTACGTGCCGTTCATGGATAATGAAGAATGTTCGCTGCACTATGTGCAGCTGCCCTGCGAGAACGACCCACAGGCGGAACACATCGTGATGGTGCACGGGCTCGCCGCCAACCTGGCATTCTGGTACTTCCAGCTTGCCCCCGAACTCGCACGGGACTACAACGTTACCCTCTATGATCTGCGTGGCCACGGTCGCAGCAAGCGACCGGAACTGGGTTATGCACCCAGCGTCATGGCGGGCGACCTGCGCAACCTTCTCGACGCCCTGGGCATGGACCGCGTCCACGTTATCGCGCACAGCTTCGGCGGCCAGGTCGCCCTGCACTTCGCGCGACAGTTCCCGGAGCGGGTGCGTACCCTCACCATAGCCGATACTCACCTGTCTTCGGAGCGGCAGAACGCCGCCCGATGGGAGAACGGTGAAAAACTGCAACTACTTCTTGACCAACGCGGGCTGGAACTGGACACGGCCGACCCGTTTTTTGGCTACCGCATGCTCACGGAAGCGGCGCGGATCCAACTGGCCGGAGAGGACGAACGGACGGAGGCAGTGAGCGATTGGGGGCAGCCATTCCAGGGCAAGGCCGGCAAACGCAGTGCGCGCCAATGGCTGCAATTGCTGGAATCCACCACTGCCGGAAGAGAGATCATGGAAGACGATGGCCTGTCAGACAGCCTGCTGGCCGAGCTTCAGGCGCCGACACTGGCTGTTTACGGGGAGAACTCCCATGCCCTGGGTTCCGGAAAACGGCTTGCCCGATTGGTTCCCCGTGTCGAATTCGTGGTCGTGCCGCAGGCTGGTCATTTCTTCCCCGCTTCCCGCCCCAAGGTGCTTTACAACGCCTGGTCGGACTTTCTCCGCGGCACCAGGTAACGAAAGCGCTGATCTTCATCCAGCCGGCGAGGGCCAGTCTCCTTTCAGTAACCTGAGATATGAGTCAACGACCGCATGGCAATGCTGTCTTGGACAAGATTATTTACGAGGCAAGTCGCTGTTGAATCACACTTGATGCAAAATGCTCGAGATCTGCTCTACTCAACGCTCCGGGTTCGCGCCCGATGCATGCCACAGTATGCCCATTACTGTGCATGATGGACAGTTCGGGAAAGGTGATTCCACCGGCAAAATCGCTACGCAGATAGGGTTGACCTACTGCGTTGGTGCGAATCTCGAGATCCACGGGCGCCAGTTCAATGCGGTGCTTTTCCCGCAGCCATTGCCGCGCGACATCTTTGGCCGCGATGTGACCGAGCAGCCACTCCTCGCGTTGCGGGCCGTCCGGCAGTGCGTACAAGTTGTCGCGCTCCCACGTGGTCAGCACGATGTGGGCCGCCGTCATGAACCACACGCCGCCCGCGCCGCGCAGGCACATGCTGCGCGCTGGCGTCATCGCCCGCGCGATCACGGTGGGCATGTTCTCCAGCCGCGGCTCGGACAGGTAACTCCCGGGGGGATTCATCCGCCAGTCGTGGAAGTGCTGCACGGTGGCTTCCGCGAACACCCGGTCGCACCAGCCTGACAACTGGAGCAGCGGCCACCCCTGCTGGTCTCCCAGTTCGATGTTCGCCTCCAGTATCTGGCCACCCTGCTCGCTGCGAATGCTGGCGCGGCCGACGAGGGCCGCGCCCGCCGGCGGCGGCGGGGCAAACAGCTTCAGGTGCTTGATCCGCACGGGGACCAGGTTGGCTGCCGGGTGCACCTTCTCGCAGCTCCAGAATCCGAGCAACTGGCCGCAGGCGTCCAGCAGCGCCGGATCGACCTGGAACCGGGGAGCGCGTGAAAAGGCGAACAGGTTGTCGGTCGCCAGCGTCAGCATGTCCGCCTCGATGCGGTCCGCCGACAGGCCCCGGATGTGTGTCACGCCGCGCAGGCGTGGGCCGTGGAACATCGTGCCCCGATACAGGTCGGCATCGGCGGTGACGCTCGCCTCCAGCGGCGCGCCCCCGAAGGGTGTAGGCACGGAGGCGGCGGGGTAGGCCGCCGCGACTTCCACGCGGCCCTCGAACGAGAGCCTGCCGGACGTGTCCGCGGGGCTGTCGATCTCCTCAATGCGGACGCGCACGATGGACGCCGAGGCATCGCTGCTTTCCAGTTCGGCCGCGATCCGCAGGTGCACCGGCTGGTAGCGCTCCAGCGCTATCCAGCGATGGCCGGCGATATCGTGCATCGCGGTGACGCGGCCCTGGCCGCCGGTCAGGCAGTGCGCGGCCTCGGCAATCGCTTCCATGCTGAAGGTCAGCGGCACCACCGGCAGCGCCAGTTTATCGGATTGCAGGGCCGAAATCGGCACGCCCACGCCGATGGTGTGGTCACGGAGGTACAGGTCCTGCTCCATCGTGTAGCTGCGCACCGCGACCAGTCGCCCCGGCTCGTGGCTGACGAGTTCACCCAGCAGCGGGTAGTGCTCGCTGAACGCGGCCGCCACCGGCGCGGCTGGCGGCCCACCGGCAGCCCACGTGCCGGTGGCGAGGGACTGTATCGTGCGCGCCTGCTGCGCCATGAATTCATTCATCAGGTTGAAATGGCCCTGCAGGGCGACCAGGCGCGGGTCGGACGGTGTTGCCGCGGCGATGGGTTGCGGCACGGCCAGAGGTGGCACGGCGGGCACCGGCGGTGGAACCGCGGGAGTCGCAGGCGCCGGCGCGGCGACGGATTCCGCGGGCGGCACGGGTGCCGGTGGCACCGGATGCAGTTCGACCACCTTGCCGTCTTCCTTGCCAGCTGGCGCTTTGTGTTTCGGTTGCGCGAGCGGTGAAGACTCGGACAGCGTCATGATCGGCAGGTCGATGATGAGCCGCATTCCCTTCTTGACCGCTTTGCTGGCCATGTTGACGTCGAGTTTCTCGCACGCGCGCCGGGCGAACAGCGGCGCCAAGTCGTCGATCGTGCCGCGCACGAACAGTTCGGCGAGCAGGTGCTGTATCTGCAGCAGCGCGGGCAGGCGCTGGACGTTACTGGCGACGGTGACATGGTCGCGATCGGCGAGGATGTCCTTGACGAAGGCCGTGAGGTTGTCACGCGGCCCGACTTCGATGAACGTGCGAACGCCCCTTTCGTTCATCTTGAGGATCGTCTCGCGGAAGCGCACGCGGGTGGAGAACTGCTCCGCCGCAATGCCGCGGATGCCCTTGGCGTCGTCGGGGAACAGCTCGGTGGAACTGCAACTGTAGAGCGGTGTCGTTGCCGCTTGTACATTGAGCGTTTCGTAAAAGCCGTGTACCGAGGCGGCGACACACTCGAACAACGGGGTGTGATACGCGCGATCGAACGGCAGCGACAGCACGATCGCACCCAGTGACTGCAATCGCGCCTTGAGCGCCTCGGCCTTGTCGTTGGGGGTGAACAGCACGGCCTGGTTGCGGCAGTTGTCCATCGCCAGGAACACGCCTTCGCCCGCCGCCGAGACCTCCTCGCAAACTTGCTGGTGGTCCAGCGCGCCCACGGCGAGCAGCGTGCCGGTGACGATGCTGCCGTCGCTCTCCAGCGCCTGCTGCCGGAAGTGCAGCTCGCGCATGTTACGCAGCAGGTCCTCGGCCGTGTCGATCTCGTGGAAAATGCCCGAAGCGACCAGTGCGGTGAACTCGCCGGTGCTGTGCCCCAGCATCACGTCGCAGGGCACGCCGAGTTCCCGCAGCAGCTCGGTCAACGCGAGGTTCGAGATGGTGACCGATTCGGAGCCGAGAGCCATTTCAAACAGGCGCTTCTCGACCATCTGGCGCTGTTCGGGCGTGAGCCCGGTGGGCGCCGGGAAGATGATGGAACTGGGCGGCGTGGCGTGCTCGTGCAGGAAGGCCTCGTCGAGGCGATCGTACCAGCGGCGCACGCTGGGGAAGGCCATGCACAGGTCGGACAGCATGTTCGTGTACTGCGCGCCCTCGCCCGGGAACAGGAACGCCGTCTGCCCCCCTGCATCGGGCGCGTCGTCGAAAAACAGGCCGCCGCGGGCCTGCAGCATCCGGTGCTGGTCCGGGCTCTCGAGCTTCTGGCGTGCGCGGGTCAGTTTGGTCGCGAGTTCGGCGGTCGACTTCGCCACCACCACGAGGCGCTCGCGGGCCGGGGGCAGGCAGGCCAGCGTGTAGGCGAGATCGCACAGCCGCGGTACATCCTGACCGCCCAGCACCTCGAGCAGGGCGTCGATATTGGCCAGCAGCGCCGCGCGGGTCTCGCCGCAGACGGCGACCAGTTCGGTGGGCCACTGCAGGAATGCGGCTTCCGGCGTCTCTGGCTCGGCCGCTTCCTCCATAACTACGTGTGCATTGATACCGCCGAAACCGAAGGAATTGACCGCGGCACGACGTGGTATCTCCCTGTTGCCATGGATCCAGGGCCGTGTAGCATTGTTTACGTAAAAGCGCGATGTCTCAAATGGCAACGCAGGGTTGGGTTGGTCACACAGGGTCGGCGGCAGAACTTTGTGGTAGAGCGCAAGTGCTGTTTTGATGATACCGGCAGCGCCAGCAGCAGGAAGACAATGGCCAATCATGGACTTTACCGAGCCGATTGCACATTCGGGCAAGTTGCCTTGGCGCTCACCGAATACCTGCGTCAAGGCGGTCAATTCGGTCTGGTCTCCAAGCGGTATTCCGGTGCCGTGAGCTTCGATCAGGCCAATTGTCGCCGGGTTTACGCCAGAGCTCTTGTAGCCGTGTTCAATTGCAAGCACTTCGCCCTCAAGTCGCGGTGCGAGCAAGCCCTTCGCTCGTCCATCACTGGAAATGCCCACGCCTTTGACGACAGCATAAATACGATCGCCGTCACGCACGGCATCCGCGTGTCGCTTAAGCACCAGGATGCCAATACCCTCACCCAGAAGCGTGCCGCTGGCGTTGGCGCCAAAGGGGCTGAGGTCGCCGCGAGCGAGAGCCCCGATCTGACAAAACACCATGGATACGGCCGGTGGAGACGCTGCATGTACGCCGCCGACAAGCACCAAATCACAGCGCCCGCTGTGTAACTCCTTCATTCCCAGATCGACGGCGATAAGCGTTGAAGCGCACGCCGCATCCACGAGATAGTTCGGTCCCATCAGGTTGAGCCGGTTGGCGACCCTACCCGTGACCACGTTGGGCACAAGCCCCGGAATCGTTTCCGGTTCGAAAGGAGGCAATGAGCTTTTCAGGTTATTGCGGACTTCTGCCAGCTTTTCTTCTGACAGCTCCGG
>JANNGT010000100.1:0-3756 GCA_031404015.1 Gammaproteobacteria bacterium | reverse complement strand
CGAGGCCCAGGATCGGGACGCCAAGGCGCGTCTTGAGGGGCTGCTGCTCGAAGGCCTCGCGTCCGGCGAATCCAAGGCCGTGGACAAGGCCTTCTGGGCCGACCTGCGGGCCGAGGCACAGCGGCTGGTCGCCGAGCGCGGCACGGGCGGCAAGAAGAAATAGCCGGTGCGAACGGTCCCGACACCTGCGGCCCGTGAGGACATCCTCGCTCAGTTTCGTTACTACGCACTCGACCAGAGCGTGCCGGATCATTCAGCCAATGACTCGCTCGACTTCGCGCTCGACGAGATCGGCGAGGCCGCGGCTCTCGTCGAGGAGACGCGCGATCTCGGCGCCGACCCACTCGACGAACGCGGGGTCCTTGATCGATTTCAGGTTGATGCGCGCGTTGTAGGCCGCCCCTTTCATGCCCGCCAGCGCGACCAGCGCGCCGACTCCGGCGTCGGTGATCATGACGTCGTTGCCGCAACGTGCGGCCTGCAGGCACAGTTCCAGTGCCGCGCGGCACTGCCTGGCCGTCTGCAACGGAACTTCAGTGGCGTGCTTGTACCCGGACAGGAGCGCCTGGCTGCGCACTGACTTCTGTTCCGGCGTGTCCTTCGGCATGCGCAGGGCCTCCATCACGCCGTTGAAGGCCTGCGTGTCCGCGTCGACGGCCGCCAGCAGCGAGTCCTTGATGTCCTGGGCCCGGGAGGCGAGCGCGTCCAGCTCCTCGTAGCGGCCGGCGAACTCGGCCTTCCCGGCCGTGAGGTTCGCAACCATCGCCGCCAGCGCCGCGCCGATCGAGCCCGACAGCGCGGCGATCGAACCGCCGCCCGGCGCGGGCGTGTCGCGCGAGACTTCGTCGACGAACTCGCCGACCGTCTTGCGGACCAGCTCTCCCGCCGCAGGGGGCAGGCCCAGAACCTTCTTCTCCGTTTCGAAGGGCGCGACGTCGCGCAGGCCCATGGCCTGCACTGCGGTTTCGATGACGTCGCCCACGGGCAGGCCGGTCGACTTGTGCATGCGCCGCAGGTAATGGCGACCGGACTCCAGCATGGCGTCGAACGGCACCACGCCGACGATCTCGGAGCCGGTGACGGCAATGCCGCGCAGCGCGGCCTCCTCACGCGCGGCCTCGAGGACCGCATGGGCAGGCGTCACCTTGAAGTCGGTCAGGTTGATGGAGATCTGCGCGCGACGGTACTTGTCGACCACCCAGCCGACCGCCTTGACGTGCGAGAAGCGGCCGTCCGCGTACACGGGTTTGCCAACGACCGCCGCCGCGTCTGGCGGGTAGTCGAGCGCGGCGTAGCGCGCGGCAAGGTCCTCGCCGTGGGCGTCGCGGTAATGCGCCGCGAGCGCATCCCATGTCTGTGCCACCTGATCGCAGGCACCGCACGGGAAGTGATCCGCGCCGAACGTCACCACGTCGCCCTTGTAGTAGAACGGCGCGACGTTGCCGGCACGCTTGTAGCGCCCGCGTTCACGCAGGTTGTAGGCGATGTCGTCCGCGTAGCGCTTGTCGCTGGTGGCCAGGTTGACGTTGTAGGCGATCAGGAATTCGCGCGCGCCGATGATGTATGCGCCGGACCGCGGATTGAGCGTCGACGGGCCGAAATCCGGCCGCCAGTCCGGCTGCGCGAGCTTGCTGGCCAGCCCCTCGTACTCGCCGGCCCGCACGGCGGCCAGGTTGCGGCGGGACGGGCTCGTCGCGGCATGCTCGTAGAGGTACACCGGGATGCCGAGGTCGCCGATGCGGCGACCGCATTCCTGCGCCAGCTCGACGCAGTCGGCCATGGTGACACCGGCGACAGGCACGAAGGGGCAGACGTCCATCGCGCCCATGCGCGCGTGGCTGCCGTGATGCTGCGTCATGTCGATGGCTTCGGCGGCGCGCTTGCCGGCGCGGAAGGCCGCCTCGACGACGGCTTCTGGGGCACCGACGAAGGTGATGACCGTCCGGTGGGTGTCTGCGCCCGGATCGACGTCGAGCAGCGTCACGCCGGAGACGCCCTCGATTTCCGCCGCGATGCTGCGGATGACCCCCGCATCGCGCCCTTCGGAAAAATTGGGCACGCATTCCACTAGCTTGCTCATGTCCAGCTCCGCAACACTCGTGACGCCAAAGGGTAACGGGCCCGTCGCCATACGTCTCACCTTATCGAGTTGCAACTGCCGCCGGCGCGACCAGGAGCTGTCTGCACCAACGTGGAAAAGTGCGAGACTAGCTGCTCGCCAATCCGGAGACCCGAATGTTCCGCGTTGTTCTGATCCTGTCGCTGCTGCAGCTCGTCGCGTTCTGGAAGATCCTGGGCCGCATGGGATTCCCGCCCTGGCTTGCGATCATGGCGTCGATCCCGCTCGTGAACCTGCTCCTGTTGTATTACGTGGCGCTCACGCCGTGGCCGCGCGAAGGGCGCTGGAACGGTCCGACGGGCGGCGAAGGCGACGCCAAATTCTGATAAATTTGACCGCAACCCCGCGCAGGGCGCGGCATCGCACGCAGCAAGAAGGACGCAGACATGGCTGGCCAGAACGCCCCCGATCCCCGCATGGACATCAACGATCTCTTTCGCGAGGACACGTATTCCGATCGCAAGGTCGGCACCATCCGCGTCATGACGCCGGTCAAGGCCGACGGCTCGACCGATGCGGCGCGGCAGTCCCTGTACGTGGGCCAGGCGCAGATCATGACTCCGGCCGGCGTGCTGCCGTTGTCGTTCGAGATTCCGGCAAGCAACCTGGCCGAAGCCTGCGAAGGCTTCGCGGAAGGCGCCAAGATCGCGTTCGACGAGACGATGAAGGAGCTGCAGGAAATGCGGCGCCAGCAGGCGTCGTCCATCGTAATCCCGGAGGCCGGGGCTGCGGCGGCCCTCGGCGGCGGACCTCCCCGCGGGAAAATCCAGTTTCCCTAGGTGAAAGCGGCTAGTCCCGCGCGGTAGGTATTAATCAGCGGGCCGGCCATGCCGGCCTGTTCCTTTCTGGTAGCGCACGGCGCAATGCACGTGGGCTCGATTCGTACCTCCATTCCCCGACACGCTTGCTGGAAATACCTAGTCGAGGCAATGACTTGAACCAAACTGCGACGCACGTCTGCTGCGTTGCAGCAAAGATCGTTTACCATCACCTCAAGTTGATGATCCGGTGCGCCGTTGCAGGAGACAGCCCTTGCGAACTGCGCGGCCCGATGACCGCCAGGCGGCACCCGGACACCGACCGAGGAGACGATCGTGGAAATGACCTGGATGGAAACCTTCAAGCTGCTTGGCGTGGACCTGTTCGTCGTCATGCTGCTCGTGCTGGCTGCGCTCGACGGGATCAAGCACGCGCTGCACACGGTCTGGAACGAAAGCCGCAAGCCGCGCTGACGGTTCCGCGATCCCTGCGCGCCTGAATCTGGGCCAAGTGCAGGGAAAATCGTCGCGGCTGGTAGCGCGTCATCGACTAGCGTGAGTCTCGCCGGGCCCAAGTCGGCCCCGTGGAGGTCGCGCGATGTTCCCACTGAAACAATGGCGACTGCGGTGGCATCGGGCGGCTGCCCGCAACCCACGTATCGCGGCTGCCCGCAACCCTCGTATCGCGGCTGTGCACTCCTGCGTGACGCGCGACGACCCTGCTTTCGCCGAAGGCTGCCGGGTCTTCGCGGAGCAATCAGCAACCGCCGAGCAGGCTGGGTTCGAGTGGGCCCGTGCGAACGACCTGGGCGATCGCTGCCAATGTTCCGGCGCCGGGGCACGGTTCGAGGCCGGTTGCCAGGCCTACGTCGACGGCCT
>JANNGT010000099.1:0-3237 GCA_031404015.1 Gammaproteobacteria bacterium | reverse complement strand
TGGACGACATCGAGAAGGCCGAGGACTACTCCTACGGACTGAAGCTCTATTCGACGCTGCAGACGCACGACAACAACGCAGTGGTCCTGCATGCGTCGATGCAGACCGACGTCTTCAATGGCCAGGGCGAACTCGAAGATGGCAACCGCGCCGAGCTGTCGACGTGGACCCTGGCGATCGAGAACCAGTACGTGGTCGCAGACACCTTGTCGCTCGCCGCCGGGGCGATTTTCAATGTCTTCGACCAGCCGCTGCTCGATAAGAGCAGCACCGCGTTCAGCCCACAGGTAGCCGCCGCCTGGCAGGCCTCCGAAGGCCTGACCCTGCACGCCTCTGCCGCACAGCGCACCCGGTTCCCCAAGCTGCGCGAGCTGTACCGACGCCGCTATGGCAATCCAGACCTCGAGGAACAAACGGCGGAGAATTACGAACTCGGACTGACGTACGAACATGCAGCGACGTACAGCACTGACTTCGCGTTGTTCCACAGCGACGTGGACGGCCTGATCGAGCGACCTGATCGTAGGTCGAGCTATGAGAATCTGCCGCCGGTGGCCATCAACGGCGTCGAACTCTCAAGCGGCGGCTGGATGACCGAGTCGCTGTACACGCGGGTTTCGTATACCTACGTGAACGCCGAGGAGTCGGTCCCGGGGAGCGGCGATCGACAGTTGCGCAGCCGGCCGGAACACACCGCCCAGATGGAGCTGCGCTATCGCGCGCCATGGCAGATCCTCGCCACGTTGAACGGCATCTACGTCTCCGGGCTGTATGATCTCGACGATGACAACGTCTACACCGAGCTGGACAGCTACTTCGTGACGAACCTCAAGATGGCGCGCGATGTCACCGACCAGCTCGCAGCGTACCTCGCAGTCTCGAATGCGTTCGACGTGGATTACCAGCAACGCCTGGGCGACCCCAGGGAGGGTCGCGTACTCCGCCTCGGCTTCAGTTTCCGGCTCTGATGGGCAGTCTCCGTTCGTTGCTCCTTGGACTGGTGTCGCTGGTCGCGGCTTGCCCGGTTTTGAATGCTGCAGCTGCTCCTTGTGGGGCGCTATCGGGGGCGACGGTGCACCTGATCGTGCCGAACAGTGCGGGCGGCGGATACGATGCCTATGCACGGCTGTTGCAACCAATCCTCGAGCAGGAACTCGGCGCCACGATCGTCATCGAGAATCGCACGGGTGCCGGCGGCCTGGTCGGCGCCGCTGCCATTCGCGATGCGGCGCCGAACGGCAGAACACTCGGCATCATCAACGCGTCCGGACTGCTCGCGGCCGGTCTCGATCAGAAGGCGCCACATCCGGCCGACGACTTTACGGTCATCGCACGCTTGCTCAGCAATCACACGGTTTTGATCACCGGCAGGGATTCCGGAATTCGTACGCTCGATGACTTGTTGCGCTTGTCCACCCGACGCCCCATCGTCATCGGCGTACGGGACACGGGATCCGCGAGCCTGTTCATCGTGCCCGTGGTGGCGTCGCTGCTTGGGCTCAGGTACGAACTGGTCACCGGCTACGACGGTAATGCAGCTCGCGCCCTGGCCGCCATGCGCGGCGAAGTCGACCTGCTGATGCAGAACTTCGACTCCGTCCAACGATATATTTCGGACGGCGAGCTGCGTCCATTGCTCCAGGTTGGAGATGGGGGTTCGGGGAGCAAGCCAGGACCGAACCAGGCGCTGCTGAACGGAGTGCCAAGTCTCGGCGGTGCATCGGGCGTGGCAAGACAGCGAGCACGGCAAACGGGACGAACGCCCGAGCAAGCCATCGAGGAAGCTCGCCTGCTGACCGCATTGATCAATGCCGGTCGACTCCTGGTTGCGCCCTCAGGTCTGGCAGAGCCGCAGCGTCGATGCCTCGAAACCGCGGTAGGCAACGTTCTTGCAAGCGCAGAGTTCAGAACTGCAGCGGCACGCGTCAAGCTCACGATCGAGCCTGTGAACGCGACCGAGGCTCGCGCGGATATTGCCGGCGCGTCGAAGGCCGTCACCCGGTTTGCGCCGCTGGTGCAGGCCGCTATGAAGCAGTCCCGCCAGTAAGCTCAGGACGCAGCGGGCAACCAAGTGGATACGGCCATCCTCAGTGCGGCCATTGAAGGTCTCCAGCTGGTCTTCTCCTGGCCTTACATCCTGTACCCGTTGATCGCGACTCTGGCCGCGATGGTGTTTTCGACTGCACCGGGCCTCAACAACGCCTCGCTCATGGCGCTGGTGATTCCCATCACCTACGGCTGGGATCCGGTGCCCGTCATGCTCGTGTTCGGGGCCTTGGTGGGTGGGGCAACCTTCATGGGTTCAATGACGGCCATCCTGTTCAACATCCCCGGCAAGGCATCCAACGCCGCTGCACTACTCGACGGCTATCCCATGACGCAGAGAGGCGAGGCCAAGACCGCAATTGCCTGTGCGGCCACAGCCTCTGCGATCGGCTCCACGCTCGGCATCGCCGTATTGATTGCGATGCTGCCGGTGATGCGCCATGCCGCCCTGGCGCTGGGTCCGGCCGAGTACCTCATGCTCTCGATCTGGGGGCTGACGACACTCGCGGCCCTGACCGGTGATTCGCTGATCAAGGGCCTGATCGCCGCGGGGATTGGTTTGGTGTTGGCTTTCATCGGTCTCGACCCCCGCACCGCGGAACCGCGTTTCACCTTCGGGATCGCCTACCTGCAAGACGGCTTGAGTCTCGTGCCTGTGCTGCTGGGACTGTTCGCGTTGGCGGAAGTCATCGACTTGATGGTCAGCGGACGGGAGACGCTCTCCGGCCAGCGACGGTTCGGCGACCTCACGGGCAGCGTGTTGGACGGCATCCGAGCGGTGTTCCGAAACTTCGGCCTGCTGCTGCGCACGTCGGTCATCGGCGTCGTCGTCGGTGCGATTCCCGGCATCGGTGGATCCGTCGCAGGATTTGTCGCGTACGGACACGCCAATCGGACGGCACGCGACCGTTCGCAATTCGGCCGCGGTGACATTCGAGGTGTACTGGCTCCAGAATCCGCCGCGGACGCCAAGGATGGCGGCGCGCTCATTCCGACGCTCGCGCTCGGGATTCCCGGTGGCACGGGCACCGCGATGCTGCTCGGTGCCATGACCCTGCATGGGATCAGCCCTGGGCGTGAGCTACTGACCAATCAGCTGGTACTGGTGTTCGTCCTGATCTGGTCGCTGTTCCTGTCCAACTGGGTCACCTCCCTGCTCGGACTCTCCCTGATCTCGCCGATGGCGAGGTT
>JANNGT010000098.1:0-2207 GCA_031404015.1 Gammaproteobacteria bacterium | reverse complement strand
AGCAGCTCGAGCGTATTGTCGAACATCCCCGAATCGCTGCCGTTCGGGTTGATGATCGGGCGGATCTTGCGGATGTCGTCGCCGAACGCCTCGGCTTCGAAGCGGGCTTCGCGCGCGTGCATCCAGTTGGCGTTGCCGCGCACCGTGTTGATCTCGCCGTTGTGCGCAATGTAGCGGTAGGGGTGGGCGCGGTCCCAGCTCGGGAACGTGTTGGTGCTGAAACGCGAATGCACCAGCGCGAGCGCGGTTTCCATCAACGGGTTGTTCAGGTCGGGAAAGTACTGGTCGAGCTGCGTCGTGAGCAGCATGCCCTTGTAGACGATCGTGCGCGCCGACAGGCTCACGATGTACCAGTACTCGGCGCCGGACAGCGTGGAGGTGCGGATCTCGCTGTAGGCGCGCTTGCGCACGACATACAGTTTGCGCTCGAAGGCGAGGTCGTCGGCGCTGTCCGCGCCGCGCGCGATGAACACCTGCCGCATGAATGGCTCGCACGAGCGCGCCGTCTCGCCGAGCATGCCGTTGCTGGTCGGCACGGTGCGCCAGCCGAGCACCGTCATGCCCTCGGACTGCACGACCTGCTCGAACTTCTGCTCGACCTGGCGCCGTACCGTGGGGTTGCGCGGCAGGAAGATGATGCCGCTGCCATATTGGCCGGCGGCGGGCAGGGGGATGCGCGCCTTCCTGCAGACGTCCTCGTTGAACGCATGCGGCATCTGCAGCAGCACGCCCGCACCGTCGCCCGTATTGATCTCGCAGCCGCAGGCGCCCCGGTGATCGAGGTTCTTCAGGACCTGGATCGCCTGCTCGAGCACCTGGTGGGACTTGTGGCCCTTGATGTTGACCACGAACCCCTGGCCGCAGGCGTCGTGCTCGTTGCGGGGGTCGTAGAGGCCTTGTTTGACGGGAGGGCCGAGCTGCACAGGTTGGTCCGCGCCGCCGCCGCCGACGGCAGTGGACGTGGGTGAAGTCGTTGGCTGTGCGCTCATCGGGGCCTGCCTCTAGCGTTGGCGTCGCTCAGGCGCAAGCAGACGCCGCGGCTTCGCTGCAGCCGGACCTTCTACCCTGGACGCCTTCGTGGATACGACACTCATATGACATGGGATCCCGATTGCGTCAATGCACTGCAACAAAGTGGTCTAAGCCCCTGCCAACTGTTAATTTCGATCCAGTCAAAGCAAAAACGAAGGGAGATGCACATGGATGGATCGGCTGTCGCGGGCGGCGTGGGCGCCACTTTGGTAGTGACAATTCTCGTCCTGCTCTTGATCGGCGCGTTGAGCGGCCTGCTCGTGGGCGCACTCGCACGCTGGGTCTTGCCGGGCCCTGATCCCATGGGCTGGGCGCGGACGATCCTGTACGGCATTGGCGGCTCCTTCATCGGCGGGATCATCAGCCGCGCACTCAATGTGTCCCAGTTGCTCGGGTTCGCGATCTCAGTGGCCTGCGCTGCCGGCCTGATCTGGGTGTTTACGCGACGGAACAAGAGCCCAAGCGTCTGATCCGGGCGCAACGGAGTCCGGTCGCTCGGCCCCTAACTATCTGAATTTAAAAGGGAATCAGAACTCGCCGCAGTAACGCCCGGCGGCTTTTGCTATCCTGCCCCGAGCTTTGGAGCCCCTGGACCCGTCCCAAGCGGAGCGCAGCGTACCAGTGGCCCCGCGTACCCCAAGCCCGGAGAGGGCTGCAGGCCGTTCGGACGCACAACGTGACCCGCGTCACCGGCTAGAGGCCTGGCTTTGACCCGTCAGGCCGGGACCCGTACACCGACAGGGTCCGGCACGGACAGACCGAGGAGCCCCGCCATGGATAGCAACCCAATCTGTAGTGCGCGCAAGGCCGCGCAGCCCCACCTGGCCGTGCTGCTGGTGCTGGCCGCCGTGTGCTTGAGCGTGCCCGGCGGCAACGCGCGCGCCGAGCGCCAGGCCGACGGGCCTGGCGTCGTTGAAATCACCTCGGCCATCGGGCGTGGCGTCAAAACGGTGCAGGAGGGCGTCGTGTCCTGGTACGGCGCGCAGTTTCACGATCGCCAGACCGCGAGCGGCGAGCGCTTCGACATGGGCGCCTACACGATGGCGCACCCGAGCCTGCCTTTCGGCACCGTTGCGCGGGTGACCAACCTCCGCAATGGCCGCAGCGTCGTCGTGCGCGTCAACGACCGCGGGCCGTTCAGCGGCAAGCGAATCGCCGACCTGTCGCAGGCGGCC
>JANNGT010000097.1:0-10024 GCA_031404015.1 Gammaproteobacteria bacterium | reverse complement strand
GCAGGACGGCACGATGCTGGAGCGCGAGGTTTCGCCGCAGCGGCTCGTGCACTACCGCGACAACTGGTACCTGGACGCGTATTGCCATACACGCAAGGCGCTGCGGACGTTCGGGCTCGATGCGATCGAGGTCGCCGTCGTGGTCGACACGCAAGCCGACGAGATCAGCGAGGACGTGCTGGAACGGCACTACGCCAGCGGGTATGGCATTTTCGGTGGCGTGGCAACCAGCGAGGCGGTGCTGCGCTTCGGCGCGAACAGCGCGCGCTGGGTCTCGCGCGAAACCTGGCACCCCGGACAGGTGGGCACGTCGCAGGCCGACGGCTCGTATCTGCTCAGGTTGCCGTACTCGCAGGAACCCGAGCTGGTGATGGACATCCTGAAGTACGGACCGGACGTGCAGGTGCTCGAGCCCGAGTCGCTGCGCACGGCTGTGGCCAACAGACTGCGGGCCGCCGCGAAGCTCTACGACTGACGCCGCACCTCTCCCGCCGCGCGGGAGAGGTCGCGCGCAGCGCGGGTGAGGGTCTCATCCAAAGGAATTACTGCAGCGTTTGCCGCTGCGGTTGCACGCCCTGCACCGGTGGCAGGGTCACGCCGGGCGCGACGTACAGCTCGACCTCGCGCTCGAAGTGCAGCGGACCCTCGACGACGGCGCCCTGCTCGATCGTGACCTTCGGCTTGCGCGGCTCGCCGCCCCAACCCCACGTGGAGTTGTTCTTCTCGATGTGAATGCCTCCGGAGAGACGCGAACCCGCCGCGATCCGGATGTCGCTGTTGACGGTCTCGATGCCGCCGTCAACTTGTGCACCCTCCAGCAGTATCGTGCCGTTCACGTTCTGCATCCCGCCGTGCACACGGGCTCCGGAGCGCAGCGTCAGGGCACCGTTCACGGTCTCGACGCCCTGCTGCACCTCCGCATCTGCACCGACCGAGATAGAGCCGTTGACGGTCTCGGCGGATTGCACGACCGCGCGATCCTCGATTTTCAGCGAGCCATTGACGGTTGCCACGTCTGCGGCGCGCGCACCGGCGCCGATCGTCACGGACCCATTCACCGTCTCGACATTACCCGCCTGCTGGCCTGGCTCGACGCGGACGCTGCCGTTGACCTTGCTGATGTCGGCGGCCGCGTGCGCGGCGTCGCCCATGACGACGGCCACAAAGGCAAATCCGAGGGTCAGCAGGCAGCGAGTCGCAAAATTCATGGCAGGCCTCCAGGCGGCAACGTCTCCGGGCAACCATTTCGATGCACCGCACTCGTCAAAGGTTGCAACGACCGGCTGCGCTCTGATTCGCGGGGTCCCGCCGACGCTGCAACGCGTCGTGCTATGCGCTAGGCTCACGCGTTCCTGCCATCGATCGACTGGAGCACGACCATGAAGACCCGCGCCGCCGTCTGTCATCAAGCCGGCAAGCCACTGGTCATCGAGACCGTCGACCTCGACGGACCGCGGGCTGGCGAAGTCCTGGTTGAGATCAAGGCAACGGGCGTCTGCCATACGGACGAGTTCACGCGGTCCGGGGGCGATCCCGAAGGTTTGTTTCCGGTGATTTTTGGCCACGAGGGCGCGGGCATCGTCGTGGACGTGGGGCCCGGCGTGAAGTCGGTCAAAAAGGGCGACCACGTCATTCCGCTCTACACCCCCGAATGCCGGGAGTGCAGAAGCTGCACCTCGCACAAGACCAACCTGTGCACGGCGATCCGCTCGACCCAGGGCCAGGGCGTGATGCCGGACGGCACGAGCCGCTTCTCGCTGGGTGGCGAGAAGCTGCATCACTACATGGGTTGCTCGACGTTCTCGAATTTCACGGTGCTGCCCGAAATCGCGGTGGCCAAGGTGCGCGAGGACGCGCCGTTCGACAAGATCTGCTACATAGGCTGCGGCGTAACCACGGGCATCGGCGCGGTGATCAATACCGCGAAAGTCGAACCGGGCGCGAACGTGGTGGTGTTCGGTCTCGGCGGGATCGGCCTTAACGTGGTCCAGGGCGCGCGACTGGCGGGCGCCAACATGATCGTCGGCGTCGACATCAATCCGTCGCGCAAGCGCCTCGCCGAGAAGTTCGGCATGACGCACTTCGTGAATCCCAAGGAAGTGCAGGGTGACCTCGTGCCCTACCTCGTGGCGCTGACCAACGGTGGCGCCGACTACAGCTTCGAATGCATCGGCAACGTGGAGCTGATGCGCCAGGCGCTCGAGTGCTGCCATCGCGGTTGGGGCGTGTCGGTGATCATCGGCGTGGCGGGTGCGGGGCAGGAGATCAAGACGCGTCCGTTCCAGCTCGTCACTGGCCGCACCTGGAAGGGCACCGCTTTCGGTGGCGCGCGCGGCCGCACCGACGTGCCGAAGATCGTCGACTGGTACATGGATGGCAGGATCGCGATCGACCCGCTGATCACGCACACCATGCCGCTTGCCCGCATCAATGAGGCGTTTGACCTGATGCATAAAGGTGAGTCGATTCGATCGGTCGTGACGTTCTAGGGGATAGGGGTTAGGAGTTAGGAGTTAGGGGTTAGGGGTTAGGGGTTAGTCGATCCGCGGAGCGCGCAGTGAAGCTCTTATCCGAACATGCCTGCTTCGGCGGCACCCAACGCTACTTCCAGCACGACTCGGTCGAATGCGCCGGCCCGATGCGGTTTGCCGTGTACGAGCCGCCTCAGGTGCAAGCCGGTCGCGTGCCGGTGCTCTATTACCTGGCAGGCCTGACCTGCACCGAAGAGACGTTCCCGATCAAGGCTGGCGCGCAACGTCTCGCGGCCGAACACGGATTGATGCTGGTGGCGCTGGACACGAGCCCGCGCGAACCACGAATTGCGGGCGACGATGCGAGCTGGGACTTCGGGCTGGGCGCTGGCTTTTACGTCGATGCAACGCGGATGCCATGGGCCGCGCACTACCGCATGTACAGCTACGTGACGCACGAACTGCCGGCGCTGATCGCACGCGAATTCCCGCAGGCAGACACTGGCCGGCAGTCGATCATGGGTCACTCGATGGGTGGCCACGGCGCGCTGGTCTGCGCCTTGCGCAATCCCGGGCAGTACCGGTCAGTCTCGGCGTTCGCCCCGATCGTCGCGCCGTCGCAGGTGCCGTGGGGCCACAAGGCGTTTGGCAACTACCTCGGCGCAAATCGCGCCGACTGGCTGGCCTACGACGCGACGCACCTGGTGCAGCAGGCGCCGCGTGCCGACACGATCCTGATCGACCAGGGTCTCGGCGACAAATTCCTGGCTGAGCAACTGCGGCCGGAACTCTTCGAGGACGCCTGCGCACGGTCCGGACAGCAGCTGCAGCTGCGACGTCACGCGGGCTACGACCACGGCTATTACTTCATCCAGTCGTTCATGGCCGACCACCTGGCATGGCATGGACGGGCGCTTTCCGCCGGCTGACGAACAGAAGGTACGCACATGCTCCTGATCGGGATGTTCGATTCGCCCTACGTGCGCCGGGTCGCGATCTCGATGCGGCGGCTCGGCCTGCCCTTCGAACACCGCAACTGGTCGGTCGGGACGGACTTCGCCCGCATCCGTGACTACAGCCCGCTGGGCCGCGTTCCGGTCCTGGTGCTGGAAGACGGCACCGCGCTGGTCGAGTCAGCGGCCATCCTCGACGCGATCGACGACATTGCCGGGCCGAGCCGGGCCTTGTTGCCCGCCACCGGCACGTCGCGGCGAGAGGCACTGCGACTCATGTCGCTCGCGATCGCGGCGGCGGAAAAGGCGCGCGAACAGATCCACGAGCTAATGGTGCGGCCGCCGGAGAAGTACCACGAGCCGTGGGTAAGCCGTTGCCGCGACCAGATGCACGGCGCGCTGGGCGTCATCGAGCAGGCCTGTGAGCGGCGCGGTCCGTCGGGCTGGCTGATCGAAGATCGCCTCACCCAGTCGGACATCACGGTCGCATGCATCTGCACGTTCCTGTCGGAGTCGGTGCAGGCGTTCGACGACGCGCCCGGTTACCCCGGACTGCAGTCACACAATCGTCTGTGCGAGGCGTTGCCCGACTTCGCGGCTACCCATTCGCGCTGGTTCATGGCCGACGTGCAGCAAAAGGCCTGACGCCCGCATCAGCCGGCGACGACCGTTCCTTCGCATGTCGTGAGTTCGCGGAACAGCGCCGACAATCGTTGCGTCAGCGGCCCGGGCTGGCCGTCGCCGATCTGCCGGCCGTCCACCTGCGTGACGGCGGCGAGTTCTCCCATCGTGCCGGTGCAGAACATCTCGTCGGCGCAGTACGCCTGGGTCAGCGTCAGATCCACTTCTTCGTGCGCAATCGCGTGAGCGAGACAGAGTTCGAGCACCGTGGAGCGCGTGATCCCTTCCGGGCACGCGACAAGTCGCGGAGTACGCAGCAGTCCCCGCTCGACGATGAACACATGCGTCGCGTTGGTTTCCGCGATGAACCCGCGCTGGTCGAGCATGAGCGCATCGTCCGCGCCGGCGACGTTCGCCTCGAGCTTGGCGAGAATCGACTGGATCAGATTGTTGTGGTGGATCTTCGGGTCCAGGCAGTCGGGCGGGAAGCGCCGCACGCTGCTGGTCACCAGGCTGAGGCCTTCCTTGCCGTACACGGGCGCCTTGTGCTCGGCGAGCACGATCAGCGTCGGTCCCTGCGTATTGAGACGGGGATCCATGCCAGAGGTGAACTTCACGCCGCGCGTCAGCGTCAGGCGGATGTGCACGCCATCGAACATACTGTTGGCCTCGAGCGTGCGGCGAATCTCGTGCGTGATGGCTTCGCGCGTCGGAATCTGCGCGAACGCCAGCGCCTTCGCCGAGTTCACCAGCCGATCGAGGTGCTGTTCGAGGCGGAAGATGCGGCCGCTGTACAGCCGCAGCCCTTCCCAGACCGCGTCGCCGCCCTGCACGGACGAATCGAACGGACTGATGCGCGCCTGGTCACGATGCACCAGTTCGCCGCTGATGTTGACGATCAGGTTGCGATTGCGTTCGTCGAACTTCTGCAGCAAGGGATCACCTCAGGCGCGCAACCGATGCGCGCGCAGTCTCTCGTAAAGGGGACGACACCGCGCCTCGATCTCCGCAGCGGCGGGTGGCAGCGGCTTCACCGCCGCGACTTCAGCCGGTCGCGGCGACGGCGTTTCGAAACCCGTCGACTGCTCGACGCGGTCGTACCAGTGACGAGCCCAGATGCCATCCGACTCACGTCGCCCGGCGGGCCACCACAGCATGCGCTCGGTGAAAGGCACGTCGAGTGCGTCGCACAGCGCGCGCAGCATCGGCTCGGGTTGTTCAAGCAGATCGGCGGAGTCGAGCACGGCGGGCATCCTGCCGGTGCGTTGGATCACGTGCTCGAAGATCTCGACCTGCTGCGGCAGGCCCGTCGCCAGCAGGTCGAAGCTCGACAGCTTCTCCCCGAGCGACGCCAGCATCGGCGCGGGGTCGCGGATCAGGAACGCGTGCGTCACCGAGTCGAGCCATTCGCGCCCCATGTGCGGCAGCAAGTGGTGCGACATCTGCTTCTGGTAGAAGACGCGGATGGTCGATGGCACCGGGGCCAGCAACGCGTCGGCAACGCGGCGCCAGTCGGATTCCTGGTGCGCGATGATTTCATCGCGGCCAGGGTGGTCCAGCCCGGTGACCTTCAGGTAGTGCGCGTAGAACGGTTCGTCGACGACGATCGTGTCGCCGCGATTTCCCCACGAGCGCATGAACGCCGTCGAAATGTTGCGCGGCCCCGACCACATCGAGAGCCGCAGCACTCCGTCACCCGCTGCGGAGACCGTCCGTTCCATGCTGCCCAGCCTGACGCGCGGCCGCTGCCGCGCGCCGGCATCTTAGGGGATTGGCTTGCGGAAGCGATAGATGAACTGGTCCGTCTTGCCGCGGATGGCCTCGTCGAACACCAGCTTGGTGTGGTCGTCCCCGGGGTGCGCCAGCACCTTGCTCTCGCCATCGAAAACGAACCCGGCCTTGGCAAAGTCCTGTTTCACCAGCGCCGGGTCGATCCGATGCAGCGTGTCCACGACCTTGGCCGTGTCGCCGCCCGGGGTCGCGACGTGGTCCTGCACCACGACGACACCGCCCGGCTTGAGCCCGGCGTAGAGCCGCTTGAGCAATTCGGTCGGGTCGGTCTTGTTCCACGTGCCGTCCTCCGGGCGCCAGTACGCGTCGTGATAGCTCATCACGAACAGCGCGGCATCGATCGATGCCGGCGCCAGCTGCAGGTCGCCCACTTCGGCCGTCACCTGCCGCACGTTCCCGAGTCGCCCGTCGGCATACCGCGTGACGATGCCCTTCTCCGCGAACCTGGCGTAGGGCGGGTTGTTGTATGCGATCACCTGGCCCTTGACGCCGACCGTGCGGGCGAGAAGCTCGGTGTAGTAGCCGCTGGCGGCGAACATGTCGGCCACTCGCATGCCCGGCTCGACACCCAGTAAGGCAAGCACTTCGGCCGGCTTGGCAACGGCATCACGTTCCAGATCGGCCTTGGGGCGATCGCGGCTGGCGATGGCTGCGGCAACCGCGGCGCTGCTGGCAACAGCCGCGTCCACCGGATCGGCCGCTTGGGCGACCGGCCATGCAAACGCCGCGCACAGCACCATGACTCCAATTGCTTTCATGTCCGTCCTCCTGCGTTGCCTGTTGTACGAAGCTCGCGATGCTAGCCCCGGACCGGCGGCGTGTCATGGCCCGCGGCCGGTGATTGCGTCGAGTTGATCGAGTTGCGCGACGAGATGGTCGCCGAGTACCACACGTACTATGGCTCCGCTGCGCTGATGCTCGTTAATGCAGCTCACAAGCAAGTGGCGAAGAAGAGCTTCTAGTTCACTCGCGACAGAAGCCGAAAGGTCAGGTGGAGACAGGGCGACTGATCATGAACTGCTTCTACTAGTTGCACGAGTGCAGCATGTGGCGGCGCGATTGCGGGCGACCTGGTCGTCAATCCCGTAAATCGACACCGTCAGGACAGGACGCGATACAGCATGCGGATCGCGACCACCAGCAGGAAGAGGCCGAAGGCGGCGGACAACTTCCGTCGATCGAGTGAGTGCGCGAGCTTGGCACCCAACGGCGCGACCAGCCACGAGATGGGTGCCACCAGCGCGAAGCCGACCAGGCTGACGTAACCGATCGTCAACGGCGGCAGCGTGGCCGCCTCGGCGGGACGAGCGAGCAGGTACCCGGCCGTCGCGGGCAGCGCGATCCACAGACCCAGCAGCGCCGCCGTACCCACAGCCTTGTGCACTGGTTCGCCACACAGCGTCATGGTTGGCACGCTCAGTGTGCCGCCGCCGATTCCCATCATTGCCGAGATTGCGCCGATGAATGCCGGGATCAGCGCCCCGACGATGCCTCCCGGCAGCGACGGGCGCAGCACGACGCGATCGAGCGGCAACAGCATCTTGAGTGCGGACAACAGCGCCACCGCGCCGAAGATTGCGGCGAGCACCTGGCCGTTCACGTGCGCTGCAGCGAGCGAACCCGCCAGCGCGCCGACAACGATCGGGAAGGACCAGCGTTTCACCAGGGCGAAGTCGACCGCGTTGCGGCTCGCGTGGGCACGCGAGGACGAAATGGCCGTGGGCACGATCGTCGCCATGGAGGTTGCTACCGCGACATGCAGCGAGACGGCGGGATCGACGCCCGCGGTGCCGAGTGCCACGTCGAGTGCCGGCACCAGCACGATGCCACCGCCCACACCCAGCAATCCCGCAATCAACCCGCCCGCTGCGCCAGCGGCAATGAGTGCAGCAATCACCGGCAGCCAGCTTGCGTACGCTTCCATTCGTTCCGGTTCATCGTGGAAAACCGCAGCGATTCTACGGCGGGCTGGGCAGCCGGACCATTGGGCAACCGGGCGCGCTATAGTGCCGGAAAACAGAACGGACGAGGACCATGAACGAAACCAGTGGCGGTGAAGTGCTTGCGCGCATGCTGCAGGCAGAAGGTGTCGAGAAAGTCTTCGGCATCATCGACGGCACCTACTTCGGCTTCTATTCAAACCTGCACAAGTTAGGGATCGAGATCGTCACGCCGCGGCACGAGACGTGCGCCGCCCACATGGCGGGTGCCTACGCGCGCCTCACCGGCAGGCTGGGCGTCTGCATGGCGAGCAACGGCCCGGGTGTCGCCAATTTGCTGCCCGGCCTGGTGGTGGAGAACGCTGAAGGCAATCGGGTGCTGGCGATCACCAGCTGCCGACGGCCGCAGATCGTCTACCCCGATCGTGGCGGCACCTACCAGGCGTTCGACCAGGTCGGCGCCATCCAGAAATTCTCGAAGTGGAGCCACGCCGTCGTCTCGTTCGACCGCGTCGCCGAACTCGGCCGCACTGCGCTGCGCCATTGCTGGGAAGGTCGCCCCGGCGTCGTGCACCTGGACGTGCCCGAGAACATCATCAACGGCAGAGTGAAGGCCGATGTCGCCATCTGGGATCCCGCGCAGTCCCGCCGTACGCATGCGATCGTGCCCGCACCCGACCAGGTGGCGCAGGCAGCGGACCTGCTCGCCGCGGCGCAGTTGCCCATCATCCATGCGGGCAGCGGCGTGATTCACGCAGCCGCCTACGACGAATTGCGCCGCGTCGCTGAAGCGTTGCACGCGCCCGTCACGACGAGCTGGGCGGGTCGTGGCGTGCTGCCGGAAACACATGAACTCGCCATGCCGATGGCACTGATCAAGCTCAACAACCAGGTGCGCAACGACGCCGACGCCGTGCTGTGCCTGGGTTCGCGTCTTGGCGAAACCGACTGGTGGGGCAAGGCGCCGAACTGGCGTCATCCGTCCGAGCAGAAGATGGTCCAGGTGGACATCGACGGTCACATCCTCGGAGCCAACAAGCCGGCCACCGTGGCCGTGCTGGCAGACGTCAAGCTGTTCCTGGCTGCGCTGGTCGTGGAACTCGAGCAGCGCCAGTCGCGCATGAACCTGGACGCAAGGCGCAGGCAAGTGGCGCAGTACCGCGCCACGATTCGCGACGAGCGCGCCAAGCTCGACGAGAAACTCAACGACATGTCCGTGCCGATGAATCCCGCGCACGTGGCGCACGTCTGCCAGCAGGTTTTTCCAGAAGGCTCGACGCTCGTCGCCGACGGTGGCAACACCGCCGTGTGGGCCATGTTCTTCCATGAGATGCGTGTGCCCAACACGCTGCTGTCCACCTTCAAGTTCGGCATGCTCGGTGCCGGTATTGCGCAGGCCCTCGGCGCGGCGGTTGCCCGTCCCGGCAAGCCCGTGTGCTGCATCATTGGCGATGGCGCGATGGGGTTCCATCCGCAAGAGATCGAGACGGCTGTGCGCAACGGCCTGCAGGTCGTCTACCTAGTGCTTTGTGACAAGCAGTGGGGCATGGTGAAGATGAACCAGCAGTTCGCCCTGAAGCCGCTCAAGACGCTGATCAAGAAGTCGCTTGGGCCCGACGAAACCATCAAGGCGGACCTGGGCGAGATCCGCTTCGACAAGCTCGCCGAAGCGATGGGCGCGCATGGCGAGCGCGTGGCCGACCCGCGTGAACTGCGCCCCGCGCTGGAGCGTGCACTCGCGACCGGCGGCCCGGCCGTCATCCACGTGGACGTCGACCCCGTCAAGCACATGTGGGCACCGGGGCTCATGCACTTCAAGGACATGCACCTCGAGCCCAAGGGCAAATGAACGAACTCGACGCGGTCCGGCTGCACTTCAGCCCGGGATCGCTGGTCGCGCTCGACGTCATCCTCGCCTTCGTGCTGTTTGGCGTCGCGCTCGACATGCGCGTCGCCGACTTCAAGGGCATCCTGACGTCGCCGCGGGGCACGCTGATCGGGCTGCTTGCGCACTCCGTGCTGCTGCCCGCCGTGGCGTTTGCACTGACCATGATCCTGCAGCCGACACCGAGCATCGCGCTCGGCATGATCCTGGTGGCTTCGTGCCCGAGCGGCAACATTTCCACGTTCCTCGTCAATTACGCCAACCCCGTTGACGGCACAGCGCTCGGGAAAGAGCATCAAGGTCCACTTACCGCCACAGTCCCATGCGTATCTCCCGTTTCCTGGTCCTTGGTCTGGTTGGTTC
>JANNGT010000096.1:0-4603 GCA_031404015.1 Gammaproteobacteria bacterium | reverse complement strand
GGCGGCCGCACCGGTCCCACGGCCGCCGATCCGCTCCGCAAGGTCAATGGCATTGACCTTGTAGAAGATCGGCTCATTCTGGTCGCGGCTATCGGCAATGATCGCAGCCGAATTCCCGACATTGCCGTCCCACTTCACCGCCGCCTGGATCGCAAAGCCCCGGTCCGGCGCAGCCAAGGCCGGCCTGAACGGTCCACATCGATCCCTGGCCAGTTACCGGGGACGCCCGCTGATCATCAACGTCTGGGCCAGCTGGTGCACCCCGTGTCGCAAGGAAGCCGCGTCGTTGGAGCGACTGGCCTGGAGCGAGCAGGGCGGCCGCTACACGATCCTGGGCATCTCCACCGACGATGACCGCAAGGCAGCGGTGGCGTGGCTCAAGCAGTCGAATGCCACGCTGAGTCACTACATTGATTCGGCCCCCCATTGGCCGCTCGAGAAGTCTTTGGGCGCCTCGAGCATCCCCCTGACCGTGTTGGTTGACGCGGGTGGCCGCGTGGTTGGACGTTTCCGTGGCGCTCGAGACTGGAACAGCGCCGAATCGGTCAAGCTGATCGAGCGCACGTTTGCCGAGGCCGCACGTCGTTAGCCAACGGCACTGGTAAGATCCAGTCCATCCATCAGCCACAGCCGGTCACCGAGCCGGGGGAGATTCCAGCCATGACGATCAAAGTGGGCGACAAGATGCCGTCCGGCACGTTCAAGACGATGACCAAGGACGGCCCGCAGAACCTCACCACCGACCAGCTTTTTGCTGGCAAGACGGTCGTTCTGTTTTCGGTGCCGGGCGCGTTCACACCCACCTGCGATGCCAAGTACCTGCCCGGGTTCGTCGAGAAAGCCGGCGAGTTCAAGGCAAAGAGCGTCGACACGGTGGCCTGCATGGCCGTCAACGACGTGTTCGTGATGAACGCATGGGGCAAGCATTCGAACGTGGGCGACGGCGTACTGATGCTCGCGGACGGCAACGCCGAGTACGCCAAGGCCCTGGGACTCGAGCTCAACGCGAGCGGCTTTGGCATGGGAGTTCGCGGCCAGCGGTTCGCGATCGTCGCCAAGGACGGTACGGTGTCCGGCCTGTTCGTCGAAGGCCCGGGCGAATTCAAGGTGTCGAGCGCGGAGTACGTGCTGGGCCAGCTGTAATCAGAACAATAATGAGCGCAACAGCGACGCGCCTGAACGCGCGCCGCTCGCGCAGGGGAGACTGACTTTGATCGACAACGCGCCCGTCGTGACGATGCTGTATGCCGCGCTCTGCGGCGTGTTACTGATTGCGCTTGCGCTCAACATCGTGCGCCTGCGTCTCGGCCGGCGCGTGCCGCTCGGTGTCGGCAGCGAAGATTCCGGCCTGGAGCAGCCCGTGCGCGTGCACGGCAACTTCACCGAGTACGCGCCGACGTTCCTGATCCTGCTGCTGCTGGCCGAACTCGGTGGCGCCGCATTCTGGTTTCTGCACCTCATGGGCGCGGCATTCCTGGTCGGTCGCGTGCTGCATGCCTACGGGCTTAGCACCGTGCGGGCGCGGTCGTTCGGGCGCTTTTATGGCTCGGTGTTCTCATGGAGCGCAATACTGGTGCTCTGCGGCTACGTGTTGATTCGTTCGTTCGGCTGAAGCCCGGTCGGTTGCCACACGTCACGCTGGTTCCTCGGCTTGCGCTGATCCGCGATGCACACGCTTGAAGCAGAGATTCGGGCACTGCACGCCGACGGCGTCATCGACGACGCCACGGCGTCGCGCGCATTGGCTTGGGATCGCGGGGACGTATTCTCACTGCACCTGGAGCTGCGCGCCGCGATGTATGCAGGCGTGCTGCTCGCCATGGCAGGCGTGGGTCTCGTCCTTGCCCGGAACCTGGATCGGATCGGCCCTCTCGCAATCCTGTTCGCGATTGCGCTTGCTGCTGTCATTGCTGCGGTGCCTGCGCTGCGCGCGCGGTTCGCGAACCGGCCACTGACCGTAGTCGCCGACTACCTGCTGCTGCTTGCCGCGCTGCTGGCAAGCGCGGGCCTGGCCTACGCCGAACGAGAGTTCGCGCTGCTCGGTCCCTTGTGGTCATGGCATCTGCTGTTGCTCGCGGTTGCCCATGGGGCCCTGGCCTATGCGTTCAAATCACCGCTGGTGCTGGCGGCCTCACTCACGTCGCTGGCAGGGTGGTTCGGTTTGGGCGGGTCGGTTGGCGATGTGCTCAATCTTTCTCATTCGACGCCCGCGCTCGGGAGCCGCGCCCTTGCCTGCGCCGCTTTGATCACAGCCTGGCGTCATGTCGACCGCCGCGCCCCCGCCGGTACGACCTTCAGCGTTGTGTTCGAGCACTTTGCTGTGAACATTGCATGCTGGGGCGCGCTGGCCTGGTGTCTCGAGTGGCCGTGGCTGGCGGCCGGGCTGCCGTTGCTCGCCGTACTTGCGTATGTGTCCGTTCGCCATGGTCTCGGCACGGGCCGCGAGGCGTTTCTGGTGTATGGCATCTTGTATGCGGCGGTCGGCATTTGTGTCGTCGTCGTGCCACGTCTGCATGGCATGACCGTGTCGTTTGGCTTCGTGCTGATGGTGGTGTGCATCGCCGCGGCCACGCTGTGGCGCTTGCGTCGACGTCTCCGTGAGCCGGGCACATGACCCGACGATGGCGCATATCGCCTCTTGAGGAACGCTGGATGGCGGTGGCGTCCAGGATGGAATCAGCGGCTGCGCGCGCCGTCGCCGCGGAGCGTGCCGGCGGCTGGCGCAGCACCGGACCGCTGGCGCGCGTCGCGCTCTTCCTGCTTGGGCTCGTGGCGGGCGCGCTGCTGCTGGGCATCCTGGGCTTTCGCAGCGAGACCACCCTGCTGATCGGCGGTCTCGTTGCCGCGCTCGCTGCCGAGTGGCTCATCGTGACCAGGCGGCTGTTCGCATCGGGCGTCGAGGAGGGCCTGTGCCTGGCCGGGTTTCTCCTGATAGGGGCCTGGGTCACGACGCTCCTGACGCCGCGCTCAGGCTTCGCGGCCGACGACGTCGCGACGCTCGTGCTGATTGCGGCAGCGGGTACCGCAGGATTTCGACTCTTGAACCCGTTGGTCACCACGTGTGTGGTGATCGCATTCGTTTTCTGGGTCGCATCGACCGAAGTGGCTCGCGCCATCGATCAGGTGATGGGCCGCGGCATGACGTCCCTTGTCGTCGGTTGCTCGCTGGCGGCACTGGCGCTCGCTCTCGGCGCGCGTGAGTACCGTCGCCCGCTGCATGATCGGATGCTCGACTGGTTGGTCGCGGCGCTTCCAGTCGCGGCCTATGCGCCAGCGATCATATGGGGCTCTTCTGGAGCCCTGGGCTACACCGGTGCAAGCTCGAGTCGACTGATTACCGCAGCTCTGCTGATCTCACTCGGCGCCGCGATGTTGATCACGGGCCTGCGTCGGCGACGACACGCGCCACTGCTCGGTTTCATGGGTTGCGTCGCGTGCCTCGCGCTGGAGCTGCGCTTCGCCGCGGGCTTCGCGACCGAGGCCTGGCTGCTTGGTTGTGGACTTGCGACGCTTGCCGCGGGCGTGGCGCTGGATCGATACCTGCGCGAGCCCCGTAGGGGACTGACGTCCGTGAGCCTGACGTCCCGCGAGGGGCCTCTGGATCTGCTGCAGACAGCGGGAGCGGCGGTGTTGACACAACACAGCGCCACCGCAGCGCCGCAGCCCGAGGCGCCGGTGACGGGAGGGGGCGGGCGGTTCGGCGGCGGGGGCGCCAGCGGAAGCTACTGAACGCAACCCCTCGTACGCCCAGGTTGGCATAGCCCGCGCGCGCGATAAGGAAATCGACACATTCGAGGAACACGCAGATGAGCATTTTTCGTAGCGGTGCTTCGATGCTACTGCTGCTAGCAGCGAACTTTACGGCGACGTCAGCGGAGCCCGGCGACACCGGCCTGCGCTCGTCCGCGCAACGGCTCGAGCAACGCCTGCAGGCACTGGGGCGTTTCGGCGCCAATCCGGCTGGCGGCGTCAGCCGCGTGGCGTTCAGTGAGGCGGACCTCGCCGGCCGCGAGTACGTCATGTCGTTGATGCGCGAGGTCGGGCTCGAAGTGCGCATCGACGCGGCTGGCAACATCATCGGTCGCCGCCCCGGCACGGATCCGGCATTGCCCGTGATCATGACCGGCTCGCACATCGATTCCGTTCCACAGGGCGGCAACTTCGACGGGGACGTTGGCGTCATCGGTGCGATTGAGGTGGCGCAGTTGCTGCGCGAGCACGGGGTCGCCACGCGACATCCGTTCGAGTTCGTTGTCTTCACCGATGAGGAAGGCGGGGTCGTCGGCAGTCAGGCCATGGCCGGCCGGGTCGGCCCGCAAACGCTCGACGTCGTCAGCCACAGCGGACTCACGATTCGGGATGGGATCCGCAAAGTGGGCGGCGATCCTGCGCGCATCGCCGAAGCACGCCGCGCGCCAGGCACGCTGGCGGCTTTCGTCGAGCTGCACATCGAGCAGGGTGCGGTCCTCGACGAGGCCGGCATCGACATCGGCGTGGTCGAGGGCATCGTTGGCATTCGCTGGTGGGACGTCACGGTCGAGGGAACGGCCAACCATGCCGGCACCACCCCGATGAATCGGCGGCGGGACGCGTTGCTCGCGGC
>JANNGT010000095.1:0-7571 GCA_031404015.1 Gammaproteobacteria bacterium | reverse complement strand
AATACGCCCAGCCGAGCGCGACCGCACCCGCCACGACCAGCATCGCGACGATCCAAACCACTATTTTCATCACGCTTCGTACCCCGGGAATCTCAGACAACGCACATTGCAGCAATGAAACTTCGCGACCGTGTCTCGGCGCTCAGGTGACCCGCTGCAGCGCAACGACGGTCAGCGCACCATCGATCCGCTCCACGGTCATCTTGGCCTTGTTACCCGGCTTGAACTGGGTCAGGAACGACGTCGGCGCGTGTCGGATACGAGTTCGCGTGGCCATCAGTGCTCGGAATGATCGGTGGGCTTGCGAACCTGAAACGGTGCCGGCTCATCCAGGTTGCGGGTGTTCGGTGCGCGAACCGGCTCCAACGGCGCACCGGTCCATTCAAAGGCGCGTGTCCCCGCCGGCTGGGCGTACGGACCTGGGTCCGAGTAATCATCGCGTGCAAGGCCGGCACGGACCTTGACGGTGGTGAACATGCCGCCCATTTCGAGTGGGCCGAACGGCCCGGTGCCAGTCATCATGGGGAGCGTGTTGTCCGGCAGTGGCATTTCCATCGCGCCCATTTCCGCCATGCCGGCCGATCCCATCGACATGTAGTCGGGAATCAGGTCGCTGATCGCCGCGGCGAGGTCATCCTGCGGCACGCCGATCATGGTGGGCACGTCATGACCCATCGCATTCATCGTGTGGTGGCTCTTGTGGCAGTGAAACGCCCAGTCGCCTGGCTCGGTGGCGTCAAACTCGATCGCGCGCATCTGGCCAACGGCAACGTCCGTGGTGACCTCGGGCCAACGCGAAGCCGGCGGTGTCCAGCCGCCGTCGGTGCCGGTCACCACGAACTCGTGCCCGTGCAGGTGGATCGGGTGATTGGTCATGGTCAGGTTGCCGATGCGGATCCGCACCCGATCGCCGAGGCGGCACGCCAGCGAGTCGATGCCCGGGAACACGCGGCTGTTCCAGGTCCACAGGTTGAAATCGAGCATGGTATTGATGCGCGGCGTCGCGCTGCCCGGGACCACGTCGTAGGCGTTGAGCAGGAACACGAAGTCGCGGTCGACGCGGTGCAGGTTCGGGTCACGCGGATGCGTGACCCAGAAGCCCATCATGCCCATCGCCATCTGCACCATTTCATCGGCGTGCGGGTGGTACATGAACGTACCGGGGCGACGCGCCACGAATTCGTAGACGTAGGTCTGGCCCGGCTTGATCTGCGGCTGATTCAATCCGCCGACACCGTCCATGCCGTTCGGCAGGCGCTGGCCATGCCAGTGAATCGTCGTGTGCTCGGGCAGACGATTGGTGACGAAGATGCGGACCTTGTCGCCTTCCACCACCTCGATCGTCGGGCCCGGCGACTGGCCGTTGTAGCCCCACAGGCGCGCGATCAAGCCGGGGGCAAACTCGCGCTCGACCGGCTCGGCGACCAGGTGAAACTCCTTCCAGCCGATCTTCATGCGAAACGGCAGGCTCCAGCCATTGAGCGTGACGACCGGACGGTACGGCGGACCGGCACTGGGCAGCAGCGGTGGCGCGGACGCTGCGCTGGTCTGGAACTGCGGCTCTGGCAGTGCTGCCAGCGCCGCCTTCGCAACGGTGCTGGCCCCGATCAGCGCGCTGGCGCCGGCGAGAAAACTGCGTCGTGAGGTCATCGCGTGCCCATGGTTGAATGATTCAATGCGGCTGCGCCGTGCCGGCGCCGGGTGTCACGTTGGGGAGACCGAGAGCCACGCCCTCGACCGGACGACCGATCAGCGTCGAGCGCAAGCTCGCGTCCGCCGCCCAGAAATCCCGCTGCGCGGTGATCGCCTGCCGCACGCTCGCGACCTGCTCGCGCGCATCGGCCAGCAGTTCGAAGACGCTGATCAACATGCCGTTGTAGCGCAACAGGTTCTCCTCCGAGATCGTCTTGCGCAGCGGCACGATCTCGTCGCGGTAATGCCGGGCCAGGTCGTAGGTCGTGCGATAGGCGAGGTAGCTCTCGCGCAGGTGTGACTGCGCCTCGGCGATCACGGCCGCGGTGCGATTTAGTGCGGCCAGGTAGACGGCCTCGGCATTCGCCCGGCGCGCATCGCCGAAATCAAAGATCGGCAGCCGCAACTCGAGCTCGTAGCCGTTCAACGTCTCCTCACCCGTCGCGCTGTCGCTCGCGACACCCACTTCCAGCGCGTTCACCGTGCTGGTCACCCGCGTCAAGCCGAGCGACCGGGCGGTGAAGTCGAGTTCCGCACGCGCGAGTGCCACGTCGAGGCGCTCGTCGAACGCCCGCCGCGCGAGCACCGACTCATCGTCGGGATTCGCTGGCAAGTCCGGCAGTCGATCCGGCAGCGTCAGCTTGTCGGCGAGGTCGCCCGACAGCCCGAGCAGCCGGATCAGCACCTCGCGGGTGCGCTGCGCCTCGAGCTGCGCACGGGCGACTTCCGCCGTGGTTTCCGCGTAGAACGCTTGCTCCCTGGCCGCCTCTAGGCGCGAAAAATTGCCGACAGCCGCCATGCGCCGGCCGAGTTCTGCGCCGGCCTCGGCCGCCTTTCGCGCCTGCGCCGCGTACGCCAGCGACTGCCGTGCCGCCACCGCGTCGATCCACGCCTCGCGCGCCGCGGTCGCGGTGCCAATCACGTCACCTGCACCGCGCAGTCGATGCTGCGCTTGCTGCATATCGGCGAGGCGGCGACGCTGAGGCAGTAAGACGAAATCGAGCAACGAGAGGGTAAGTGCTCGTTCGATCTCGGTGACGTCGCCAGCCGCCAGTCGGCTGTAGCTCACGATCGGGTTAGGCAGGCGGGCTGACTGCGCTGCGGCAGCCGAGGCCGCGGCGCTGTCTGCCAGCATGCGCTGGAAGGTCGGGCTGTAGCTGAGCGCAATCTGCACGGCGCCGTCTGCGGTCAATGGTTCGGCGAGCAGGTCACGGGTCCTGGACTCGGCAGCGGTGCGGGCCTCAGGGGTCGATTGGAGTTGCACCTCCTGGCCCACCTCGCGCGAAGCGAAGGCGCTCGTCGCGGCCTGGTTTTCCTGAATTGCCGTCGATGCACAGCCGGCGAGCAGCAACGGCAGCACCACCAGCGAAAAGCGCAACCCACCGCACTCAACACCACGCCACGGCCTCATTGGCGGTGTTCCCGATGATCCTCGGAGGTCGGCGGCTGGGATTCCGTGGTGTCCGCGGGGGGCGGTTCCGTCGGACCGTGCATGCCGTGCATGCCGTGCGCGGCACCCTCGCTGCCGCTGCCGATAGCGTCATTGGCCTGCCGCCATGCAAGCGTTGGGGCCTGCGCGTCGAAGTTGTGATAGTCCGCGAAGGACGACTGGTATTTCAAGGTCAACGGCGGCTCGGCGGCCGACACCGCCGCAAAAAATACGAGTCCAAACGACCCAGCGAAGAGCGCAGCCCGTCGCCCGCGGGCAGTCACCCACGAATGCATCGATCGATTTACGGACGACATGCGCTCGTACCTCAGCGTCTGGACACGGAAATCATCGCGAGTCGCGACCCTCGCACGAGGAGTTCGCGAAAGTATCTGCAGGTAGAACCATCGGCCCCTGTCGCTTCGCAGGTCGCCGGTTGCTGCCGCTCGTCGCGTCGCTAGTCACTGCGCAGCGTCGCGCCGCGCAGTCGCAGTGCATTGGCCACCACCGAGACCGAAGACAGACTCATCGCCAGCGCGGCGAACATGGGGCTCAGCAGCACACCGAACACTGGATAGAGCACGCCCGCCGCCACGGGTACGCCCAGCGCGTTGTAGAGGAAGGCAAAAGCGAGGTTCTGCTTCATGTTGGTCACGGCAGCACTCGAGATCTCCCGGGCGCGAGCGATGCCGCGCAGGTCGCCCTTGACCAAGGTCACCTGGGCACTGGACATGGCAACGTCCGTGCCCGTCCCCATGGCAATGCCAACGTCCGCGGCCGCCAGCGCGGGTGCGACGTTGATGCCGTCGCCGGCCATGGCAACGCGACGTCCTTCGGACTTCAACCGCTGCACCAGGTCCGCCTTGTCCTTGGGACGAACTTCGCCGTGCACCTCGTCGATGCCGAGATGCCGCGCGACAGCCTCCGCCGTGGTGCGGCCATCGCCAGTGGCCATCACCACCCGCAGGCCCGACTCGTGCAGCGCCTTGATCGCGGCGGCGGCCCCGTCCTTGATGGGGTCGGCCACGGCGATCAGCCCCACCGCCGCGCCATCGACCGCGAGGAACATCGCGGTGGCCCCGTCGAGCCGCAGCTTCTCTGCTGCGTCGGCGAGTGCACCGGGGTCGGCCCCGACTTCTTGCATAAGTGCCGCATTGCCGAGCACGAGCGCGCGACCATCGACACGTCCACGGACGCCGAGGCCGGTGACCGACTCGAACTCTTCCGCGCCCGATAGCGCGAGGTTGCGTCGCTTGGCTTCGGCGACGATCGCGTCGGCGAGCGGGTGCTCGCTGCCCTGATCGAGACTGGCGGCGAGTCTCAGCACTTCGTCGGCCGTCACGTCGCCCTGCCCGATCACGTCACGAAACGCGGGTCGACCCTGCGTCAGCGTGCCGGTCTTGTCGACGATCAGCGTGTCGATCGTGCGCAGCCGCTCGAGCGCCTCGGCGTCGCGGAACAGGACGCCGGCCTGAGCCGCTCGACCACTCGCCACCATCACTGTCATCGGCGTGGCGAGACCGAGCGCACAGGGACAGGCGATGATCAGCACCGCCACCGCGTTCACCACCGCATACGTCCACGATGGCTCGGGGCCGAACATTCCCCAGACGACGAACGTGACCATCGACACGGCCAGTACGGCGAGTACAAACCAGAAGCTCACTTTATCGGCGAGTCGCTGCATCGGCGCCCGCGAGCGCTGAGCCTGCGCGACCAGTTGCACGATCTGCGCGAGCACCGTGTCGGAGCCGACTTTGTCCGCGCGCATGATGAATGCGCCGGTGCCGTTCAGGGTCGCACCGATCACTTTGACACCCGCGGTCTTCTCGATCGGTATCGGCTCCCCGGTCAGCATCGACTCGTCGACACTGGAGCGCCCCTCCAGCACCTCGCCATCGACCGGCACCTTTTCGCCTGGACGAACACGCAGTCGGTCACCGACATGCACGTGCGTCAACGGAATGTCCTCTTCGCTGCCGTCGGCACCGAGACGCCGCGCGGTCTTGGGCGCCAGCCGCAGCAGCGCCTTGAGTGCCGCCGAGGTGCTCGAACGCGCCTTCAATTCCAGCAGCTGACCCATCAGCGTCAGCGAGACGATGATAGCCGCCGCCTCGAAATAGACACCGACCCGCCCGTGTTCACGAAAGGAGTCCGGGAACAACCCGGGTGCCAGTGTCGCAACGACGCTGTAAATAAAAGCCGCGCCAACACCGGTGCCGATCAGGGTCCACATGTTGGGACTGCGATTCACGATCGACTGGGCCCAGCGCACGAAAAACGGCCAGCCGGCCCACAGCACGACCGGCGTCGCGAGGACCAGCTCGAGCCAGGTGCGGGCAGTGACGGACAGCAACGTGGTGCGATGCCCGAACATGGCGAGGGCCAGCACGGTCAGCGACAGCGGCAGCGTCCACCAGAAGCGACGACGGAAATCCGTGAGCTCCGGGTTCTCGTCGTCGTCCAGGCTCGGCATCATCGGCTCGAGGGCCATGCCGCAGATCGGGCAGCTGCCCGGCGCGTCGCGCACGATCTCCGGATGCATCGGGCAGGTGTACTGCGTGCCCGCTGGACCCGGCTCGGGCGCGACCGGCTGCGGCGTCAGGTATCGAGCCGGATCCGCCACAAACTTGCTGCGGCAACCGGCCGAGCAGAAGCGGTAGTCGTGACCCTCGTGGGTTGCTTGATGCGCGGAGTCTGCCTTCACGCTCATACCGCACACCGGGTCGATCATGACCGGCTCGGCGGTCTGTTCGTCACCGTTCGACTCGTGGACGTCATGGTGGTGCGCATGCGCGTGCTTTTCGTGGGAAGCGCTCATCGCAGATCCTCCTCGGAGAGTGCATTCAGAATTGGACAGGCTTCCGCCCGGCCATGGCCAGGGCAGGCCGCGATCAGCGTGCGTAGTCCTTTGCGGATACGCTGCAGTTCGACGATTCGTTGCTCGATGCCAGTCAGCTTGGTTTCCGCTGCGCGCTTGACCTTGGCGACGTTGCGCTCGTCGCTCAACGACAGCAGGCCGCGAATGTCCTCGAGCGTGAAGCCGAGCGCTTTGGCGCGGCGGATGAAGCGGAGGCGCTTCAACTCCGCCTCACCGTAACGACGGTATCCCGACGCCAAGCGACCCGCCGGGCTTAGCAGGTCATTGCGCTCGTAGTAACGAACGGTGTCGATGGCGACTCCGGCGCGCTTCGCCAGTTGACCGATGCCTAAGTTCAACATTCCCTTCTCCAGTTGCCGGCAAGTCTAAACTCTTGACCATGGTCCAGAGTCAAGCAGCCGCTCGGAATTGCGTACGACCCGCCGGGGGCGCAAGTTTCGTTCCAGCGCGCTGCGGCTGCTAAGCTCAACTTCGGTTCTACAGCACGCCTGATTCCACCCTGCGGAAGCCCATGGCCGACGTCTTCATTTCCTATGCACGCGAGGATGCCGACACGGCGCGGCGCTTCGCCGACGCGTTCCAGTCCGAAGGCCTCACGGTCTGGTGGGACGACGCGTTGCGGTCGGGCGAGGCCTTCGATGAAAGCATCGAGCGCGCCCTGCACGCAGCCAGCGCCGTGGTGGTGCTCTGGTCGCGGAGTTCGGTTGCGTCCCGCTGGGTGCGAGCCGAGGCGACCCAGGCAGACCGCAATCGGACGCTGGTGCCGGTCACGATCGAGCCGTGTCAACGGCCGATGATTTTCGAGCTGACCCACACGGCCGACTTGACCCAATGGCAGGGCGACCGCAACGACAGAGCGTGGCTATCATTCCTGGCCGACGTACGACAACGAGTCGAGGCCCACGCCGCGCCTCGCGACCTGCAGCTGGGCGGCGCACCGGCAACGGCGGTCGCGGATACAGCCTCGAGCACGCGGCCTGCCGCGGCGTCGACGTCTCCATTGCCGCCGGCCAAGCCGGGCGTCGCGATCCTGCCGTTCGTGAACATGAGCGGCGACCCGGAGCAGGAATATTTCAGCGACGGCGTCACCGAGGACATCATCACAGACCTCGGTCGCGTCTCCGGTCTCGCCGTGGCATCGCGCAACTCAGCGTTTTCATACAAAGGCAAGACTGTCCAGCCGGCACAAGTGGCGCGCGCGCTCAAGGTGACGCACGTGCTGGAGGGCAGTGTCCGCAAGGCCGGCAATCGCGTGCGCCTCACCGTGCAATTGCTCGAAGCGGCTACGGACACGCAGGTCTGGGCAGAGCGCTACGACCGCACTCTCGATGACATCTTTGCGATCCAGGATGAGATCTCGACCGCCATCGTTGCCGCGCTCAAGGTGAAGCTGCTGCCGGCCGAGAAGGCCGCGATCGAACAGCGTTTTACGACCAACCCCGAGGCGTACGAGCTGTTCCTGATGGCGCGCGGCTTCCAGCGCAAGGGCAGTGAGCGGCTCAAGCCCGTGATCGTGCGCATCTGTCGCCGCGTCGTCGAACTGGACCCGGGCTTCGCCCGCGGTTGGGC
>JANNGT010000094.1:0-5754 GCA_031404015.1 Gammaproteobacteria bacterium | reverse complement strand
ATTGACTGACGTCGTCTATCGCGTCATCCCGGGGTACCGACCGCTGCACCTGGATCTGTATCGGGCGGGACTGGACTCGCCGCCGAGGCCCTTGATCGTGTTCGTCCACGGCGGTGGCTGGTCACAGGCAAACCCGCGCGTGGGCGCCGGTTACGCAAACTTTCCGGCCGTCCTCGGCTACCTGGCGCAGCGCGGCTATGTGGTCGCGTCGATCGAGTACCGGTTTGCGCAGGAGGCACCTTTCCCGGCTCCGCTGGACGATCTGCGGGTGGCCGTGCAGTTCCTGCGTGAGAACGCTTTGCGGTTTGGGATCGATGGCACGCGCGTGGGGCTGTGGGGCATGTCGTCGGGTGCGCAGCTGGCCGCGCTTGCTGCCGTGGATGGTCCGCAGGACACGTGCGTACGCGCATTCGCCGGCTGGTTTGGGCCTTACGACCTGCGGCCGCCCTACCCGCAAAACGCCGTGCTGCGCGATTACCTGGCGTGCGGCGATCGAGAGTGCGCGGCGGGCGTGCTCGCCGCAGCGAGTCCGCTGGTGCACGTTGATGCGAAGGATTCGCCCACTTTATTGGTGCATGGCGACCTGGACAAAAGCGTGTCGCCGGAGCAATCGAAACGGTTCGCGGCTGCGCTGGCTGCGGCCGGTGTACGGACCGAACTCAAGTTGGTGCCCGGCGTGGGTCATGGCTTGATCGGTCCCGACGAGGCCGCGACGCGGGAGGCGCTAGACGCAGGCCTTGCCGCGACGATCGATTTTTTTGATCGGGAATTGCACTCGCGGCCTGCTGCGCGTGCCCCTGAGGGTCGCTGAAGTCAGGCCAGGCCGATCCGGCGGGCGACCGCGATCACTCGCGGCTCCTTTCTGATCGGGTCGAGCGCTACATCCACCATCATGTAGCCGAGCATCTGCGAGGCGTCGTCGACTGCGCGCTCCAGCGCCGCATAGGCGGGCTCGCGCTCGCCGAGCGCGAGGTGCAGCAATGCCAGGTCGAACCCGACACCGAAGCGCTTCGCGCCTTCGGCCTCGACGCGGGCAATTTCTGCACGCGCGCCCGCCACGTTACCGACCATCGCGTAAGCGCGACCCAGCGTCGAGTACGATCCCGGCGCGGGGTCGTTGCGTCCCTCAGCAGCTTGATCGCGCCGCCTGCATCGCCCTGTGCCACCAACGCCCGCGCCAGGAACTGTCGCGGCAGCACGGCGCCCGGTGCAGACTCGACCATGCGCGACAGCACTTTGATCGAAGCATCGAACTGCCGTGCGTGGTACCGGATGAAGCCACCCAACGCCATGAACGGAGCCGCTGCAGGCTCGAGCAACTGCGCTTGGTTGATATTGTCGAGCGCCGCCGCAAGTCGGCCTGACTGGGTCAGGTTCAGTGACAGCCAGGCATGCGACCAGGCGTTGTTCGGTGCCAGCGTCAGCGCTCGCTCGTACAGGCGGCGGCTGCCTTCCCAATCGCGGTCGAGTTGGGTCAACACGTGCCCCAGCGCCGTCATTGCGCCCGGCAGCGCCGGATCGATGTCGAGCGCGCGCTGTGCTGCGGCGCGAGCTTGTTCGAATGCATCGACCGGCGGGACGATCCCGAACGTGCCGGACAATGCCCAGGCTTCGGACAAGCCGACGATCGCGCCAGCAAACTCAGGGTCGCGCTCGATGGCGGCCTGGAACAGTGCCTTGGCACGCTGGATGCCATCGGGATCTCGCCGCTCCAACTGGTAGCGTCCGCTTGCATACAACTGCCACGCTTCGGTGTCGGCGGTGCTGCGACGCACGAGGCGCTGGCGTGCCTCGGGCGGCAGGTCGACAGCCAGCGCGCTGACAAGCTGTGTGACCAATGCGTCCTGCAGGGCGAAGAAATCGTCGAGCCTCTCAGTGTAACTTCCAGCCCATAGCGAAGCACCCGTCGTCACGTCGAGCAGACGAGCTGTCAGGCGCACGTCACTGCGCTCTATCTGTACGGTGCCGTCGACCACGGCCGCCACGTCCAACTCACGCCCAGCCGCGAGCGGATCCTGGTCAACCGACGAGAATCGCCGCACGGAGCTCAGCGGCGTGATGACCACACCGGGTAATGCGCTCAAGCGGTTGATGAGCAGTTCGGCCACCCCGATTTCAATAGCCTCATTGCGGGACGACGCGAGCAGCGGCTTGAAAGGCAGTACGGCGATGGAGGCTGGCAGTCGCGCAGGGCTTGGCCGTCTGGACCACCAGGCGCCGCCGACGACCGCAATGGCAACGGCTGCACCCGCACCGGACAGAAGTCCGCGTCGCGAGACGGTCGGTGATGATGTTGCTGGGAACGCCGTCGGCTCGATCGTCTCTATCGGGGCGGTCGTGAAAGGTCTAGCGCTTTCGCTTGCGGCTGACGGGGCGGGTTCAAGGTGGACCGTGGTCGCCGTTTCAACCGAGGCGACCGGAGGCTCATCCGCCGCTGCGCTATCCACCCACGGCCTGACATCGCCAACGAACTGATAGCCACGACCGGCCACCGTCGCGATGAAACGTGGCGACTCGCACGAGTCGCCGAGGGCACGCCGCAGGCCCGAGATGGCCTGGGTCAGGTTGTTTTCTTCGACGACCATGCGTGGCCAGACCGTCTCCAGCAATTCGCGCTTCGACACCATGCGATCGCGATTCGCCAACAGGAAGGCGAGCACTTCGAAGGCACGTCCCGACAATGCCAGCGGCTCGGGCCCCGCACCGGTCAGCCGCCGCCGGGCCAGATCGAGCGTGAAGCCGTCGAAGCGATACCCGCGTACCGGCGGTGGTTGCATGGTCATCCGTGAACGGGCCGCCAGCGGCTTGGGCGTTTATTCTAGGCTGGTTTCGGTTTTCGGTAACATGTTGGCGCCACGAGCCGAACGCCTGACCAGGACGGTACTTACTTGGCGATTGCGCACCGCGGAGCACCGACTGCGATCACAGCCGGGTGCCTCGCCCTGTTGAGCTCCTCTGTAACCGGCCACGTTGCGTCGGCGGCCGAGCCTGTGCTCGAAGACATCGTGGTGACCGGGTCGCGCATCGCGCGCAGCGATTTCGAGTCCCCTAGCCCGATAGTCACCGTACCGCGGGAGGCGTTCAGTGCGACGGGCGCCGTGTCAGTCGAGCGTACGCTCGAGAGTTACCCGCAACTGGTACCGAGCGCCGGCGCAACGTCCAACAGTCCGCACAACGATGGCCAGGCAAACCTCTCGCTGCGCGGGCTCGGCGCAAACCGGACGCTGGTGTTGCTCGACGGCAGGCGGCTGATGCCCGCGGACGGCCGCGGCGCGGTCGACGTGAATATCCTCCCGCCCGCGCTCATCGAGAGCGTGCAGATCCTGACGGGTGGGGCGTCCGCAGCCTACGGTTCAGATGCGATTGCAGGCGTCGTGAATTTCAAGTTGAAGCACGACTTCGAAGGCATCGAGCTCGATGGCAGCGCCGCGACCACGGAGCGTGGCGACGCGACGACGTATTCGGGTGGCATCACCGCGGGTTCGTCGTTCGCTGCGGGACGCGGCTCGTTTATCGTCCACGCCGGTTACGCGAGCCGGGACGAGCTAACGCAGGCGGACCGCAGTTTCTCGAAATACCCACTGCGCTACGTCGAGGGCCTGACGGACGGCCGCGGACCGGGCCGCGCATTCGAAGCGTCCGGCTCTAGCATCACCGAGGACGGTATCAACATCGTCTTCTCCAACCGCAACGTGTTCTCGAACTTGTTTGGCTCGTATGGCTACGCGCCGGGGTCGGTGCCCTACCAGGCTGGCATCGGCGTCAATGCCGATGGCAGCGTGTTCACGATAGGCAACGACGCGCCCGGCAGCGTCGTCAATTACCGCGGGGTGCGTGACCCTGTGATGTTCAGCGATCGCTCCTACAGCCCGTACAACTACGCGCCCGACACCGCGTTGCAGATGCCGCTGGAGCGCATCTCGGGATTCATGCGGGGCGACCTGGCTGTCACCGACACGCTGGGCGTTTACCTGCAGACGCTCTATGCGGACTACGAAGTCGAGCGACTGCTCGCGTCAGCACCGGTCGGTATCGCATTGATCCCGGCATCGAATCCTTTCATCCCTGCGGACCTTCGCGCCTTGCTCGCATCGCGGGCAAATCCCAACGCGCCTTATCGATACTTCAGGCGTGCCAGTGAAGTCGGCGCGCAGTCGGCCGCGAACCAGCGTGACGTCATGCAGGTCACCAGCGGTATCCGTGGTGCGTTGGGCGGCGACTGGGAATTCGACGTGTACGTGCAATACGGCTCGAATGATCGCACCGAGCGGCAGACCAACAACGTCAGCCTCTCCCGACTGCAGGAACTGACCTTCGCGCCCGACGGCGGCCTGTCCCTGTGCGACGGTGGCTTCGATCCGTACCGGGCGGGATCGTTGTCCCGCGATTGCGTCGATCTCATCGCGCTCGATGCAACGAACGAGATCAGCGTGCGGCAAACGCTGGCGGAAGCCTCGGTGAGCGGCTCGCTGTTTGAACTTCCCTCAGGTGCGGCGCGCATCGCCGGTGGCCTATTCCACAAGAGCGACGAGTTTGTTTACGACGCGGACGCAGGGCTCAGTGCCATGCTGCCCGCCGTGCCGGGGGTGATTGGTGCGCGTCCGGACATCAGCGGCTTTGCCGCGGCGCCGGATCGTCGTGGGGAACAGGACAACACTGATGTGTACATTGAAACGCTCTTTCCCATCCTGGCAGACCGGCCGGGAGTGAAATCACTGGAGCTCGGGTTGGGTTATCGCTACTCGGACTATTCGCAGGCGGGCAGCGCAGGGTCATACAAAGCCGAGGTTGCGTATCGCCCCGTCGAATCATTTCGTCTACGCGGTTCGCTGCAGCATGCCGTGCGGGCACCGAGCATCGAGGAGTTGTATTACCCGGCCGTGTCAGATCAGTTCGAAATACCCATTCCGGACCCGTGCGACGCAGGGAGCTCTGCGCGCAACGGGCCGGCCCGCGTGCAGGTCGAAGCACTGTGCGTGGCGCAAGGCCTGCCGATTGCGCTGCTGCCCAGCTTCGATTACGAGCTGCGGCGTGTGGACGGCGTGTCGGGCGGCAATCCGTCACTGCGCCCTGAGGAGGCCGACACCACCACGTTGGGACTGGTGTACACGTGGTCGGCGCCCGACACTGGCTGGCGTGACCTGCAGTTTTCGCTCGACTGGTATCGAATCAAGCTCGACGATGGCATCGGACGCTGGGATGCAAAGTCTGCAGTCGAGCGGTGCTTCAACGGGCAATACAACCCGAACTACGCGGTGGCCAACGTCTACTGCACGTTCTTCACGCGCGATGCGGCCACGGGGCACATCTTTGCGCAGATCCTCGACCGCAACATCGGCGGTCTCGACACGGCGGGAGTGGACGCCCAGCTGGACTGGGGACTGCGGGTGGGCCCCGGAGAGGTGGACATCAACGCGACGGCTTCGTACCTTGACTACTGGACGTACGAAGACCCGAGCAACGGTACCATCGAGTACGCCGGGACGGTTGGCGGTGGCGGCCTTGGACTGTCGCTCCCCCGATGGAAATCGCTGATCAACGTGACGTATACGCAAGGCGGCTTTGGTGCCCTTGCGCGCTGGCGTCACGTGGATGCCAGCCGCGACGTCGAGGTCCGCGAGTTTGCCGTGCCCGAGCGCGACTACCTCGACGTGGGCCTCAGCTATTCCTTCACCGCAGGCGCAATGCGCGGGCTTGCTGCGTACCTTGGCGCGGAAAACGTGCTCGACGAAGCGCCGCCGATCTTTCCGAGCT
>JANNGT010000093.1:0-9853 GCA_031404015.1 Gammaproteobacteria bacterium | reverse complement strand
CCAGGAACGTGACCTCGTCGCGATCGACCGCGGCGCACAACGCGTCGTATTCAGCGAGCAGGTCCTGGTGCCACGCGTCGATAGCCCTCACCCGATCCCCAGCCAGGCCGCGGCCCTCCGCATCGAGGTAGTGCGCGAACTCGTGCAGCACCACGTTGTAGCCATCGGCAGGGGTAGCCGCACTCTGCTCGATGTCAGCCCACGACAGGATGATGCGGTGCGAATCCCACGCCTCGCCGGACAACTCACGGCGCCTGTGCGTCACGAGGCCATCGTCGTCGTGCACCTCGTCCTCGACCCAGAACGTGCCCGGATAGACGAGGATCGACTGCAGGTCGTCGTAGAGGCCGCGCCTGCCGAGCAGCAGCAGGCAGGCCTGCGCCGCGATCGTCACGCGGATTTCGTCGGTGATCTCGAGGCCGTTGCAGCCGACGAACCGCTTCTCCGCGACGAACGAGACGACGAGACCTTCGAGACGGGCTGCCAGCTCAGGTGGCAAGCTGCGCGTGACCCGCACATTGCGGGCAATCGCAGCGGTCATCGCGTGTGGCAGCGATTGGCTGAAGGCGCGACGACGTCGCCGTCGCCGCAGCAGGGGCGGCAGCAACAACCCGGCGAGCACCGCGCAGGCGACCGCCGCGATGGCAGCGATCGCAACGCTCATGGGCTTTTCAACCGTAAGTTTTCTTGAGCCGCTCGACCAGCTTCACGTAGTTGTCGCGCGCCTTGGCCTGTTCGGTGCCCTTGAGCTTGGCCCAGGCGTCGAACTTGGCACGATCCACGAACGAGAAAGCCCCCGGACGCTCGCCCTGCACGTCGCCTTCGGCTCCCTGCTTGTACAGCGAATACAGGCGCAGCATGTCTTCGTCGTCAGGACGCTTCGTCAGCTTCTTGACGTCGTTCGCTGCAGCTTCGAATTTCTTGTCGGTCACGGCCATCGTCGGTTCCCCCGTGTGTAGGATTCAAGCATACCCGACCCTGCGCCGGCAGCGAGGCGCGGACGCTCACGCGCGCAGCGAATTCACGGCGTGCTTGAGGCGTTGCAGGTCGTCGGCGCGCGGCACCGGCCCATACCGCAACGCGGTGTAAAGCTTGCGGATTTCGCTGAGCGGTTGCGCCAGGTCGGGGCAGGCCGCCTCGGCTCGTGCGATGAACGCGACGGGGCTTTCAGCAGCCCCGGGATGGAGTCCGCGCTTGCGCAGCCGCCTGACCAGCACTTCGTGCAGGCGCGCGGGCCAGTCACGAGCGGGCGCGCGGAACCGCCACGCCAGATACCCTGATAGCACCAGGAAAAACGCGGCGAGACTGCCCGCGAGCCCGAGGCCCAGCGCGCGCCAATCCGGCTCGTCCACGCCCAGCCGGTCGAGCAGATCGAACTGGGCCTGCGCGTCGAACCGCACGACGCGCTGGTTCCAGAAATCATTGACGACGTCCCAGCCGAGTTCGACCTGCAGCCACAGCGGGCTTGCGTCGCGCAGGCGCCCGGGCACGGGCTCGCTCGCGCCCACCGCATCGATCAGCCCGCCCCGTATGCGCTCGGGCGCGACGGCAGCCGTGGGATCCACGCGCACCCACCCACGGTCCTCGATCCAGACTTCGGACCATGCATGCGCATCCGATTGCCGAACGATCAGGTAGCCGCCGTAAGGATTGAATTCGCCGCCCTGGTAGCCCATCACGACACGTGCAGGAACGCCAGCCGCGCGCATCACGACCGTAAACGCCGACGCGTAGTGCTCGCAGAACCCCTTGCGGGTCGAGAACAGGAACTCGTCCACTGCGTTGTCAGCGAGCCGTGGTGGTTGCATCGTGTATTCGAAAGGTTCCTCGCGAAACATGCGCAACATTGCCGCCACGATCGCGCTGGGGTCATTGGCATGCCTCGCTGCAAGCTCGCGGCCCAACGCGACACTGCGCGCGTTGGTGCCATCGCGCGGCAGGTCGAGGTCCTTGCGCCGCATGGATGTGGCGAGTTCCGCGCCGGCTACGAAGTCCGGATACGAAACGAGATCGAACGCTGCGACGCTGTTGATCGGGCGGGCCGAGAGCAGCGTCAGGTCGAAGGACTGGGAGATCTCGCGTTCCGGCCACTGCGCGGGCATGTCGAGCGCGAGTACCCAGCGGCGCGCGTGCGGCTGCAGCGTGATCTGGTAACGCAGGGGAGCCCCGAGGAACGTGACTGCCGTCTGTGGGAAGGCTTGCGCGCGTGGCCGGCGCCAGCTGCGGCCGTCGAACTCATGCAGCACCGGACCGCGCCAGTAGCGCTGCTCGGGTCGTGGCATCGCGCCGACGAACCGCACGCGAAACGCGATGTCGCCCGAGGCGCTGAGATCGGACACGTCGCCGGGGGTCATCTCGTCATCCAGACCGGTGCGCGCCTCGCTGCGGGAGTCGACACCCCAGAACGGTCCAGGCAGCCGCGGAAACAGCAGGAACAGCAGCAATGCCAGCGGCGCGGCCTGCAGCAGCAACAGCAACGTGCGGCGCACGATGTGGCGGGTGGGCGCCTGGGCCGACGACGCATGCACGCGCATCAGCGCAACGGCGGTCAGAAAGGCGCTGCCCAGCAGCCAGGGCAACTGCAGCAGGCTCTGCTCGCGCAACAGCGCCGCGTACAGCAGGAACCACGCGATGAACAGCAAGACCGTAAGGTCGCGAGCGATGCGGGTCTCGAGCAGCTTGGCCGCGGCCATCAACACCAGAAAGGCCGTGCCCGCTTCGATGCCGCTCAGCGTGCGGTAGGTGCCGAGGATCGCCACAGCAGCAAGTATCACCAGGATGACCCGCAGGATGCGTGGCGCGAGCGGCCAGCCATGCAGGTCCGCTGCCCAGCGCCAGAGACCAACGGCGAGCAAAAGCAGCGTCACCCACGCCGGCATGTGCGTCACGTGCGGGGCGACGGCAATTGCCAACGCGACCAGCACCCAGTCCAGCCCTCGCACGCGCGCTGTCCCCGTTCGTTCGGTCACGCGCGCAGCCCCTGCACGTCGAGCAGCGCGAGAGCGTTGAGGCAGCGTTCGCGGTGAGCATGGCCGACGTTCGTGTCGACCATCATGCCGGGCAGGCGCAGCGCGTACGCTTCGCTGCGTTCGTGCGCATCGAGCACCCAGCGGCATAGTTGCTCAAGGCGTGCCTCGATGCCGAGCCCCGCAAGACTGTCGTAATCGAAGACGTGTGTAACGACGTCAGTGCCCGAGAACTGCTTCGTCTGCAGGCCCTGGCCGCGTGCATACGCTTTCCACGCGACGCGGCGCAGCGAATCGCCGGCCTGGAACGGGCGCAGTCCCGCGAACTCCTCGTCGCCGATCGCGCCGGACTGCGCGCCGCCCGTGTCCGTGGCGGTCTTCGGCGGCGCGAGGGTACGTTCGGCCGGGCGCGGCCAGGCGATGGCGGCATACGAGGGATGCACGACGGCCCAGGCGCGGAACAATCCAAACGGGTGACTCGTGGAGACGATGAATCGCTCGAGCGCAATGCGTCCGCGCCGCCGCGCGCCGAGTGTCAGCGTCGCCTCGGTCGAGCCGAGCGGTGGCAGGTCGGCCACGACTTTACCCGGCCCGGCTTTGGTCAACCCCACTTCCAGCGCGGGACGCGCGACGTTCGACGCGTGCTCGAGCAGCAGGCGAAAGCGCACCTCGCTGCCGACGAAGCCCGGTACGCTCTCGAGCAGCCGCAGTCGCACGCCGGCCAACGTGCCGTGCGCATGGTGCATCGCGACCAGTCCCAGGCTCGCGAGCAGGAAAGTCAGGCCGAGCCCCAGGTTGTTGTTGTAGTTCATGCCGCCGAGCAGCATGGCGAACAGCATCGCGCCGTAGGCGATGCCGAGCCGGGTGGGCAGGATGTAGATGCGCTGCCGACGCAACTCGACGGGGTCGGCGTCGTCACCCTGCCGGCGACGGATCCACGCGCGGGTGCGCCGGTCGATTCGCGCGCGCAGCTCGCCGAGCAGCCTGCGCATCGGCGGTCAGGGAACCGGGACGGCCGCCAGCACGAATCGGCCGGTCTCGGTGGAGTTGCGGAAACGCGCTTCGTCGCGCGGTGCAAGCCGGTGTCCGACGACTGCCGGCAACACGGCCTGCACGTCCTCCGGCAGCACCCCGTCATGGCCGTGCATGAAGGCCCAGGCCTGCGCAGCACGCAGCAGCGCGATCACCGCGCGCGGCGAGATTCCCGCTTCGAACTCCGGCGCCTGGCGTGTGTAAAGGGCAACCGCCTGCACGTAATCGAGCAACGCGGGTGACGCATGCACCTTCGGCACCGCGCCCTGCAGGCGCAGCAACTGCTGCGGCGTGATGGCGGCCGGCAGGTCGGCGAGCAGGTCGCGCCGATCGCGTCCCTGCAGCAGTTGCCGTTCGAGCAACGGCGCCGGATAACCCAGTTCGATGCGCATCAGGAAGCGGTCGAGCTGCGATTCGGGCAGTGGGTAGGTGCCGACCTGGTAGGAGGGGTTCTGCGTTGCGATCACGAAGAACGGTTCCGTGAGCGGATAGGTCTGGCCGTCTGCCGTGACCTGGTGCTCTTCCATGGCCTCGAGCAGCGCGCTCTGCGCCTTGGGCGTGGCGCGATTGACTTCGTCGGCCAGCACGAGCTGCGCGAACACAGGACCGCGGTGAAAGCGGAACTGACCGCTGTCGGCTTCGAACACCGACACGCCGATGATGTCGGCCGGCAGCAGGTCACTCGTGAACTGGATACGCTGGTAAGTGAGCCCCAGCGACCGCGCCAGTGCGTGGGCGAGCGTCGTCTTGCCAACTCCTGGAATGTCCTCGATCAGCAGGTGTCCGCGCGCGAAAAGACACGCAAGGCACAAACGCACCTGCGTTTCCTTGCCGAGAATGATCTGGTTGAGTCCCGCAACGGCCGCGTCGACCAGCGCGTGCAGGGAAGCGTCGCCGGTGGTCGATGCATCGATCTGGACAGCCATGTCAGCGCTCCGTAGCAGTCGCGGCGACCGCGGCCAGGCGGCGCATCTGTTCGCCGAGTTGCTCGAGTTGTCGTTCGAACTCGGCGATGCGGTCGCGCTCCTGCGTGACCACGCTCTCTGGCGCATTGGCGACGAAATTCGCATTGGCGAGCTTCGCCGCGCACTTGTCGCGTTCCTGCCCGGTTTTCGCCTTGCGCTTCTCGAGCCGTGCCAGCTCTGCCGACACGTCGTCGATGAGGCGATCGAACGGCGCGAGCACCGTGCGTCCCGCGCTGATGGCGATCGCACATGGCGGCAAGTCGGCCTCCGATCGCACGATTTCGATCGACTCCACGTTGGCCAGCTTGCGGATGGTCGCGGCGAGCGCAGCCAGCGCTTCGACATCGCCGGGCCGGTCGGTGCGCACGTACACGGGCGTCGCGCGCGAGTGCGGCACGTCCAGTTCGCCGCGAATCTGGCGGATGCCGAGCACGACGGCCTGCAGTGCGGCGATGTCGCGTTCGGCGGTCGCGTCCCGAGCGAACTCGGCGGCGGTCGGGTAGGCCTGCAGCATGATCGTCGTGCCTTTGCGGCCGGCAAGCGGGCCGACCTTCTGCCAGATCTCTTCCGTGATGAACGGCATCAGCGGATGCAGCAGGCGCAACGTGCCTTCGAGCACTTCCAGCAACGTGCGGCGCGTGCCGCGGCGCGCTGCGGAGTCTGTCTCGGCACCCTGCAGCACTGGCTTGGAGAGTTCCAGGTACCAGTCGCAGAACTCGTACCAGACGAACTCGTACAGCGCCTGCGCCGCGAGATCGAAGCGGTAGCCCGCCAGGTGAGTGCGCACGCTGGTGACCGCCGCCCCGAGTCGGCCGCGTATCCAGCGGTCGGCCACCGAGTACTCGCAGGGACCGCTGGCAAGATCCGCCGCGTGCTCTTCGGTGTTCATGAGCACGTAGCGCGCGGCATTCCACAGCTTGTTGCAGAAGTTGCGGTAGCCTTCGACGCGTCCGAGATCGAAGCGGATGTCGCGGCCCATCGTGGCGAGCGCTGCGAACGTGAAGCGCATCGCGTCCGTGCCAAACGCGGGGATGCCCTGTGGGAACTGCTTGCGCGTCGCCTTCTCGATCGCGTTCTTCATCTGCGGTTGCATGAGGCCCGTCGTGCGCTTGGCGACCAGCGCCTCGAGCTCGATGCCGTCGATGAGGTCCAACGGGTCGATGATGTTGCCCTTCGACTTCGACATCTTGTTGCCGTGCTCGTCGCGGATGAGTCCCGTGATGTAGACCTCACGGAACGGGACCTCGCCCTGGAACTTGAGGCCCAGCATGATCATCCGCGCAACCCAGAAGAAGATGATGTCGAAGCCGGTGACCAGCACGCTGGTGGGGTAAAACCTGGCGAGCTCATTGGTCTGCTGCGGCCAGCCGAGCGTCGAGAACGGCCACAGCGCCGAGCTGAACCACGTATCGAGCACGTCCTCGTCCTGCCGCAACGCGATCGGCTTGCCGTGTTGCTTCGTCGCGGCCGCCTGCGCCTCGGCCTCGCTGCGCGCGACGAAGATGTTGCCTGCCTCGTCGTACCACGCCGGGATGCGGTGGCCCCACCAGAGCTGGCGGCTGATGCACCAGTCCTGGATGTTGCGCATCCACTGGAAATACGTCTTCGACCAGTTGTCCGGCACGAAGCGGATGCGGCCGTCCTCGACCGCCGCGATCGCGGGTTCGGCGAGCGGCGCGATGCGCACGTACCACTGGTCGGTGAGCCAGGGTTCCAGCACGGCGCCGCTGCGGTCACCGCGCGGCACGTGCAGCGTGTGCGGAACCACCTTCTCGAGCAGTCCGGCTGCCTCGAAGTCTGCGACCACGCGCTTGCGCGCCTCGAAGCGGTCGAGGCCGCGGTACGCCGCTGGCACTTCCTCGTTGAGCGTCGCGTCCGCCGTGAAGATGTTGATCAGCGGCAGCGCGTGACGCTTGCCGATTTCGTAATCGTTGAAGTCGTGCGCGGGCGTGATCTTGACGCACCCGCTGCCGAACGCCGGATCGCAGTAGTCGTCGGCGATGATCGGGATCAGGCGGCCAGTGAGCGGCAGGCGCACCTGCTGGCCAACGAGATGCCTGTAACGCTCGTCTTCAGGATTAACGGCAACGGCCACGTCCCCGAGCATCGTCTCCGGGCGCGTAGTCGCGACGATCATGTAGCCGCTGCCATCGGCCAGCGGATACCGCAGGTGCCACAGGCTGCCTGCTTCCGGCTCGGCCAGCACCTCGAGATCGGACAGCGCCGTGTGCAGCACCGGGTCCCAGTTCACGAGCCGCTTGCCGCGGTAGATCAGGCCTTCGTCGTGCAGGCGCACGAACACTTCGCGCACGGCGTCCGACAGGCCCTCGTCCATCGTGAACCGGTCGCGCGACCAGTCGACCGAGTTGCCGAGCCGGCGCATCTGGCGCGAAATCGTGCCGCCCGATTCTTCTTTCCATGCCCACACGCGCTCGACGAACTGTTCCCGACCGAGGTCGTGCCGCTTCTTGCCCTCGGCCGCGAGTTGCCGCTCGACGACCATCTGCGTGGCGATGCCCGCGTGGTCCGTGCCCGGTTGCCACAGCGTGCGGTCCCCATCCATGCGATGCACGCGAGTGAGCACGTCCATCAGCGTGTGCTGGAACGCGTGGCCCATGTGCAGCGTGCCCGTGACGTTGGGCGGGGGGATCACGATGCAGTACGGCGTTCCATCCCCGGCGGGCGCGAACCAGCCGGCCGCTTCCCAGGCAGCATAGATGCGGGATTCGATATCGCCCGGGGAGTAGCTTTTATCCATCGACGGCCTCTTGCGCGAGCCGCCGATTATACGGGCACCTCTCCCGCGCAAGTGGGAGAGGTCGGCCGCAGGCCGGCTGAGGGCGATCAGTTCGCGAGACTGGGCCCGCGGAAGTGCTCCGCGATCACCCGGGAGATCAGCTGCGGCAATTCAGCCTTGAGCCGGTCGGACACCTGCTCCAGCAGCAGGGCCTCCATTTCGCGCAGTGCGTTGTGAACCAGTTCGTCGGCTTCTTCGTGCACTACGGCGGTCAGGTGCGCCTCGAGTTCGTTCAGGAAGCGACTGGTGTCGTTGATGAACGCGGATCCAGAACCAACGTTCGGCTCGACGATGTCCGTCAGGACTGGGATTTGGTCCGGCAACTGGCTGTTCATCGTTCGGCTGGGCCTCGCTCAGAGGGGATGGGCTTCCGGCGCGCAACCCGCGTCCCGGTAGGTGCGCCAGCGGTGCCGACCGGCCTTCTTCGCCTCTTCGTCGCCGCCGACCACGTCGCAGACACGAGCATAGGCGGAAAAGTCCGCCGGTGCATCGTGGCCCAGGTTGATCAGCAGGTCCCGGTGTGTAGGGGGCAGGCCAGTGCTGCCAACGAGCACTGGCGTGGCTGAAGCGACGTCCGGCTCGGCCGGCCAGACGCCGTGCGGCACGAAGCTCTGGTCCGCGAAAGTCCACAACAGTTCGTCAAATTCTGCGGTCTCTGCGGGATTGGCCGTGCGCACCGCGACCCGCAGGCCCTGCTGGTAGCCTTTCTCGGCCAATCGGCACGCCGTGACCAGACGGGCCCGATGGTCGGGCTCCATCAGCGGGTAAAAATCGACCTTGGGCGTGCCCACTGCTGCGGCTGCCCCGGTCAGGTCCGTCCGAGCAGGAAATCCACCAGCAAGGGCACAGGGCGGCCGGTGCTGCCTTTGTGCGAGCCCGTCAGGTAAGCCGTGCCCGCGATGTCGAGGTGGGCCCACTGCAGGCCCTCCGTGAATTTCGCAAGAAAACAAGCCGCCGTGATGGCGCCGCCGTCGCGACCGCACGCGTTGGTGAAGTCGGCGAAATTGCTCTTGAGCTGCTCGTGGTATTCCTCGGCCATCGGCAGGTGCCAGCAGCGGTCTTCGGCACGGATGCCGGCAGCCTGCAGCTCGCCCGCGAGTTCCTCGTCGTTGCTCATCACGGCCGAGAGGTGAGCGCCGAGCGCGATCACGCACGCGCCGGTCAACGTCGCGATGTCGACCACCGCGGCCGGCTTGAAGCGGCGCGCGTAGGTGAGCGCGTCGCACAGGATCAGGCGGCCTTCGGCGTCGGTGTTGATCACTTCGATCGTCTGGCCCGACATGCTGCGCACGATGTCGCCGGGCTTGGTCGCGCGCCCGCTCGGCATGTTTTCGCACGCGGGCACGATGCCGACGACATTGAGCTTGAGCCCCATCTCGGCAGCGGCCTTGATCGCGCCAAAGACGCTTGCCGCACCCGTCATGTCGAACTTCATCTCGTCCATGCCGGGCGGCTGCTTCAGCGAGATGCCACCGCTGTCGAACGTCACGCCCTTGCCGACCAGCGCCACGGGCGCCTGGCCTGCGCGACCGCCGTCATAGCGCATGACGATGAGCTTGGCCGGTTCGTCGGTGCCGTTCGTGACCGACAGGAACGAGCCCATCTTGAGCCGCTTGAGGTCGCGCTCTTCCAGCACCTGCGTACGCACGGACTTGTACGAGCGGGCAAGTTCGCGAGCCTGCTGCGCCAGGTACGTGGGCGTGCAGACGTTCGCCGGCAGGTTGGCGAGATCGCGCGTGAGTGCTGCGCCGGCTGCAATCGCCTCGCCCTGGTCGAGACCACGCTGCGACGCCGATTTCTGCGAGGAATCGGCGACGGCGATGCCGAAGGACTTGAGCGCAGGGTCCGGTTGCTTGCGCGCACTGCGTATCGCTGGCACCCGGTAAAGCGCTGCGCCGAGGGCCTCAGCGGCGAGACGAGCATCGTAGTAGGCATCGGGCGCAGTGATGGTGTCCGCCAGGTAACTGACGGCATCACGCGCGCCGGTCTTCGCCACGGCGCCGATCGCGGCGATCAGTGCCTTGCGGTATTGCTTGCGGCCAAAGCTCGCTTGCTTGCCGAGGCCGACGATGAGTACGCGCTCGCAGGCGGCG
>JANNGT010000092.1:0-4787 GCA_031404015.1 Gammaproteobacteria bacterium | reverse complement strand
GTGATTTTTGATGGGCGCAAGCCGCCCAACGATGCCGATCAAGGGCGCATCCGCCGGGATTTTCCACTGTTTGCGAAAATCGCCCTGCTTACGGGTGACGTGGGCGAAGCCTTCGAGATCGAGGCCAAGCGGGAGAATCGTCATTCGCGCCTGCCGTGCAACGCCATACGTTTCGGCCGCCGATGTACTGGTCGACGGGCATCCAGTACTGCGCGCGCGCATCGACCATCGCGCTGTCGTTGTTGGCGCTGGCAAAGCGGAAGTAGTACCAGGACGAGTCGACGAACGTGTCCATCGTGTCCGTCTCGCGCCGAGCGGTCTGGCCGCATTTCGGGCACGAGCATTCAAGGAACCTGGCATTTTTGTTCAGCGGATTGCCACTGCCGTCCGGTACGAGCTCTTCGGGCAGCACGACGGGAAGCTGCTCGTCCGGCACCGGTTGCACGCCACACTGCGCGCAATGAATCAGCGGAATCGGGCAGCCCCAGTAGCGCTGGCGCGAAATGCCCCAGTCGCGCAGGCGGAAGTTGACGCGACGCTTGCCACGGCCCTGGGCCTCGAACAGTTTCGCGAACGCGTCGAACGCTTCGTCGAAATCCAGTCCGTCGAACTGGCCGGAGTTGATCAGCGTGCCGTGTGCCAGGTACGCCTCGTCATCGATGTTGGCGAGCGAACCGTCGGCGGGCTGCACGACCTGGTGGATGCGCAGGCCGTAGCGTCGGGCAAATTCATAGTCGCGCTGGTCGTGCGCCGGCACCGCCATCACGGCACCCGTGCCGTAGCCCATCAGCACGAAGTTCGCGACCCAGACGGGAATGCGCTCGCCGTTCAGCGGATGGACGGCATTGATGCCGAGCGGCATGCCGCGCTTTTCCATCGTCTCGAGTGCGGCTTCGGTGACGCCGTTGCGCTGGCACTCGGCGATGAACTGCTGCAGGTCAGGGTTGCCCTGCGCAGCACGCTGCGCGAGCGGATGCTCGGCGGCGACTGCCATGTACGTAACGCCGAACAACGTGTCCGGCCGTGTCGTGTAAATACCGAGCGTGCCGTCGCCTTCCACCTCGAATTCGATCTCAAGGCCTTCCGAGCGGCCGATCCAGTTTTCCTGCATCAGACGCACGCGCTCGGGCCAGCCCGGCATGTCGCCGAGTGCCCCAAGCAGGTCGTCCGCATACCGCGTGATCCCCAAGTAATACATCGGGATCTCGCGCTTCTCGACCAGCGCGCCCGTGCGCCAGCCACGGCCGTCGATCACCTGCTCGTTCGCGAGCACGGTCTGGTCGATCGGGTCCCAGTTGACGGTGCCGGTCTTGCGGTACGCGATGCCCTTCTCGAGCATGCGCAGGAACAGCCACTGGTTCCAGCGGTAGTAGTCGGGCTTGCAGGTGGCCACTTCGCGCGACCAGTCGATGCCAAAGCCCAGTGATTGGAGCTGGCGTTTCATGTACGCGATGTTGTCGTGCGTCCACTTCGCCGGCGGGACGCCGTTGGCCATTGCAGCGTTTTCGGCAGGCAGGCCGAACGCGTCCCAGCCCATCGGCTGCAGCACGTTGTAGCCCTGCATGCGCATGTAGCGCGTGATCACGTCGCCAATCGTGTAGTTGCGAACGTGGCCCATGTGCAGGCGCCCGCTCGGGTACGGGAACATGCAGAGGCAGTAGTACTTCGGCCGGGATGGGTCCTCGGCGACCGCAAAGCAGCCGTTGCCATCCCAATAGGCCTGGGCCTGGGGCTCGAGGACGGACGGTTCGTAACGTTCCTGCATGGTCGACCGGCTGGCAGCGGCGGACTGCGTAGGATAGCGCAGGAAGCGCAGGAAGCGCGGGAAGTCAGGCAGGGGTCGGCCGACCTTCGTGTTGCGATACGGCGAACACCCGGCCATCAATGTAGGCCGGTGACAGCAGTCATTAGTCCCAAAAGCGGACGTCGTACGGGTAAGAACGACCGAGGCTGTGTGAAAACGATCGCGTGAGCTGTGCGAATATCATCGTGCCATACGAAGGGGTGCACGATGAAGCGGTTCATCGAAGGTGAGTGCCGAGCCCAGTCCACGCTGCTGCCAGAGCGGTTGGACGACTGGATCGCCGAGGACAACCCGGTACGCGCCGTCGACGCCTTCGTCGACGAGATGGACCTGACGAAGCTGGGCTTCGAGGGTGCCGAACCCGCCGCGACAGGTCGCCCGGCCTATCACCCGGCGACACTTCTCAAGATCTACGTCTACGGCTACTTGAACCGCCTGCCCTCGAGCCGGCGCTTGGAACGCGAGAGCCAGCGCAACCTCGAGCTGATCTGGCTTACGGGTCGCCTGGCACCGGACTTCAAGACGATCGCCGACTTCCGCCGCGACAACGGCCCCGCGATCCGCATGGCATGCCGGCAGTTCGTGCAGCTGTGCCGCGAGCTCGGCCTGTTCGAGCAGGCACTGGTCGCGATCGACGGCAGTAAGTTCAAGGCCGTGAATAACCGGGATAAGAACTTCACGCCCCACAAGCTGCAGGCTCGTCAACAGCAGCTCGATCACAGCATCGCTCGCTACCTGTCGGAGCTCGATCGAGCGGACCGAGACCCGTCGCTTGTGCCCGAAGCGCGGGTTGAGCGCCTGAAGGAGAAGATCGCGACGGTCCGCGAGCAGATGAAGAAGCTTGAGGCGATCGGTCGCCAGCTCGCGGTGGCGCCGGATCAGCAGGTGTCGCTGACTGATCCCGATGCGCGTTCCATGGCCACGAGCGGCCGCGGCACGGGCATGGTGGGCTACAACGTGCAGGCCTCGGTCGACACCGAACACCACCTGATCGTGGCGCACGAGGTGATCAACGAGGGCCACGATCGCAGCCAGCTCACGGCGATGGCGCAGCAGACGAAGGCGACGCTGCAGACGGACGACCTGAAGGTACTCGCCGATCGGGGCTACTTCAGCGGTGAGGAGATCATGAAGTGCGAGCAGGCTGGTGTGATACCGCTCGTACCAAAGCCGCTGACCAACAATGCGGCGACGACTGGACGCTTCGACAAGCGCGACTTCCACTACGATCCGAAGCGAGACCGCTATACCTGTCCGGCAGGTGAGCACGCCATCTGGCGGTTCACATCGATCCAGAACGGCATGGCGATCCGCAAGTACTGGTCATCCGCCTGCCCCAAATGCGCAATCCGCAACGCCTGCACAACGAGTGACTATCGTCGGCTGATGCGCTGGGAGCACGAGGCGGTAATCGAGCGCATGCAGCAACGACTGGATCGCATGCCACAGGCAGGACGACTGCGACGGCAGACCGTCGAGCACACGTTCGGGACGCTCAAATCGTGGATGGGCGCGACGCACTTCCTGACGAAGCGACTACCAGGCGTTCGAACGGAGATGAGCTTGCAGGTCCTGGCGTACAACCTGAAGCGAGTGATGCAGATCATGGGCGTTCAACCGTTGATCGCGGCGATGCGGGCGTGACGCACGCTTATGCTTCGTCGTCGGTTCGCGCTATAAGCCGATTAGTGCCAGCGTTTTCACACGGCCTCGGTCGATTCTTTCCGTTGAACGTCCGCTCTCGGGACAATTCTCCGGCGTCATGGACATGGACTAGGTGACAGAGCCTTGTTTGGCCGAGCGGGTCGAATCTCTCAACCAGCAATTGCGGCGGCGACGATCGCAGGGTTCTGAACCGGTCGGACTACTTGCGCCGTGCGATCCTTTCCGCATGCGGAATGGGCGCTCAGGCGCGTGACGTCACGCGTTCGATCCGGCATGTCCTGGCGTGCGCGTGTCTGCCTTTCCAAGCACGGCAGGACATGCCGGGTTGGACGCGAAGACCCTCACCCGCGCTAACGCGCGACCTCTCCCGCAAGCTGGAGAGGTAACTAAGACAGGCAGGCCGCGCCGGCCGCCGACTCTTGCTGCCACGCGACTCGCCCACCGGCTGTGCCGCCGTCTTCAGCGGCGGCAGCTCGACTACCTTGCGCAGGTTCGGGTAGTCCGCGGTCTTGTGCGGAATCGCCATCGCGTCGACGAAGTGTTCCTGGAAGCGCGGCTCGATCGCGGTTTCGATCTTTTCGACCTTGCCGACGAGCGTCTCGATCGTCGCGCGCGAACGCGAATCGAGCAGGGCGATGCGCGCGCCCGTGCCCGCCGCGTTTCCCGCAGAGGTGACCTTCGACAGGTCACAGTCCGGGATCATGCCAAGCACGGTCGCGTATTTCACGTCGATGTGGGCGCCGAACGCGCCCGCCAACCGAATGCGATCGAGCGTCTGCACGTCGAGCCGCTCCATGAGAAGCTGGATGCCCGCCATCAGCGCCGCCTTGCCAAGCTGGATGGCGCGCACGTCGTTCTGCACGATCATCAGCCTCTGGGCACCTTCGTGCAGCACGTACGAGTACGTGCGGCCGTTCTGCACCACGCGCGGAGTGCGTGCCGCCATCGCGCCATCGATGACGCCGTCCTGCGTGATGATGCCAGCGAGGTACATCTCGGCGATCACCTCGATGATGCCGGAACCGCACACGCCGGTGATGCCGATGCTCTTCACGGCCTCGGGGAACGCGGGATCATCGGACCAGAGGTCGGAGCCGATCACCTTGAAGCGCGGCTCCAGGGTTTCTCGGTCGATGCGCACGCGCTCGATGGCGCCGGGCGCCGCGCGCTGGCCGCAACTGATCTGGGCACCTTCAAACGCGGGACCGGTTGGGCTGGAGCAGGCCACGAGCCGCTTGCTGTTGCCGAGCACGATCTCTGCATTGGTGCCGACGTCCACCAGCAACGTCATGTCGTCGGTCAGGTCGGGGCGCTCGGC
>JANNGT010000091.1:0-4416 GCA_031404015.1 Gammaproteobacteria bacterium | reverse complement strand
GCGGGCAAACGCGTCGGCTCCGCGACACGCGACCTTTGCGAGGTGATCGACCCCGCCGCGCTCACAGGCATGCTGGCTGCGCGCAGCGCGACACAGGAACCGGTCCGGGTGGCCTGGCAATCACCCTGTTCGCTGCAGCACGGCCAACGCTCGTCAACGGGCGGAAAAGTAGAGGCGCTGCTGCGCGCTGCCGGTTGCGAACTCGTCGCGACCCGCAACGCTACGATGTGTTGCGGCTCGGCCGGCACGTACTCGATCCTGCAACCAGGGCTTTCGCGCGAGTTGCGCACCCGCAAGCTCGACTCGTTGCTCACGGCACAACCCGCGGTGATCGCCACCGCCAACATCGGTTGCCTCGAGCACCTGCGCCAGGCCAGTTCCGTACCGGTGCGTCACTGGATCGAAGTCGTCGACGCCCTGCTCTGCGCCTGGAACGAATGACGCCACCACGACTCACTGGCGCGACCATGCCAGCAAGACGACAATAAGCCATGCCGACCGATTTTCTCAGCTTGTTCGCGGCAATCAATGCAGCCCAGGTACCGTACGTCGTCGTCGGCGGACTGGCGATGCTGCTGCACGGCATTGACCGGGTGACCGGCGACATCGACCTGGTCATCGATCTCGCACCAGGTACTTCAGCCGATCTGATCAACACGTTGGTGAGTACCGGCTACCGTCCAGTCGCGCCAGTCGATCCGGTGCTGCTGGCGAATGAGGCCATCCGCGAGCAGTGGCGGCTGGAACGAGGCATGGAAGTTTTCAGCCTGTGGGATTCGACTAACCGCCGTCCCACGGTCGACGTGCTGCTCGCCTGCCCGGTTCCTTTCGCAGAGCTGCTGAACGAGTCCGTAATCGTCACATTAGGCACGGCGCAGATTCGCGTGGCATCCGTTGCACATCTCATCGGCATGAAGCAGCAGACGGCGCGTTCTCGTGACCTGGACGACGTCGAGCGGCTCCTGGTACTGCAGCAGCGAGGCAAGACCCCGTGACCGAATTCGACCCGCAGTCGATCCCGCACGCGTGGGGCAGCTATGAAGACGCGGAGCGGCTGCGACGCTGGGCATTCCTGCGCAAGACGCCTGCCGAACGACTGGCGTGGATGGTAGAGATGCTTGAGATTGCCTATGCAACCGGCGCTCGGCAGCCGCGAAATCCAGGCAACACGTCAAGCGGGCATTAAAACCTCGCACACTTGATAGCATACGGGCGTGGGCGGGTGCCCGTGCAGCGGTGGGGGTACCGGTGAAGCGAGAATGCACGCACGTTGACGGCGCTCGCCGGGGGCTCGCGGCGTACTTCCTGTTCGCGTTCGTGTCCTGCGCTGCAGTACCTGCCGCGGCAGAAAACCCAGCTCCGAATGCAGCAGAAAATGCGGCAGCGAGCGCGCCTGCGGAGGCGCCGGTAAAACCGCGGCCACGCATCGGCCTGGTGCTGGGCGGCGGCGGCGCCAAAGGTGCGGCGCACGTCGGCGTGCTCGGCGTGCTCGACGAATTGCGCATTCCCGTCGACTGCATCGTCGGCACGAGCATGGGCGCGCTCGTCGGCGGTACCTACGCGTCGGGCATGAGCGCGGACGAACTCGAGCGCGCGTTCCTGTCGATCTCCTGGCAGGACGCGATCGCCCGCAGCACCTTGCGGGCGAAGGTGCCGATGCGCCGCAAGCTCGCGGGCGGCACATTCAGCAACAGCCTGGAGTTCGGCGTGCGCGACGGCAGCCTGATGGCGCCGTCCGGCCTGATCAGCTCGCAGAATGTGGACCTGACGATCCAGTACCTGGTGGGCCGCAGTCGTGGCATCGCGGAATTCGACAAGCTGCCCATCCCTTTCCGGGCCGTGGCCACGGACATGCAGAGCGGCGAGATGGTCGTACTGGACAGCGGCGACCTGGCGCTCGCGATGCGTGCGAGCATGGCCGTGCCCGGAGTGTTCTCGCCCGTAAGCCTGGAAGGGCGCATCCTCGGGGACGGCGGGCTCACTCGCAACGTCCCCGTGGACATCGCCCGGCAGACCTGTGCGGACGTGGTCATTGCTGTGGCCGTGCCGAACCCGCCGCCCACGAGTGACGAGCTGCGCTCGCCGCTCACGCTGATGTCACGCACCCTCGACGTGCTCATCGGTGCCAACGAGAGGCAACAGCTCGACACCCTCGGTCCCGACGACGTGAAGATCGTCATCGACATGGGTGACATCGGCTCAGCGTCGTTCGACCGCACCACGGATGCCGTCCCGCTTGGGCGCAAGGCGGCGCTGGCGCAACGCGCAGAACTCTCGCGGTATACGGTGCCCGAAGCCGAGTACCTCGCCTGGCGCGAGGCGACATCCCGGCCCGGGCGCGAGAAGGTCACGCTCGCAGCAGTCAATCTGCAAGGCCTCGAACGGGCGAATCCAGAGTTCATCCAGCACACGCTCGCCCTGCAGGCGGGAGATGAAGTGAGCCCCCGGCAGATCGCCGACCGCGCCACCGCCGTGTTCGCGCTTTCCGACTTCGAGCGCGTGGCGTACACCTTGTCCGGTGATCCGGCGCAGCCGACGCTGGACATGCACCTGGCGGAGAAATCGTGGGGTCCGCACATCGTGCGCTTCGACTTTGGACTGCACGTGGGTACGGACACGAACACGGCGTTTACGCTCGGCGGCGACTACCTGCAGACCTGGATCAACGATCGCGGCGGCGAACTGCAGGGCTCACTGCGGTTGGGTCGAACTTCGGGACTGGAAGCGTCCCTCTACCAGCCGCTCGACACCGCGCACCGCTGGTTCGTCGAACCGGGCGTGGCCGGGCAGAACTCCATTGAAGACCTCTTCGACGACGGCGAGACGCTGGCGCGCTATCGGTTCACGTCGGGATGGGCCTATCTCGATGCAGGACGCGTCTTCGGCAAGACAGCCGAGCTGCGTGCGGGCATCCGATCGGGCGTGCAGAAGGCCGAGCGGGACATCGGCTCGCCGGAATTGCCCAATAGGGTGCGCGACGACTATGGCGGCCTCGCGGTGCGCTACACGTTCGACTCGCGCGACCGCGACGCGCTCTGGCAGCGCGGCTTGATCGCCCGCATGGCGTATTTCCAGAGCGAGGACGCGCTCGGCGGCGATTCCCCTTATGACCGCCTCGAAGGCACGTTGACGATGGCCTTGCCGTTCCGTCGCAACGTCGGGTACCTGCGCGTGAGCGGCGGGTCGTCGCTCGACACGTCGCTGCCGCTGTATGATTTGTTCAGTCTCGGCGGTCCGGTGAGCCTGCCCGGGTTGAGTCTCGGCGAATTGCGCGGATCGTCGTACTGGAGCGCACAGGCCTCCTACCTGCAGCGGATCGCGGACATCAGCTACGTGTTTGGCCAGTCCCTGTACGCCGGGCTTGCCCTGACCGCCGCCGACATGAGCGGTCGCCTCGACGGCGTCAATGCGGAGCCCACCTATTCCGGCGCATTCGTGCTCGCCGGGCGCACACCGCTGGGGCCGCTGTCGCTGTCACTCTCAGCCACCACGACCAGCAACTGGCAGCTCGTGCTCGGGCTCGGGCGTCCGATCGAGGAACGCACGATCAACGATCCCACCTGGTGATCGCGCAAGCCGCTCCAGAACACAAGCAAGCGTTGGATTGCTACGGTTGAGTGCACCGTGCTAGCCTGAATTGCGAAAGCAGAGCCGTGCGAAAACCAAGCCCGGCCTTGTCACGAAACGACTCACGGGAACATTTCCCCGAGGGCGCAATGGCTGCGCCACAACTAACTTCAACGCCAGGAGCTCCAACATGGTTCGTCTTCGCCGAATTTCAACTTTGCTGCTCGCGCTGTGCGCGACAACCCTGGTGGGGTGCGCAAGCACCAGCACTACGGGCAAGCAAGAATGGGATGGCCTGGTCCGCCAGCCGAACGCGCGTCTTGGCGCGGTCTTCGTCAGGCCGGACGCCGAAATCGTTGCTTACAAAAGCGTGATGCTCGACCCCGTACAAGTCAGTTTCGCCCGGAACTGGGAGCCGAATCGTGGCGGACGCAGCCAGCTCAACCGGCTCAATGCCGACGACATGGCCGCCATCCAGACCGGAGTAGCGGAACTGTTCCGCGAGACGTTCCGTGTCGAACTTGAACGAGGCGGTTACCAGCTCGTTGATACCGCGGGCCCGGACACGCTCCGGGTGACTGCCTCGGTTGTCGACCTGTACATCACTGCGCCGGACACCATGGCCGCGGGCCGCTCGCGCACTTACACCGCGAATTCAGGTCGGATGACGCTGGTGGCGGAATTGCGCGATTCGACGACGGGCGAAATTTTGGCACGCGCGGTGGACGCACGTAGTGCCCGAACCACCGGCACCTGGACTGTCGCCAACAGGGTGACCAACACGGCTGACGCACGTCGCGCGATCAATGTCTGGGCGAGAGCGCTGCGCGAGGCTCTGGACGAGATGTA
>JANNGT010000090.1:0-3452 GCA_031404015.1 Gammaproteobacteria bacterium | reverse complement strand
TTGGCTTTCTCCATCTGCTGCCTCTTCTTCTCCGCATAGTCACTCGCAGCCTGCGCGTTTTTCCTGCTAACGCTCATTTCTATTCAAAATGTATTTCTTTAAATAATTATTTAAATTCTGTTATGCACTTGAATATTCAATTTAAATATTATTATTAGGGGCGCTCAAAAAAACGAGAAAGAAAAATCCGCGGCCGTGTTTAGCAACTTCGTGCGTTATTCTCGTTGGTCAGGGATGATAGCCGTCCTTGACGGCCAACTGCGCTGACCTGAGCCTTCCTGCCCTTCCTGCCCTTCCTGCCCTTCCCCCATGCTGTCCGACGCCCAACGCAAATACCTCCGCCGCCTTGGCCACGACCTCAACCCGGTCGTCCTGATTGGCAATTCGGGGCTCAGCCCCAACCTGATCGCGGAAATGGACGGGGCATTGGCGCACCACGAGCTGGTCAAGGTCCGGGCGCGGGTTGGCGAGCGTGACGCGCGGGATCAAATGCTCGCTGAACTGGCGACGGCGACGCGCGCCGAGCCGGTACAGCGCATCGGCCACGTGGCGCTGTTTTACAGACCCAATCCCGAAAAAACGAAGCGCATCCTGCTGCCGGACGGCTGAAAACTGTTCCTGCGCGCTGCGCTACTCGTAGCGCACCGTCACGATCTCGTAGGAGCGGGTGCCGCCCGGCACGGCGACGGTCACCTCGTCCCCTGCCAGCTTGCCCACCAACGCGCGCGCGATGGGTGACGTGATCGAAATCAGGTTCAGTTTGATGTCCGCCTCCTGCTCGCCGACGATCTGGTAAGCGACCTCCTCGCCCGTGCTGGCTTCGAGGTGCACGGTGGCGCCAAACACGACCTTGTCTGTCTTCGGCAAGGTCGACACGTCGATGATCTGCGAGTGCGACAGCTCATGCTCGAGTTCGTTGATGCGGCCCTCGCAAAAACTCTGCTGCTCGCGCGCGGCGTGGTATTCGGCATTCTCGCTCAGGTCGCCGTGGGCCCGGGCCTCTGCAATCGCCTGGATGATGCGCGGCCGCTCCACCTGCTTGAGACGCTTTAGATCCTCACGCAGTCGCTCTGCCCCCTTGGAAGTCATAGGCTTACGCGTCATATCCAAACTTCCTTGTGAAGATCCTGCAGTCGATTGACGGCCACGTCCTGGAGGTGGTCGATGGCCTCGCAGGTGGCCAGCGCCCCGGCGAGCGTCGTGTAATAGGTGACCTTGCGGGCGACGGCCTCGCGGCGGATCGAATTGGACTCGCGCACCGCCTGCTTGCCCTCGGTCGTGTTCACGATGAGGGTGAATTCATCGTTCTTGATCATGTCGACGATGTGCGGCCGGCCCTCCCGCACCTTGTTGGCCCGGCGGCACTCGACGCCATTGGCCTCGAGCACGTCGGCGGTTCCCTGCGTGGCCACGATTTCAAAGCCCTGCGCGCGCAGCCGCTTGCCGAGTTCGACGGCGCCCGGCTTGTCGCGCTCGCGCACGCTGATGAGGCAAACGCCGCGCGTTGGCAGCGTGACGCCGGATGCCGCCTGGGCCTTGGCGTAGGCCTCGCCGAAACTGCGGCCTGTGCCCATGACTTCGCCCGTGGACTTCATTTCGGGGCCCAGGATCGGATCGGCGTCCGGGAACTTGCCGAACGGGAAGACCGCTTCCTTGACTGAGAAGAACTTCGGCAGCCGCTCGCGTGTCAGGTTCAGCTCTGCCAGCGTGCGCCCGGTCATCACGCGAGCACCCGCCTTCGCCATCGCCACGCCCGTCGCCTTCGATACGAACGGGGCAGTGCGGGAGGCGCGTGGATTCACCTCGAGCACGTACACGATGCCGTTCTGGATGGCGAACTGCACGTTCATGAGGCCGATCACGTTGAGCGCCAAGGCCAGGCGCCGCGTCTGCTCGCGGATCTGATCCTGCAGTTCCTTGCTGAGGCTGTTCGGCGGCAGCGAGCAACCGGAGTCGCCAGAGTGCACGCCGGCCTGCTCGATGTGCTCCATGATGCCGCCCACGTAGACATCCTTGCCGTCGCAGATGGCGTCGACGTCGACCTCGATCGCCAGGTCGAGGAAACGGTCGAGCAGCACCGGGCTGTCATGTGAAACCTGCACGGCGGTGTTCATGTAGACGCGCAGGTCCTCCTCCGTAAAGACGACTTCCATCGCGCGCCCACCCAGTACGTAACTGGGACGCACGACGAGCGGGAAGCCGACCTCGGCCGCGAGACGCACGGCATCGTCTTCCGTGCGGGCCGTGCGATTGGGCGGCTGCCGCAGTTGCAGCTTGTCCACCAGCTGCTGGAAGCGCTCGCGGTCTTCGGCGATGTCGATGGAATCCGGACTGGTGCCGATGATGGGCACGCCCGCGGCTTCGAGCGCCTTCGCAAGCTTCAGCGGCGTCTGGCCACCGTACTGCACGATCACGCCGAACGGCTTCTCGACGTGCATGATCTCCATCACGTCCTCGAGCGTGAGCGGCTCGAAGTACAGGCGATCGGACGTGTCGTAGTCGGTGGAGACGGTCTCCGGGTTGCAGTTGACCATGATGGTCTCGAACCCGTCTTCGCGCAGCGCAAGCGCCGCGTGCACGCAGCAGTAGTCGAACTCGATGCCCTGGCCAATGCGGTTGGGACCGCCGCCGAGGATGACGATCTTGCGTTTGTCGCTCGGGCGCGACTCGCACTCTTCCTCGTACGTGGAATACATGTACGCGGTGGACGTGGCGAATTCGGCCGCACAGGTGTCGACGCGCTTGTAGACGGGGCGCACGCCCAGCGCGCGACGATGCGTGCTGACGTCGGCTTCGGTCACCCCGATGAGCTTCGCGATACGGCTGTCGGCGAAGCCCTTGCGCTTCAGCGAGCGGATGCGCGTTTCGTTCAGCGCCTGCTTGCCGCCCGCAGCAATCGCATTTTCTTCCTTGATCAGGTCCTCGACCTGCACGAGAAACCACGGATCGATGCGCGACGCCTTGTGCACCTCGGCGAGCGTCATGCCTGCACGGAAAGCGTCGCCGACGTAGCGCAACCGGTCCGGGCCCGGCATGCGCAGTTCTTCCAGCAGCGCGTTGCGGGCGTCATCGTCGACTAGCGGCAGCGCCATGACGGGGGTGAGGCCGTCGATGCCCGTTTCGAGGCCACGCAAGGCTTTCTGCAAAGATTCCTGGAACGTGCGGCCCATCGCCATCACTTCGCCCACCGACTTCATCTGGGTGGTGAGACGCGTGTTCGCGCCGGGGAATTTTTCGAAGGTGAAGCGTGGGATCTTGGTGACGACGTAATCGATCGTCGGCTCGAACGACGCAGGCGTGGCGCCGCCCGTGATGTCGTTGCGCAGTTCGTCGAGCGTGTAGCCGATCGCGAGCTTCGCCGCGACCTTGGCAATGGGAAACCCGGTCGCTTTCGACGCGAGCGCGGACGTACGCGACACGCGTGGATTCATCTCGATCACGAGCAGGCGGCC
>JANNGT010000089.1:0-20126 GCA_031404015.1 Gammaproteobacteria bacterium | reverse complement strand
GAGCACGCCGAACTCGGTGTCGCCGCGCACTGGCAATACAAGGAAGGCCGCAAGGTCGAGGCGAGCTTCCAGCAGAAGATGGTGTGGCTGCGGCAATTGCTCGAGCCGACGCAGCGCGACGGCGTCGAGCCGGATTTGCTGGCCGGCTTGCAGGCCGAAGTGTTCGAGGACCGCGTGTTCGCGCTCACACCGAAGGGCGAGGTGGTCGACCTGCCCAAAGGCGCGACGCCACTGGATTTCGCCTACCAGGTCCACACGAACCTCGGCCATCGCTGTCGCGGCGCACGGGTCAACGGGCGCATGGTCACGCTGGATTTCGCCTTGTCGAACGGCGATACCGTCGAGGTCCTGACCTCCAAGCAGCCGCATCCCAGCCGCGACTGGCTGCTGCCCCAGCTGGGCTTTCTCGCTTCGCCGCGGAGCCGGGCCAAGGTTCGCTCGTGGTTCCGCAAACAGGACGAAGCGCAGAACCGCGAACAGGGCCGGCAGATGCTCGAGCGCGAGCTCGACCGGCTGGGCGTGCGCGCGCCGCCGCTGCCAGAGATTCTCGGCGACCTGGCCCTGCCCCATGCCGACGCGCTGTATCAAGGCCTTGGCGAGGGCGACATCACGCTGGCCCAGGTGGCCGGCGCCGTGCACCGTCGACTCCATGAGCGCCAGGAGGTGCAGCGAGGCCCAAAGCTTGCCAAGCCCACTGCGCACGGCGGTTCGACGGGCATGGTCATCGACGGGGTCGGCGACCTGCTCAGCACGGTGGCGCGATGCTGCCGACCCGTGCCGCCAGAGTCGATCCTCGGCTACATCACGATCGGCCGCGGCGTCAGCGTCCACCGTGCAACTTGCGCGAACCTTTTGCGGCTGCAGCAGATCAATCCCGAGCGCGTGATCACGGTCGACTGGGGACTCGCCTCCGAAGAACGCACGTTCGCCGTGGCCATCGCGATCGACGCCTACGACCGGCGCGGGCTCGTGCGCGACATCTCAGGCGTGCTCGCGGACGAGCACATCAGCATCGAGGCCATGAACACCGTCACCAACGCGCCCGAAAGCACGGCGGCCGTCGAGGTCACCGTGAAGGTGCACGGGCTCGAGGAATTGAGCCGCCTGCTCGCGCGGTTTTCGGCTTTGCCCCACGTGATCCGCGCGCGCCGCCGTCGGTGATCAGCGGCCGCGGCTGCGACGTCGGGCGAACCACAACGGCACGCCCGTGCAGACGAACAGCGCGGCGGCCAGTCCCGTCAGAAAAACGATGAACCTGCCTACGCCGCCGAAAGCGTGACCGCTGTGCAGCGGGTTCTGCCAGCTCCAGAACCGGTCACCCGCCGAGCCGTCACGGGGGTTCCATGTCGCGAGCACGTCTGCGTTCGATGCATCGACGTACACGCGTGTCTGGCCGCGCCGATGGATTGCGTCCGGCTCGCGCATGCGCACGACGTACACGCCGCGCGTATCGTCGCGGTAGATCGACTGCGGTTTGTCTTCCGGTCGTGCCGCTACCGCAGCATCGAGCGCGGTCTGCCACGCGATGACTGACCCCGAGGCGGAGCGACGCGGCTCGGGCAATGCCGGCTCGAAGGTCAGCGTCGAAAAGGACTGCACCACGGCAGTCGCCTGTGGCGACAGGTTCAACGCGATTCCGGTCGCCAGCACCACGATGATGAACCCCGCCGCAAGCAAGCCGGTCGCCCGATGCAGGTCCAGGTTGAGTTGTGCGGCGCTACCGCCGAACCGTATGCGCACGGTGCGGCGCCATGCTGCGCGCGACGCTGGCCACGCCAGCACGACACCGAGCAGCGTCGTGACGAGCCAGACCGAGGCTACTGCGCTGACGAACCAGACACCGGCACGCGAGGCAGCGAGCGAGTAATGCACTTCGTACAGCGAGGCGACAGCGCCGCGGCGGGACCATGGGTCGGGGTCGAACGGCCGGCTGCCCAGGACGTTGTTCCGGTACGGGTCGACGTACACATACCAACCGGTGAAATCCGTCGAGCCGTGCGGCGACACACTGACCTCGAGCGAGTCGCGGCGCGAGCGCGGCAGGCGCACGCTCGTCGCCTTTGCGTCCTGCCTCGCGGCTTCAGCGGCGGCGATCGCCTCGTCGAGCGTGCGCACGGGCACCGGCAACCGCTTTACCCGGAAGAGTTCCGGGTTGAGCGACCGATCGATTTCATCCTGGTACGTGGTGAGCGCGCCCGTCACTCCGATGACGGCGACGACCACCCCGATCAGCAGCCCGGACCAGCGGTGGACCCGTAACAGCAAGGGTCCTGCCTCCGGCCCGGCGATCAGCGGTTGGGGAAATCGATCGCGCGCTTGTCAGCGCCGAGTGCCGCTTCGTGCAACGCTTCGCTGAGCGTGGGATGCGCATGCATAGTGCGCTGCAGGTCTTCAGTGCTGGCTGAATACTCCATCGCCAGCACGGCCTCCGCGATCAACTCGCCCGCCATCGCACCGATGATGTGCACGCCCAGGATTTCGTCGTCGTCCCTGGCTGCGATGACCTTGCAGAACCCGGCCGGCGCCTCCATCGCACGGGCGCGACCGCTCGCCATGAAAGGGAACGTGCCGACCTTGTACTCGCGACCTCCCGCCTTGACCTGCTCTTCGGTCTGGCCCACCCACGCGATTTCCGGCGTGGTGTAGATCACCGACGGCACAGCGTTGTAGTTGACCTCGGAGTGCAGGCCCGCGACGAGGTCGCCGACCATGACGCCTTCTTCCTTGCCCTTGTGCGCGAGCATCGGGCCTCGCACCACGTCGCCGACCGCCCAGACGTTGCCCGCACCGGTGTGACACTCTTCGTCGACCTGGATGAAACCGCGCTCGTCGAGCTTGACGCCCGTGCCCTCGCCCAGCAGCCCGTCCGTGAACGGACGCCGGCCGATCGCAACGATCACTTTCTCGACCGTCACGGTCTGTTCGCCCTTGGCATCGGTGTACTTGAGCGTGACGCCGTCCTTTTTCACGTCGGCACCACTCACCTTCGCGCCCAGGCGGATGTCGAGCCCCTGCTGCTTGAGGTGCTTGAGCGCTTCCTTGGCGACGGCCCGGTCGGCCATGGCAAGGAACTGGTCCATCGCCTCGAGCACGACCACCTCTGCGCCAAGCCGACGCCAGACGCTGCCAAGTTCGAGTCCGATCACGCCGGCGCCGATTACGCCGAGCCGCTTCGGCACCGCGTCGAACTCAAGCGCGCGCCAGGAATCCACGACACGCTTGGCGTCAAACGGCAGTGATTTCAGAGGCATTGGCTGCGAGCCCGTCGCCAGTACGACATGCTTCGCCACGAGTTCTTTTTTGCTCCCGTCCGGCGCCGTGTATTCGACGCGGTTGCCCGCGAGCAGCTTGCCATGGCCCTGCAACGCTGTGACACCCGCGCCCTTCAGCAGCCCGGTGATGCCTTGCGTCGAAGCCTTGACGATGCCGGCCTTGCGCTTCTGCATCGCGGCGATGTCGAACGCGAGCCCTGTCGCGGAGATGCCGTGCGCGGCGAATTCCGTGTGCGCGCGATGGTACAGCTCGGACGATTCGAGCAGCGCCTTCGACGGAATGCAGCCTGCATTCAGGCAGGTGCCACCGAACGCATAGGTGCCGTCGTAGTTCTGCCATTCGTCGATGCAGGCCACCTTGAGCTTGTTCTGCGCCGCGCGGATGGCGCAGGGATAGCCTGCGGGCCCGGCACCGATCACGACAACGTCGAAGGAAGTATCAGGCATGGGCACTCCGAACAGGCAAGGGGTTAGGGGGTAGGGGTTAGTCGGAAGTTCGGAACGGCCGCCACGCGGCCTTCTTACTAACCCCTAACCCCTACCCCCTAACCCCTTCAAATCTGCAGCATCAGGCGCGCGGGGTCTTCGAGCGATTCCTTCACCGAGACGAGGAACTGCACGGCTTCCTTGCCATCGATGATGCGGTGATCGTACGACAGTGCGAGGTACATCATCGGACGGACGACGATCTGGCCCTCGATCACGACGGGCCGCTCCTGGATCTTGTGCATGCCGAGGATCGCGCTCTGCGGCATGTTCAGGATCGGCGTCGACAGCAGCGAACCGAACACGCCGCCGTTGGTGATCGTGAATGTCCCGCCGGTCAGTTCCTCGAGCGTCAGCTGGCCTTCACGCGCGCGCGTCGCATAGGACACGACCGATTTCTCGATCTGGCCGAAAGTCAGCTGGTCGACATCGCGCAGCACGGGCACGATCAGGCCGCGCTCCGTCGAGACCGCGACGCCCACGTCGTAGAACTCGTGGTAGACGACGTCGTTGCCATCGACCGAAGCGTTGACGACCGGGAAGCGCTTCAACGCTTCGACACATGCCTTGACGAAAAAAGACATGAAACCGAGTCGCGCGCCATGTTCCTTCTCGAACTTGTCCTTGTAACGCGCCCGCAGCTCGTTGACAGCCTTGAGATCAATCTCGTTGAAGGTCGTCAGCATCGCAGCGGTCGACTGCGCCTGCAGCAGGCGCTCGGCGATGCGCGCGCGCAGGCGCGTCATCGGCACGCGCCGTTCGCCGCGTTCGCTTACCGCTCCCGCGCCAGCGGGGGAGCTCGGCCGCAGTACGGGTGAGGGTTTCACGTCTGCTGCAGCAGCAGGCGGTGCGGCTTTCTCCGCAAGGTGGGTCAGCACGTCGCCCTTGGTAATGCGCCCGTCGCGACCCGAGCCCGCGATCTCGGCAGGGGCCAGCTTGTGCTCGTCGACGAGACGGCGCACGGAGGGCGCGAGTTTCTCGGCATCCTTCTTCACCTCTCCCGCTCCTGCGGGAGAGGTCGCGCCTTGCGCGGGAGAGGTGGCAGAAGAACCCTCACCCGGCCTGCGGCCGACCTCTCCCGCCGGCGCGGGAGAGGTAACAGAGGATATGGCGCCCTCTTCGATCACGGCGAGGATCTGCCCGCCCGTAACGGTGGTGCCGTTCTGGACCTTAAGCTCACGCAGCACGCCGGTGGTCGGCGCCGGCACTTCAAGCACGACCTTGTCCGTCTCCAGGTCGACCAGGTTCTCGTCGCGCTTCACCGCGTCTCCGGGCTGCTTGCGCCACGCGACGAGCGTGGCGTCGGCCACGGATTCCGGCAATTGCGGGACGCGGACTTCGATCATCGTGCTCATGTCTTCTTCCTGGTGCCGCCCGTCGCGCGCAGCCGTGCGGTCGAGGGGGCGGACTGTTCCTGCGTGGAGGCCGTGATCGCAGCGGCGACGAGACCGTGCTGCTGGGTCGAATGCATCTGCGGAATGCCGGTGGCTGGTGCGGCCGCAGGACGGCGCCCCGAGTACAGCAGCTCCTGCTTGCCCTTGAGCGAATCCTGCAGGCGATGCCGGATCTGGTACCACGCGCCCTGGTTCTGCGGCTCTTCCTGGCACCACACGACCTCGCGCGCATTGGGGTAATGCGCAAGCGCCTTGCCATAATCTTCGGCAGGAAATGGATACAACTGCTCGATGCGGATGATGGCGACGTTGCGTGCCTTGTCAGCGCGACGTGCCTCGAGCAGGTCGAAGTACACCTTGCCCGAACAGAACACGACCCGCGTGACGGCAGCCGGATCGAGGTCGTCGATCTCGTTCACGACGCAACGGAACGTGCCCTTGCTCAGTTCGTCGAACGAACTCACCGACAACTTGTGCCGCAGCAGGCTCTTCGGCGTCATGACGACGAGCGGCTTGCGGAACGCGCGCAGCATCTGTCGCCGCAGCATGTGGAACATCTGGGCGGGCGTCGATGGCACGCACACCTGCATGTTGTTCTCGGCACAAAGCTGCAAAAAGCGCTCGAGCCGCGCCGATGAATGCTCGGGGCCCTGCCCTTCGTAACCGTGCGGCAGGAACAACGTGAGCCCGCAGAAGCGACCCCACTTGGCCTCCCCCGACGAAATGAACTGGTCGATGATGACCTGCGCGCCGTTCGCGAAGTCGCCGAACTGGCCTTCCCAGATGACGAGGCAGTTGGGATCGGTGATCGAGTAGCCGTACTCGAAGCCGAGGACGGCCTCTTCCGACAGCAGCGAATCAGTCACGCGAAAGCGCGGCTGCCCTGGCTTCAGGTGTTTGAGCGGGATGTGCGTCGCGCCGGTCGACTGGTCGTGGCCCACCGCGTGGCGATGGAAGAACGTGCCACGGCCGCTGTCCTGGCCGGTCAGCCGGATCTCGTAACCTTCCTCGAGCAGCGCCGCGTACGCGAGTGTCTCGGCAAAACCCCAATCGACCAGCAACTGGCCGGCCGCCATCTTGCGGCGGTCGTCGATGATCTTCTGCACCTGCCGGTGCAGCGTGAAACCGTCAGGGAACGCGGTGACTTTCGCCGCGAGTTCCGCGAGCAGCGCCGGCTTCACGCCCGTGCGGACCTCGTCGTCCCAGTCCACGTCGAGGTACTTGGTCCAGTCCACCGTGTACTTGTTGCCGATCAGGCCGAGCACGTTCTTCGTTTGCGGCGTGCCTTCGTCGAGTCCACGGCGATAGCCGTCGACGAGGGCCTCGGCTTCGCCCGTTGCGACGACTCCGGCCGCCAGCAACTTCTCTGCGTAAAGCTGCCGCGTCGTCGGCTTCTTGCGGATCGTGGCGTACATGACCGGCTGCGTCGCAGCCGGTTCGTCGGCCTCGTTGTGCCCCAGGCGGCGATAGCACACGAGGTCGATCACGACGTCCTTGTGAAACTTGCAGCGATAGTCCAGCGCGAAACGCGCGGCGAACACGACCGCTTCGGGATCGTCGCCGTTCACGTGCAGGATCGGCGCCTCGATCATTTTCGCGACGTCACTGCAGTAGAGGGTGGAGCGTGTGTCGCGCGGATCGTGCGTCGTGAAGCCGACCTGGTTGTTGATGATGACGTGCAGCGTGCCACCCGTGTAGAACGCGCGCGCCTGCGACATCTGCAGGGTTTCCTGGATGACCCCCTGCCCTGCGAACGCTGCGTCGCCGTGCAGCAGCACCGGCATGACCTTGTCGCCTTGCGCGTCGCCACGGCGCTCCTGTCGCGCCCGTACCGAGCCTTCGACGACTGCGTTCACGACCTCGAGGTGCGACGGGTTGAACGCGAGCGCGACGTGCACGTTGCCCGCGGGGGTTTTCACATCGCATGAAAAGCCTTTGTGGTACTTGACGTCGCCCGAACCCTGCAGCTTCTTGAGGTCGTACTTGCCCTCGAACTCCGAAAACAACGCGTCGGGCGACTTGCCAAGGACGTTGACCAGCACGTTGAGGCGGCCGCGATGGGCCATGCCGAAGACGATGTCCTCGATGCCATGCGAGCCGCCCGTCTGGATGACGTCTTCGAGCAGCGGAATCAGGCTGTCGCCGCCCTCGAGCGAGAAGCGCTTCTGCGCCGGGTAACGCGTGGCGAGGTAACGCTCCAGGCCTTCGGCCATGGTCAGGTGGCGCAGGATTTCCTTGCGCGACTCGGCCGAAAACGCCTGGTGCATACGGCCCACCTGGAAACGCTCCTGCAGCCAGAGTCGTTCCGTTTCGTCCGAGACGTGGGCGAATTCGGCGCCGATGGTGCCGCAATAGATCTGCCGCAACTGGGCAATGATCTCGCGCAACTTGAGCCGCGGCTTGATCGCCTCGTGCCGGCTGCCCGTCAGGAATTCAGTGTCGAGGTCGGCGTCGGACAGGCCGAGGTAATCGAGGCCCAGCACTTTCGGCACGGGCCGCACCGTGAGGCCCAGCGGATCGATGTCCGCAATCAGGTGCCCGCGGTTCGAGTAAATCTGGATGAGGCGCGAAACAGCGCCCTGCTTCGCAGCCTGGGAATCGCCCATGGGTGGCGAACCCGCCGGTGCCGGCGACGCGTGACCCGAGACCAGCGCGTGCCGCGGCGTCTTCGCACGACGGGCGAGTTCCTCGATCAACGGTCCGTGCGGGACTTCGTGTCGCATCGGACCCAGCGTGGAAAAATACTCGCGCCACGCCGCGTCCACGGCTTCAGGGCTGGCCAGGTAGCGTTCGTACATCGCCTCGACATAGGCGTCGTTGCCGGCCGCCAGCGGCGCGGCCGTCAGCATCGGTTTAGGTTCGGTCATCGTATCCCGTTCGTGGCCGGCCTCAGGCCGGATCCAGCGGTCAGTGCAGGGGAATAGGCAGGGTAGTTTATAGAATTCGCTGGTCCGGGGCAGTAAACCCCGATCAGCTCAAACGCGACTGATGCGAGCAATGCCGCTGCGGTAGAGTCCGACGGGAGTTGGGGCGAACCTGATGAATATCGGGTCTGCCGATCATGGAGGCCGCTTGTCCTACTGGCACAAACTCATTCCGATCGTTGCATTCGCCTGGTTGGCGCTCGCTTTATCGATGTCGGACATCCCCGCACTCACGGCGGTCAGCTCAATCATGCTGCTCGCTGCTGTCATTTCCGCGGTCCACCACGCGGAGGTGGTCGCTCACCGGGTCGGCGAGCCCTTCGGCACGCTGGTGCTCGCGCTGGCGATCACCGCGATCGAAGTCGCCCTGATCGTGTCACTTATGTTAGCGGGTGGTGCAGCCAAAGCGGCCCTCGCGCGCGACACCATTTACGCGACCGTGATGATCATCAGCAGCGGCGTGATCGGGGTTTGCGTGCTGCTCGGCGGCCTGCGGCATCGCGAGCAGAGTTTCCGTATTGAAGGCGCCGGTCCCGCGCTGGCGGCGCTCACCGCGCTTGCGACGCTGGTGATGATCATGCCCCGATTCACGACGAGTGCACCGGGCGCTGCGTATACGACCACCCAGCTGATCTTCGTGGCATGCAGTTCGCTGTTGGTCTGGTGCGCCTTCGTTTTCTTCCAGACGGTGCGCCATCGAGATTATTTCCTGCCGGGCGCCGAAGCATCGAATGAAGCCGTCCACGCTCCGCCGCCTTCGAACAAGGATAGCTGGCTCAGTTTTGCGCTGCTGCTGATCGCACTCGTCGCGGTGGTGGGCCTCGCCAAGGTAATCTCGCCGGCGATCGAGACTGCCGTGGCCTCGGCCGGCGCTCCGCCCGCGATCGTCGGCATCATCATCGCGATGGTCGTGTTGCTGCCGGAAGGCGTGTCCGCGATCCGCGCGGCGCTCGCCAACAGGCTGCAGACCAGCATGAACCTGGCATTCGGTTCGGCACTGGCCAGCATCGGGCTCACGGTGCCCGTGGTCGTCGTGGTCGCAGTCTGGCTGGATCTGCCGCTTGTGCTGGGCCTCGAGCCGAAAGACATCATCCTGCTGGTGTTGAGCCTCGTCGTGTGCTCGATCGGCCTCGGCAATGGCCGTACCAACATGATGCAAGGCGCAGTGCAGGTCGTGATTTTCGCCTCGTTCCTGTTCTTGTCGCTGGTGCCTTAAGCCCTCGACCCTGCGCTCAGGGCTCTTCGATCCGATAGCCCTTACGGCGCAACTCGGCGACGTAGCCGTCGGGCTTCAGGATTTCGTCCACCGACAGCACGGCCACGGACGACGGATGTTGTGCCAACGCCTGCTCCGCCGTCTGTACCCACGCCGTGCGCAGCCGGCTCAACACATCGCCGTAGCCGCGCTCGCGCATGAACGAGGAATCGAGCACCGTTCCGATGCAGGCGCCCGCCCGCTCGACCGGTACCAGTGCGCGCAGGCCGGCGACATCGCCCACTGCCCAGGCATTGGCCCGCTCGCGCATCAGGTCAAGATCGGATTCGAGTCGTTGCAGCGTGCGCGCAAAGCACTCGACGTCGGACAATGGCGTTACCTTGAACTCCTTGATCGACGCCCTCGCTTTTTCAACCTTCAGTTCGAGTTCGGTCTCCACAATCGGCACCTTGGCCTTGCGCGCGAGCTTCTCGACTGCTGGCCATACGCCTTCGTAGGCCACCAGGTTCTTCTGCTTGAGGGCAGCGCGATAGAGCTCCTGTGCCGCAAAGATGGGACGCCATTGCTCCACGCTGCGGTCGTTGCCGAGGTAGCGAGCCTTGAGCGGCAACCAACGGGCGTAGAGGTCTGGTGGCAAGACCTCCTGCAGCGTCTTCTCCCCGGGATTGCGCCGCACGCCGATCAACGAGGGCAACAGCGTGACGCCACCCAACGGCCCAGTTGAGGCGTTGACCGAGACCGGCGCCAGCACGGCCTGCGAAGCTGCAAGCACCGTTTCAAGTTCCTTCGAGCGCCACTCGATTTTGCGCGGCAAGGGGCTGTAGCTGCCCATCAGCCAGAGCACATGGCCGTTGCGGTCCCCGGGCTGGGTGACCTTCCACAAGCCCGGGCCGGGCTGGGCGCCGGTGACGAGCACCTCCTCCAGCGGCGCGACCTGTGACGGGGTCGGGTCAACTTGCGCTGCGACCTGGAGCGACACCAGCGCGACCCATGTTGCAAGCAGACTGTGTCGCAGACGCACTGACATGGCCGGGAGGTTATCACTCGCACTCACTCGCGCCGATGCGAACCGCTAGACTCCTGCCATCAAGCAGGCAGGGAGCATTTGGTCGATGCCCGGCACCATGGAGCGCGGCAGCGAGCCCGGTTCGACGGTTTTCCTGAGCTACGCCCGTGCCGACCAGGACACGGCGCGCAAGCTCGCGCATGCGCTGGGCGAAGCCGGACTCGTCGTCTGGTGGGACACCTTGATCGAAGGTGGCGCCGCGTTCGCAAAATCCATCGAAGCCGCGCTGGACCGTTGCGACGCCGTGATCGTGCTGTGGTCCGCCCGGTCGATTGGGTCGGACTGGGTGCTCGATGAGGCCGCGCGCGGCCGCGACCTGCACAAGCTGGTGCCTGTTTCGCTCGACGGCGTGTTGCCGCCGCTCGGCTTCAGGCAGTACCAATCGGTCGACATCTCCGGCTGGCGCGCGCGCAGTGATGCGCTCGAGATCCAGTCGATCCTGCGCGGCGTTGCGGCCGCCGTGGGTCGCGTCGAAATTGCGCCATCGAGCACACCGCCACGATCCAACGCTGGCAGCGCGGCATTGACGCGACGAGCAATGCTCATTGGAGGAGCCGGTGGTTTAGTCGCCCTGGGTGCCTATTCATGGCGACGCGGACTGTTCGACGCGCGGATTCCGCCCAGCGGCAACAGCATCGCCGTGCTGCCTTTCAAGAATCTCAGTGGCGACCCAGCGCAGGAGTACTTCTCGGACGGGCTGTCGGAGGAGCTGCGCGCTACGCTCGCCCGCAACCTGAAGCTGCAGGTGATGGCGCAGGCCTCATCCGCCAAGTTCCGCGCCCGGGCGGAAGATGCGGTGACCATCGCCAGCCAACTCACCGTCGCTTACCTGCTCGATGGCAGTGTGCGGCGATCCGGGGACGTCGTTCGCGTCACCGCTGACCTGGTCGATGGCAAGACTGGTTTCAGTCGCTGGACACAGACCTTCGACCGCTCGATGCGCGACATCTTCGCCGTGCAGAGCGAGATTGCGGGCACTGTCGCAACCGCACTGGTCGCGAGGATGGCGCCTGATGCATCGCCCGACATCGGCAGCGCGGACGCGCTGGCCGCAGCGGGAGGCACACGCAGCATCGAAGCCTTCGATGCGTATTTGCGGGGTCGCGCACTGTACGACCTGAGCGCTGACGAAACCTCGGAACGCTCCGCGCTGGCCCAGTTCGACGCAGCGATCGCGGCCGACCCCAACTTTGCACCGGCGCACGCCGCGCGAGCGCGGTCACTGACGGCCATCGCCAATCAATTCGGCCGGACCGAGGCGCTGCAGCAGTTGTACGCGGCAGCGGTCGAGTCCGCACAACGCGCAATCGCGATCGCGCCGGACCTGGCGGACGCCTACTCGACGCTCGGGTTCACGCTGTTCCAGGGTCGGCTCGATGCACGTGCAGCACGTGAGCCGTTCGAGAGGTCGCGCGTCCTGGGCGCCGGCGAAGCCACCGTGCTCGCACGCTATTCACAGTTCTGCGCCCGCACGGGGCGCGACGCCGCAGCGGTCGAGTCGATGCAACGCGCGCTGGTGCTCGACAAGCTGAATCCGCTGATTCACCGCGCCACCGGTGCCGTCGAGTTCGCGGCACGGCGCTATGCCGCGTCAATCCCGCCGGTGCGCGCGGGGCTGGCGCTGAACCCGCGCATGTCGCGCGCGCACGCGGCTATCGGCGACGCACTGCTGATGCTGGGCCGCTACGGCGAGGCACTCGCGGAATACGCGGTGGAGCCGGGCCGGGTGTTCGGACTTACGGGCATCGCGATCGCTGAGCACAAGCGCGGCAACCGCAAGGCTGCCCGCGCGGCTTTCGACGCCCTGATCGCGAGCGACGGGGACCACGTGCTTTACCAGCAGGCGCAGGTTCTGGCGCAATGGGGCGAGTTGGATGCCGCGGTCGCTCGATTGCTGCGGGCCCGGCAGGTCGTTGATTCCGGCCTGATCTATGCGCGCAACGACCCGTTGCTCGACCCCGTGCGCAGCCGCCCCGCGATCACCGAATTGTTGCGTGGTATTGGTTTCGGGTAGAGGTTGGCCGGCGGATCGCCACGCGAGGTTGCTAGCCACCGTCTGCATCGAATAGGCTCAACCCCGCCCGCTACTGCAACGCGGGGATCACACATCACTCAAATGGGGGATTCAGCATGAAGGGAACGATACAGATCAGCACCGTACTTGCTGCCGCAGTGCTGCTGGCAGCGTGCGCAAAGAAGGAAGAAGTTGTGGTGCCCGAGCCCGCAGCCAGCGCGCCGGTCGAGATGGCTGCGCCCGCAGAAACCGTACCCATGGACGCGGCACCCACCGAGATGGTGCCCATGGATCAAGGCGCGATGACCGACCCGATGACCGCCCCCGACGCGGCCGCTACGGGCGAAGTTGAGGACCCTGATCGTGCCGGCGGCGATAGGGTCGCTCCCTAGGGCGCCAACACGCGGTCCGACCGATGACCCGCAGGGCGGCCGCGTGCCGCCCTGCTTTTTTTTGACGCCGCGTCGTCCCGCAGACCGGCTCAGCGCGGACCTGCTCTCACTGGTTAGCGCCGACAGGCTGCGCAGAGACGCGGCTGTCGACTGACGGCTTGCCGATGACCGTAAAGCTCGCCCACATTTTCGGATCGTTCGGGTAATTCTTGATCGTCTCCAGTTGCGCGGCCTGCAATGCCTGTTCGGGCACCTTGCCTTGTTTCAGCCCGGCGACGAACCGCATCATCAGGCGGTACGTCGCAAGATCGCTCACGTTCCAGAGACTGGCCACGACTTGACCGGCACCGGCGTTGGTCCACGTGCGTGCGACGCCGAACGTGCCGCCCTCGAACACCCGCCCCAGTGCGGTTTGACAAGCGCTCATCACTACCAGCGGCTGTTGCTCGTCCCAACCCTTGAACGATGTGGTGCGCAGCTCGCCGGCGAACAGGTTGTTCTTGCTCAGCACGACAAAGCCTCGCGTCAACGGATTGCCTGGATCGGCGACGGCATGGGTCGCCATGTAGATCACGCCCCGGCCTTCGCTGCGATCGATGGCTCGCACGACGTTCTTGCGGGTCGCGTTGGCGCCAATCAGAACGTTGCGCTCGTCGATGCCGAGTTCGCTCGCCACCGACGCGCTTCCTTCCGCGCCCCTGGCAGCGCCGGAAAGCTGTACTTCACGTCACGCATGCCCTCGGGATCGCCGACGACGATCGACTTTTTGAAATCGACCTGACCGATGTCAAAACGGCTCGCGCTGTCGGCCAGCACTTTGACGTCTTGCATCACTACGAACGACCAGCGGCGTGCCGCGAAGTCATCTGGATCCCGGATTGGCAGTGCGGCATAGGGCGCGGTGCCCGTGTCCCTGACCGGTACCACCAACAAACGTCCCTGACCTGCGGCCAGCACCTGCCGAACGTCGCCGGGCAAGAGCGTGGCCGCCGCCGCTGCCAGCGTCTCCCGCCGTTGCTTGATGGATGCAGGGGAGTTGCGCTTTCCCGGCGCGCGATCGACGTCGGACCCGGCCCCGGCGGCCACGTCGGCAGCGTCGGCGATCTCGGCATCACTCTCGGCATCGAATTCTGCATCGACTTCGGCATCGAGCCGAGGTGTCTCCGCGCCTTTCAGTTGTGGACCACGGGTGGCCGCAATTCGATCGACGCCGAGCCCGCCCTGCAGCGTGCCGAGTCCCGCGTAGGGAGCGGTCGCCTCGCCCGCGACGACGCCGCCATCCGGCAACACGATCCAGGCGCGCAGGTTCCCATCACCTGTGACGTTATGAATCAAGGCGTACGTTGGCAATCCGCCTGCGGAAAGCACAGCCAGGTTGCGCTTGATGCTCGCAAGGTCGTCGCGGGCTTGCTCCAAACGCGCCTCGCGGTTCGCAGCTCGAATCGCTCGAACCTCGCCGGTTTCCTCCTTGGTGGCGAGCTGCTCGATTACCGGGTAGGTGCCGGCGATCGCCACGATCAAAGGCTGTACGCCTTCCTCGGTCAAAACAGCGGGCATCGACGGCACCGCAGGAGCCGCGGGACCAGGCGCCGCAGACGAAACCACGGCGGGCGTCTGGACGTTCGAGCCCGCAGTCGACGGCAACTGATCGACGCCGCTGTTGCCGGCTTTGTCGTCAGAACCGCCACACGCGGTCAAGGCAAGTGCCGCGCAAGCCGCCAGCCAGCCGATCCATCTCGACGAGTTGAAAGTCGACGGGCGACCCAGGACCAGTGACTTCATGAGTTCAATCGCCTGTGCAGCAGAGGTGACGAAGGAGTCCATGCGCCGCTAGCGGCGGCTCGTCGCAAGGGAACGCCAGGCCGGGTGCCCGCCCTCATTCGCCGATTATGTGGTGCCCCGGGCAGGAGTTGAACCTGCGACCTACCGCTTAGGAGGCGGTCGCTCTATCCACTGAGCTACCGGGGCATGTGGTCCGGTCTGTGGTGGCAGCGGCGCCCGAACGCGAGAAAGAAAAATGGTGGAGCGGAAGGGGATCGAACCCTCGACCTTCGCATTGCGAACGCGACGCTCTCCCAGCTGAGCTACCGCCCCACACGAGGGCGCGCATTGTAGCACCGGGTTGCCGCACCGCAACCGACGTATTTCAAGGCTCGAGCGGTATCATTCGCGCATGAACATGCGAATTCGCGATGCAAGACCCGCCGACCAGGAGTTCCTCGCACGCGGCAACGAGGCCATGGCCTTCGAGACCGAGCACAAACGGCTCGATCCTCCGACGATCCGTCGCGGCGTTGCGGCCGTTCTCGACAACCCAGGCCACGGTCGCTACTTCGTGGCCGAGGATGACGCGGGCATGCCGGTCGGCCAGCTCATGCTCACCTACGAATGGAGCGACTGGCGCTGTGGCCAGTTCTGGTGGATCCAGAGCGTCTACGTGCTGCCTGCGGCGCGACGCGGCGGCGTGTTTCGCGCGCTGTACGATTACATCGATGCGTTGTCGCGCAGCACGCCCGGCGTGATCGGTTTGCGGCTGTACGTCGAAGCCGACAACGTCGCGGCCCGTCGCACCTACGAACGCTGCGGCATGCACGATGGCGGCTACTGCGTCATGGAAGTCGACAACTCGGGCTCCATCCAGGGCAGCGGAACTTCGCAACAAGGAAACTGACGACGATGCTCAAGAACGGCACGAAAGCACCCGAGTTCGACCTCGAGGACCAGGACGGCAAGCGCCACACGCTGCAGTCGCTGCTCGCAAAGGGGCCGCTGATCCTCTACTTCTACCCCGCCGACTTCACGCCGGGATGCACCAAGGAAGCCTGCACGTTCCGCGACCTGCAGAAAGACCTCGTGGCGGCAAAATTACGCGTCGTCGGGGTGAGCCCGCAGGACGCCGAGTCGCACAGGAAGTTCGCCGCCAAGCACGACCTGAATTTTCCGTTGCTTGCCGACCCGGACAAGCAAGCGGTCAAGGCGTACGACGTGGACGGCCCGCTGGGCTTCGGAGTTCGTCGCGGCACCTACCTGATCGCGGCGGACGGAACCATCAAGGACTCGGTGCTGGCCGATCTGCGGATCGGGGCGCATGAGCAATTCGTGCAGGCGGCGCTGGCGGCGGGAGCGGTTTGAAGAAGGGGTTAGGGGTTAGGGGTTAGGGGTTAGGCATCTACTTTTATATTCAATTACAAGTAGTTATAAACGTTAACTCTATTTAGCATTACTGTCCTGCAAGCTCGGTGCCCCGTACCGCAGCCGCAGTACCCGGGTCTCCCCCGGGCTCGGCATCACGACCACGTAAATGGCGTCGAACTCTTCGTCTTGCATCACGTAATCCGTGCCGCTCAGCTGGCTGATCACGGCCGGTAGCGTCGTCGAGTACCCCACTACGACCACTGTCTTGCCGCGGTGCTCGCGCTTGATGCGTGCCGCAAGCCCCGACCAGTCGCTGCTCGCGATCAGGTTGATGGGCAGCTTGAATTGGTTCGCGACGGGTGCCGCGGTCTGCTGTGCCCGTCGGGTGTCCGCGGCATACAAGTAGTCGACCTGGTGCTCGGCGAGCAGGTCGTCCATCAACGTGCCCAGCGGAGCAACGCGCTTTTCGCCGGCCGGGCTCAGGTCGGGGTCGCCCGATGTGCTCTCGCCCGCCTCCGCGTGCCTCACCAGCACGACGACCGTCGTGCGTGCCCACGAGCCGAGCCAGAACACACCGGCTGCCGCCATCAATATTCCCAGCAGCGGGATCAGCAGCGGCGCCATGAAGGGGCGACGGCGAAGTCGGGTCAGCGGGTCCATCGCGGCATCATAGCGAATCGGGCTGTCCCCCTACTCGCGATCCGGGCACGTCACTGCCGCGCGATGGCGGACTGCTTGCCGCGCAGCACGAACTTCTGGATCTTGCCTGTGGCTGTCTTGGGCAACTCTTCCACGAACGTAAAAGCGCTCGGCACCTTGAAGTGCGCAAGCGCCCCGCGCGCAAACTCGCGTAGCTCGCCTGCCGTGGACGTTGCGCCCGGCCGCAGAACGACGAATGCATGCGGCGACTCACCCCAGCGCTCGTGCGGCATGCCGACCACCGCCACCTCGAGCACCGCTGGATGCCGCAGCAGCGCGCCTTCCACTTCGATCGACGAAATATTCTCGCCGCCGCTGATGATCACGTCTTTGTATCGGTCACGGATCTCGACGTAGCCGTCCGGGTGAATGACGGCCGCGTCTCCGGTATGAAAGTAGCCCCCGCGGAATGCCGCTGCCGTCGCCTCCGGATCGTTGTAGTAGCCTTGCATGACGACGTTGCCGCGCGCGACGATCTCGCCCAGCGTCTCGCCGTCCTGCGGTACATCGTGCATGTTTTCGTCGACGACACGCAGTTCGCCAGACGTCATCAGTTCCACGCCCTGCCGCGCCTTGATCCGCGCGCGGGCCGCTGGAGCGAGCGCCTCGTGTTCGGGCAACGGCTCACAGATCGAGATGAACGGCGCGGTCTCGGTCAGGCCGTAGACCTGCGTGATGATCCAGCCCAGTTCGCCTTCGACGCGTTCGATTGTAGCGGCCGCGGGCGGGGCACCGGCCGTGAGCACGCGCACGCCGCGACGCAGAGTGCGCCGACTCTCTTCCGGTCCGTTGGCGATCCCGATCAGGACCGTCGGCGCCGCGCACAGCATCGTGATGCGTTCCTCGTCGACGAGCCGGTAGATCGATCGTGCTTCGACCTGTCGCAGGCAAACGTGCGTCGCACCTGCAGCCGTGCCGATCCAGGTGTAGGTCCAGCCATTGGCATGGAACATCGGCAAGGTCCACAGAAATCGATCGGCTGGAGACATCGGCACGTGCGCCAGGGTACCCACGCAATTTGTCCAGGCGTTGCGATGCGTGATCATCACTCCCTTGGGTCGCGAGGTGGTGCCGCTCGTGTAGTTGATCGCGAGCAGGTCTCCTTCCGCAATCTCCGGCCGGTCGAACACACCGTCGCTTGCCGCGAGCAATCTTTCGTACTCGAGCCACCCGGGCTTGGCGCCCTCCAGCGCCACGAAATGCTCCACCGTCGTCATTTGTGTGCGCACGCCGTCGATCACGTCGAGATAGTCGGGATGGACGCACAGCACCTTAGTGCCGCTGTGGTTGACCAGGTAAACGAAGTCGTCGGCAACCAATCGGTAGTTGAGCGGCACGATCACCGCACCGAGTTGCGGCACGGCAAAGTACTGCTCGAGGTGCTGGTGCATGTTGGGCGCGAGCGTGGCTACACGATCGCCAGGCTGCACACCGAGCCGGCGGGCCAATGCCGCGGACCAGCGGTCGCACCGTTGCCCGAATTGCGCGTAGGTGAAACGCAGGTCGCCGTCGACGATCGCCTCGCGGCTGCCGTGCAGCTTGCGCGCACGGCGCAGGAAATCGAGGGGCGTCAGTGGCGTTTCCATCAGGCGCTATTTCGTTGTTTCGGTGAGGCGATTCTGCCCTTGCTGACACCCCCGATGGCTGCGCAATCAGGGCCGTGCTCATCCGCGTTGCGGATGCAGCGGCCGCAACCCGTGAGCCGCCCTACTCGCCGCACAGCAGGCGCATGCGCCGCTCGGCCACGTTGAACTGCTCGTCGGTGGTCGCCTCCAGTACCTGCTGCTTGACCTGGTCGCAGGCGTTGGCGGCCCGCTGGTCGGCGGGGTCCACGGCGGGCGCGGGCGCTGCCTCCCTTGCCGGCACCGGGGCGGGCGCAGGAGCAGCGGGCGCAGGAGCAGCCGGCGCGGGTGCGGCGGCCGGTCGCGGCGCTGGCGGGCGTGCCGGCGCAGGAGCCGCTGCGGCGGCCGGTCGCGGCGGCGGTGAGCAGCGCGCATCGGGCACCAGCCGGATGTTGGCGTACCGGCCCTGCTCGACCGCGACGCAGTCGCCGACGCGCTTGCCGGCCTGCTCGGAGACGATGCGGATGGTGTTGCTGCCGCCGATCAGCACCGTGTACTCGAAGGCCTGGGTGCGGGTGGCCCTGTCGCCCACCATGCCGCCGACGGCGGCGCCTCCCACGGTGCGCAACGCACGGTTGCTGCTGGATTGCCCGCTGCCCGAGGCCAGACCAACGCCGCCGCCGACGATCCTGCCAACGTTGCGCCCAGTGTTGTCATCGACGGTGGTCCGCGTCACGGCCGTGATGCGGCCGTACTGTACCCGGCTCTGTGCGTACGCGGTCGGTGCAACCACGACCAGTGCCATTAGAGCAGCAGCGGTCGAACGGCGAACGAAGGTGGCACGGGTCATGGCAGGGCCTCGCTGAAGAACATGGAGCGCACAGACGGCGCTGGACTGAACGCCATGCATCGCAGGCGCTCACGGATATGAAATCGAAACGCCCAGTTCTGTCAAGGCGAGGCTGCGTCCACCTCTCGGGCCAGAAACGACGACGCCCCGCATAGCGGGGCGTCTTTCGTTTTCTGGCGGAGAGGGTGGGATTCGAACCCACGTATACCCGTTAGGATATAACTGGAATTCCAGAACTCTCCGCCGCTCTCTGAGCATGAACGAGCAACGTCGAAACCCAATGAATACGCCGTTTCTCGCTCTGCTCAGTGAGGCTCGATAAGGCCCGTTGAGGGTACGTTGGAAACAAGTTTGGAAACAGTTCGAAGAAGCGGTGCCCGGTCCGGCAATCACCGGATCGAGCACCTAACCACAACCGCACAACAGAGGTGCAATCATGGCTAAGAAACAGTCTACCCCGCAGCCGGCGCCCGAGAACCGGCCCGAGTTCGATCACGATCGAAAGCTCGAGTTACACCGGCGCCTCGGCCAAGCCGTAGCGGCTCTGAGTGGTGCGAGCCGCATTGTCTGGTCGGGCGGCTTGACCGATGAGCCCAAGGTTCTGGAGGCAGCCTGCACCATCGACTTGATCGTCGACGAGCTCAATCGCCTGCACGAATACGTTGACGAAACTATGGAGGCGGTAGCGGCCTGACGCCGCGAGCGATGCAAGCCAGGGCCGGCGCTCGCGAGGGTGCCGGCCCTTTATTTCGCCGTGCGTGCGCTGGGCCGCCCGTTCGGGTCGTGCCCGTCGCAGTAGTCGCCCCAAGCCCAGTCCAGGCAGCCGGGGTGCTTGCACTCCCACGCCCGTGTTGGGAAGCGCTCGAGGCATTCGAGGCAGAGCCAGCCGTCGTCATCGGACGGGCAGACATGGGAACTCTCGCAGCGCGGGCACGTGCGGATCAGGGACTGACCGCTCATCCTTGCATTGTACGCCGGGCGTCGCCTACCCGGCGGGCGGCGCGATCCACCCCGTCGAGCTGCGCGCCGGCATCGGCGGGCGCACCTGCACGGTGCCGCGCTCGCCGCACGCATGGCAGCGCACCGCGATCGGTAGACGCATCGCGCCCTGCCCTC
>JANNGT010000088.1:0-1941 GCA_031404015.1 Gammaproteobacteria bacterium | reverse complement strand
GGCGGTGAATCGTCCCGGCTCGTTGTACTTTTCGGCGGCCGTCGTTTCGCGCTGCCACATCGTGCGCGTAAGTGTGTCGTTGCCCTTGAACGGATCGTCACGCGCGTTCAGGCGCTTGACCCATTCGCCGAACGCTTCGATACCCTTGCCCGCCTTGACCAGGTCGTGGAGCTTGCGCCCCCACTCCGATTTCAGCACCTCGGGATCGGACTTGGCGATCTGTGGCGCCAGGCCCAGATTTTCGGCGTGATCCGCCACGACCAGGAAGTCGAGGGGCCGCTGCAATTTTGCTGGAAGGCCGGAGCTGGACTTCACTTCCTCGCCCCGCGCGAAAAGGTAGGCCTCCTCCGGGCCCAGGGTGTTACCGATCATCCCTGCGTCCGTCGAGTACGACGTATGAAGGTGGGTGTCACCGAAGTAGACGCGGTTTGGGAAGTTCCGCGTCGGATACGGCGAATACTTGATCTTGTCATTCGCCGGCCCGGGAGTGTCCTGTGCCAGCAACTCGGCACCTGCGAGCAGTGCAATGCCCGCTGCGGCAATTGTCAGAACACGAAAAGAGAGTGGGTTCATCGTTGTCCTCTCGTAGCCGATCGCTCGTGTGGCACGCACGGACGTGTGACCGACCTTGGTACTGGAGCGATACTGTAACGGGCCAGTCGCCGCGGTACCAGCGGCTCAGGACGCATGCTTCAATTGCGCCGACGCCGCCAATCGCAGGCTGGATCGCGAACCGCATCCGGCTGCCTCGGCCAGATTGGCTGTGGCGGATTCCGTCGTACGTCGTCGGTGGTCTGGCAAGTTGCTGGGTATTCGAGTGCGTCGCCGCGTTCTGAGTACATTCGTAAAACAGGCGCGTGCCCGCCACCACAAGTTTGTTTACAATCAAACCACTGGGTCCTCGGCGATCGTTTCAGAGGCGAGCGCGCCTGCGCAGGTAACGCCGAATCGGATCGGAGGCCGCGTCAAGTTTTAGTCCCGCATTCTTGAACTGACCGTCGAGGTGATTAAGTGAACCGCATCGGCAAGTGCCTGGCTGCAACCGCGATTCTAGCGATCGGCACGCAGTCTGGGCTTACACAGACTCCCGCGACTCCGGCGCCAGCTGCAAAGCCCCTCTCAACTTCGCTTGGCATGGTCGTTTTCCCAGCCAAGGGTCAGACACCCCAGACGCAATCGCAGGACGAAGGCGAGTGCTACGCCTGGTCGAAAGGCCAGACTGGCGTGGATCCCGTGGCCCCGCAACCCGCTGCGGCACAGCCTGCAACGCAAACTGTTGCCAAACAACCTGCCGCCGACGGCTCGCGCTTGCGCGGCGCGGCGCGCGGTGCTGCCGCGGGTGCTGTCATAGGCGAAGTAGCCGATGGCGATGCGAGCGATGGTGCGGCCATCGGCGCTACGGCCGGCGTCGTGGCCGGCGGCCGGCAAAGCCGCAAGAACCAGCAACAAGCTGCGCAGCAGGCAACGCAACCGCAACAGCAGGCGGAGCAGCAGACCCAGACCGCCAATCAGCAGCAGCTCGACCTTTTCAAGAAAGGTTTTGCGGCCTGCCTCGAACCTAAGGGTTACACCGTAAAGTGATGCTCATGTAGCAAGCGTGATGGATGCTATGGAACGTCGATGCTCTACTACAGCGCGACGTTTTAGCGCTCAGCCCACGCGCTCGATTTCGTCAGCCAGACGACGCGCAATGCGCTCCATCATCGCGGCGAAGCGCGGGTGGTCGCGAATCGGGTCGAGGCTGTTGTCACGCTGCATCCACAGCAGCCACCCAGGGCTGACCTTGCCCAGGATCGGGTCGATCAGTTCCACGGCCATGTCTGCATCGTGCAGCCTCGCCATGGCACAGGCGACGTTGTAGCGCAGCCGCGAATTTTCGGGATCGAAGAGCAGGGCGCGTTTGGCCCAGTCGCGCGCTCGCTCGGCATTGCCCAGCCCGGC
>JANNGT010000087.1:0-7972 GCA_031404015.1 Gammaproteobacteria bacterium | reverse complement strand
GCCCGAGCGGCAACATTTCCACGTTCCTCGTCAATTACGGCCGCGGCAACACGGCGTTGTCGGTGACGATCGCGGCATTCTCGATGTTGAGCTCGGTCGTCTTCACCCCGTTCAACCTGTCGTTCTGGGGCGAGCTGAATCCGCACACACGGCCTATCCTGCATGCAGTCACCCTGAGCCCGCTGGAAGTCTTCGGCACGATCGTCGTGCTGCTCGTGATTCCCACGGTGTTCGGCATGCTGACGGCTCATCACTGGCCGGCGTTCGCCCGCCGCATCCGTGGCTCGTTCCGCATGCTCTCGCTCCTGTTCTTCGCCCTGTTCGTGCTCGGCGCGCTGGTCGCGAACTGGGATTTCTTCATGCGCTACGTCGAGCGCGTCGTGCTGTTCGTGTTCCTGCTGAACGCGTTCGCGCTGCTCACCGGCTACTACACGGCCAAGGCGGCGCTGCTGCCGGAAGCGGACCGGCGCGCCGTTTCGCTCGAGGTCGGCATCCAGAACTCAGGGTTCGGGCTGGTGCTGGTCTTCAACTTCTTTGGCGGGCTCGGGGGCATGGCGATCGTCGCCGCGTGGTGGGGCATCTGGCACATCCTGGTCGGCACGTCGCTCGCGGCCTATTGGCGCGGGCATCCGCCGGCCGGACTGTCGGTACCAGCCGTCGCATGAGCGCGTCATGAGCGGTCGCCGCATCTTCGTTACTGGCGGCGCTGGCTACCTCGGCAGCCAGCTGCTGCACGCGCTGGTGCCTCGATTGAACGCAGGCGAACTGGACTGCATCGTGGCGAGCGACGTGCGCGAAGTGCCTGCCACGGCCCGCGTGACCGGTGTGGACTACGTGGTGCATGACGTCCGCGTCTCGGGGCTGGCAGAACTGCTCGCGGCGCATCGAGCCGACGTCGTCGTGCACCTGGCCGCGATCGTCACGCCCGGCGCGAAATCCAACCGCGAACTCGAATACGCCGTCGACGTGCTCGGGACGCGCAATGTGCTGGAGGCCTGCACCGCGTCACACGTGCGACAGATCATCGTGACCTCGAGCGGCGCAGCCTATGGGTACCACGCCGACAACCCGGAGTGGCTCACGGAAGACGATCCGATCCGGGGCAACGAGGCATTTGCCTACTCGCACCACAAGCGCCTCGTCGAGGAGATGCTCGCCACGTATCGCAGCGAGCACCCGGAGCTGCGCCAGTTGGTGTTGCGCGTCGGCACGATCCTCGGCGAGACGACCCGCAACCAGATCACCGCATTGTTCGACCGCCCGCGCCTGATCGCGCTCCGCGGGGCGCGCAGCCCTTTCGTCTTCATCTGGGACCAGGACGTGGTCGGCGTCATCGCACACGCGATCCGGACCGACGCATCCGGCATTTACAACGTTGCAGGCGATGGTGCGCTCAGCATCCAGGAGATCGCCCAGCGGCTCGATAAGCGGTGCCTGACTTTGCCACCGTCAGTCCTGCGGACTGCGCTGGCGATGCTGCACCCGCTCGGATTGACACAGTACGGACCCGAGCAGGTCGACTTCCTGCGGTATCGTCCAGTGCTCGACAACCATCGACTCAAGACCGTGCTCGGTTACGTGCCGCGCAAGACCTCTGCAGAAACGTTTGACTTCTACTGCCGCGCCCACGGGCTCGGCCGGGGCTCCGCGTGACTTCTCGTTCTTTCGACGGCGCCACGGTCGTCGTCAGCGGCGCGGCCGGAGGCCTTGGGCGTGCGCTGGCACTGCGATACGCGCGAGCGGGTGCCCGGATCGTCGCTCTGGACCTCGACGCTCAGGCGGTCGAGCAACTGTCAGTCGACCTGGCGCAAACGGGCGCGGAAGCGATGGCCTTGTCCTGCGACGTGACCGACGAAGCCGCCTGCCGCGCGGCCATGGCATCCGCCGTCCAGCGCTTCGGCCGCATTGACGTCGTGATCAACAACGCAGGCATCTCGCACCGCAGCGCATTCGTCTCTACAGACACCTCAGTTTTGCGACGTGTGATGGAAGTGAATCTGTTCGGCGCCATCCACCTGACGCGCGCGGCATTGCCTGCGCTGCAACAATCGCACGGCTTGATCGTCGCGATTTCGAGCGTCGCAGGGTACACGCCGCTGATCGCTCGCACCGGCTACGCTGCGAGCAAGCATGCATTGCACGGCTTTTTCACGAGCTTGCGCACCGAGGTGACTGGTGCTGGCATCGATGTGATGCTGGTCTGTCCGTCGTTCATCGCCACGGCCATCGACCGCAACGCGCTCGGCGGCGACGGGCGCGCCGCAACGCACAGACAGGTGGTGGCAGGGCGGCCGCTGCAGCCGGGGGACGTGGCAGATAAAATCTTCAGTGCAAGCGAGCGCAGCAAACGACTGCTGCTGATCGGTCGCACCGCACGCGCCGCATGGTGGCTCAACCGCTACGCGCCGGCATTGTACGAGCGCATCATGGCGCGGAGGTTGCGCGACGAGATGGCGTCTTGAGCGCCGCGGAGCAAACAACACGGACGACCGTTTGGCGTTCGCATCGGGCATGATTCTCGCTATCGTGATTTCAGGGGAGCATCGACAATGAAGATCCAGGTCAAGCATTCGCTGAAGGCGGACGCAACGGCAACTTTCAAGCTCTGCACCGAGCAGAAGAGCCAGGAGGCGGTCTACGCCAAACTCGGCGGCAGCGACGTCAAGATCAAGCGCGAAGGCCGCGCTCCCAACGTCACGCTGCGCATCTCACGCAAGATGCCCGCCAACCCGCCTGCCGCCATCAAGCGCATCGTGCCGGCGACCAACGAGGTCGCGCACACCGAACAATGGCGCGCCGAGGGCGACGGCTACACCGCGGGCATCGTCGTCGAGATCAAGGGCGTTCCGGTCAAGATTGTCGGTACCAAGGCCGTGCAGCCCGAGAAAGGCGGGGCCTCGGTCCAGTGGAACTTCGACGTCAGTAGCGGCATCCCCCTGCTGGGCGGCGTGATTGCGTCCTTTGCAGCGGACGAGCTCAAGAAAAGCCTCGAGGACGAGTTCAAGGTCCTGAAAGCATCGGTGTAGACCGCCGCAACATTTTGCTGCACTGCATCTAGCCATAAGCGAAACACGGCGGCCCGCAGCAAGCGGTACGCTTGCGGCCATGGCACGGATGTCGCCGATGGACCGCGCGTTTTTCCTGCTCGAAACCGAGCAGCGCCCGATGAACGTCGGGGCGCTCACGGTGCTGCGCGGTCGCCGGACGAAGGGCGCGTCTCGGCCATCTGACGACCTGGTCCGACGCATGCTGCGCTGCGCAGTCGGGCCGCCTTTCAACCTGCGCCTCGCCGAAAACACCATTGGCGGCTGGCCGTCCCTGGTCGAGGATCCCGACATCGATCCGTCGCGCCAGCTGTTCCGGCACGAACTGCCTCGTGGCAGCGAACTGCCTGTGCTGTTCGAACGAGTCTGCGCGCTGCATTCGCGCCGGCTCGATCGGTGTCGCCCCTTGTGGGAAATGCACGTATTCGACGGGCTGGCCGGCGGCCGCATCGGCCTGTATTTCAAGACGCATCATGGCCTGATCGATGGCATCGGTTTCATCCGCGTGGTCATGAACACGATCTCGCGCACCCCAGGAGGGCGCAAGCCGCAGGCGCTGTGGCAGGGACTGCCGCGGTCCCATGCAGATGTCAGCAATGCGACGGAATCCGGAGCAGCGGCTGGCGGCCCATCGGAGGCGGGTCCGCTCAGCCTGTTGCGCGCCAGCCTCGAGGCTGGCCGCACGGTCACCGACCTGGCGCGACTGGCGTGGCATGTGGGCAGGCGTGATCTCGGCGTGGGGCGCGGCATGGCCACGCCGTTCCTCGCAACACCGGACGTACTGAAAGCCCCGCCCTCGCCCAACCGCGTGCTGGGTCACTGCTCGTTGCCGCTTGCCCGGGTGCGGGCGATTGCCAAGCGTGGCGATGCGAAGGTAAACGACGTGCTGCTCGCGACGCTCGACATCGCGCTGAACCATTACCTCACGGACCACGGCCTGAAGGTGCATCAGCCGTTGATCGCCGATATGCCCGTGGCGTTGCATGAAGGGCACGGGGCCGGCAATCGCATCACGATCCTGCAGGTGCCGCTGGGTCATCCGGGCGCGACGCCCGCGCAACGCCTGGCCGAGATCGTCGCCGAGACGCGCCTCGTCAAGGAAGAGGTCAGGTCGATCAGCCCCGACGCCCTGTTCATGTACTCGATCCTCGAACACGCCGTGGCCAGCGCCATCGAATCGCTCAACCTGGGCGAATTGCCGATGCTGGCCAACGCCGTCATTTCGAATCCGGCCGGGCTGGACGAGAAGGTGTATTTCAACGGCTTGCCGGTCGAGCTCGCGCTGCCGGTCTCCGTCGTGGCCCACCACCAGGTCCTCAACATCACGATCAGCAATTACGCGGACGAGCTGCACGTCACCTTCATCGCGCTGCGCGAGGCGATCCCGGATGTGCAGCGGCTGGCGGATGCGACGATGCTCGCGTTGGTCGAGCTGCAGCGATCGTTAGCCAAGCCGTCGGCGGCCCCCGGTAAGCAGCATGCCGCTCCTGCCCTGAAGCGCGGCCAGAAGCCTGCGCGGACCACGCAGCGGGCAAAGCGGCCGGTTGCCGCACGCGCCATGCGCTAACCTGCGGCCTCCTCCGGTCACGAGGCCATCCGTTGAACATCGGCTCGATCGCGCGCGACCTCAGCGTCGCAGCCCGACTGGGCGCGCGGGCGATCGCGCGCCGTATGGGTGGACCGGCGGCGGGCTCGGCATCGACCCACGTGCGGCTGTGGCGCGTTGAACTCGACGCCTGGGTTCGTTCTTTACCCCCGGATGTGCTCGCGGAACACCGTTGGGTCGAGCTGCCCGCGACACGCGTGCCGTGGTCCGAATCCGGCCTGGCGGTCAACGCCGGCGACGCCATCACCTGGTTTGCCGCGGGACGGGTGCATCTGTCACGGACCCTCGATATCTGGGTACCACCGTCATTTCAGCTCTGGGCGCGGGTGAGCGACTCCGGCACGATCTTCCGTGGCACGCGCGACACCCACACATTCCATGCAGCACAGTCCGGGTCCCTGGCTTTGGCCAGTTACTTTCCGGGGGAATGGTCTACACCGAACGGCGAGCTTGGGCATGGCGCCACGGACTACGGCAAGGTATCCGGCGGAATGTCCATACTGCTCGTGAAATGGCAGCGCGACGTCGACCCCGCGGTCGCGCTCGCCGCAATGGGCAACGCCTCGCCGCCACCTGGACCGGTCAAGGCGGAATCCGCGCGCCTGGCCGCAGCAGTGGCACCGCCGCAGGGTTGGGATTACCTCTGGTATCTCGGCCCCGGCGAAATGTATCGCTCGGGCGTCACGGCGGACGGCCACGCCTCGATCTGCTGTGACACGCACGGCGACGGCGGCATCCTGCGGCATCCGGCCGAGGCACCGCTGGTGCCACAGACCATGCTGCGCTGGCGCTGGCTCGTCGACCGCCTGCCGATAGACCTCCGCGAGGACAGCCTGCCCTCCCACGACTACCTGAGCATCGCAGTCGAATTCGACGATGGGCAGGACATCACCTACTACTGGAGCGCTGCCCTGCCCGTTGGCACGGTCTACCGTTGTCCGTTGCCCACCTGGAAGGACAAGGAAACTCACGTCGTGGTGCGCAGCGGACGCGGACAGCTCGGCCAGTGGCTCAACGAGTGCCGGGACGTCCACGAGGATTATCACCGCTGCATCGGCGGCAGCGCGCGCTCCATCGTCCGTGTCTGGCTGATTGCCAACAGCCTCTTCCAACGCGGGCATGGTCGGTGTGAGTATGCGTCCATCGAAATCGAACAGCCGGACGGGCACCGCCTCGAGGTGCTCTGATCCGCGCTCTGACTTACAGCCTGAAACTGAGGGGAACGAGGTTATGCACGGTCTGATGATGGACACGCCGCTGCTGATCACCTCGATCATGCGGTTCGCCGAGCGCAACTTCGCCACGTGCGAGGTCATATCGGTCACGTTTGACAACCCGCGCCACCGCACGACGTACGGCGAGGTCTTCCGACGCGCGCGCAAGCTTGCCAATGCACTGCAGGCAGCCGGGGTCAAACAGGGCGACCGGATCGCAACGCTGGCCTGGAATGATTACCGTCATCTCGAGCTGTACTACGCCGTCTCGTGCATGGGCGCCGTGCTGCACACGGTGAACCCGCGACTGTTTCCCGAGCAACTCGAGTTCATCGTCAACCACGCAGCGGACAAGCTGCTGTTCATCGATCCCACGCTGGTGCCATTGCTGGCGCACCTGCAGGGAAAGACGCCGAGCGTGGAGCGGATCGTCGTCATGACTTCGGCTGAGTCGATGCCACCAGCGGTCGCGGGCAAACTGCCTGACTACGAATCGTTCATTGCCGCGCACGACGACACCTTCGAGTGGCCGGATCTCGACGAACGCTGTGCCAGCGCGCTGTGCTACACGTCGGGCACCACGGGCGACCCGAAAGGCGTGTTGTACAGCCATCGGTCGACCGTCCTGCATGCCTATGGCGGCTCGCTGGTAGATTCGATGGGCGTGTCTTCGCGTGATACGGTGCTTGCCGTAGTCCCGATGTTCCACGCGAACGCGTGGGGACTGCCTTACAACGTGCCGATGGTGGGCGCCAGGCTCGTGTTCCCTGGCCCGAAAATGGGCGACGCCGCCACCGTCACGCGGCTGCTGAACGAAGAGCAGGTGACGATGGCGGCCGCCGTGCCCACGGTGTGGATGCTGCTGCTGAGTCACCTGGCGCAGACGGGCGAGAAGCTCGCGACACTGCGCCGCACCGTGATCGGCGGCTCGGCCGTGCCGATCCAGATGATCCGCGACTTCCGCGACCGGCACGACGTGACGGTGATCCAGGGCTGGGGCATGACGGAGATGAGTCCGCTCGGCTCGGTCAGCACGCTGCGGCCCGAGCAAATGCTGTTATCGCCGGAGGAGCAGGCCCAGGTGCGCGCCAAGGCAGGCCACGGGATTTTCGGTGTCGAGATGAAGATCGTCGACGACGATGGCAACGAACTGCCGTGGGACGGCGTGAGCTCTGGCGAACTGAAAGTGCGTGGCCCGTGGGTCTGCAGCAGTTACTTCCGCCTGGAGCATTCGCCAGCGCACGCGGAGCCGGGCTGGTTCGCGACGGGCGATGTCGCAGTCATTCATCCTGATGGCTTCCTGCAGATCACCGACCGCGCGAAGGACGTGATCAAGTCAGGCGGCGAATGGATCAGCTCCGTCGATCTCGAGAATTGCGCGTGCGGTCATCCTGACGTGCTGATGGCGGCGGCGATCGGCGTGCGACACCCGAAGTGGGACGAGCGCCCGTTGCTGCTGGTCGTGCCGCGGCCGGGACGTGAGCCGCAGGCGGATTCGATCCTCGCGCACCTCGGGCAGCATTTTGCCAAGTGGCAGTTGCCGGATGCGGTCGTGTTGGTCGATGCATTGCCAATGACCGCGACGGGCAAAATTAATAAGCGCTCGCTGCGGGATACGTATGGCCAGACGCTGCTGAACGCGGCGCAGGCCTAAGCGAGACCCGCCGATGCGCGCTGGAAAGCAGCCCAGCGGCTGCCATGACCGCAACCGTAACACCGGCACCTGGGCCGTTCTGGCTGCGGCACTGCTTTGCCTCGGTACGAGCACAGGGTGCCAGACAAACCGTGCGTTGCCGGGGAATGCAGAGGCGGCTGGCACCAGGCTCGTGCAGCGCGACGTCGAGGCGATCGCCGACGATTACCTGGCGGCCCTGCTGCAGTACAACCCTGAGCTGGGCACCCTGTATTCCCTGCCCGGCGCCCATCACGATCGGCTCACCGACAATTCGCCGGAAGCCCGGGCTGCCTGGCAGGCACGGGAAGACGCCTGGCTCGCAGAGCTCCGCGCCAGGGGCATGCCCGCGGAGGTCGGCAGCCGAGACTGGGTGACCTACGGCATGCTGCACGAGACCCTGGCCGGCTCGGCCGGTATCCGCGTCTGCCGCAAC
>JANNGT010000086.1:0-2835 GCA_031404015.1 Gammaproteobacteria bacterium | reverse complement strand
AGAAGCGGGCCCGTTTGCGCGAGGAGGTCAACTCAGACGGGGAGCACTGGCGCCAGTGGCTGGACAGAAAGCGCGCCCACGAAAAGGAGCTGGCAGGGTCTCCACTTCGGCCGGACGGAAATAGCGGGGATCGACGCGAACGACCGTGCGGCCGCTGGCGGTGTCGATTGCGTGCTCGTCGAGTCCTGACCCCTGCCACCGCAGCGTCATGTCGAGCCGCTGCGCCGTGCCGTCGACGAAATCACGCACCGAACGCTGCTCACCCGTCGCAATCACGAAGTCTTCCGGTTCCGGTTGCTGCAGCATCAGCCATTGCGCCTCGACGTAGTCGCGCGCATGGCCCCAGTCGCGGCGCGCCTCAAGGTTGCCAAGGTAAAGGCACTCGTCGAGCCCTTCGCGCACGCGCGCGAGTCCGCGCGTGATCTTGCGCGACACGAACGTTTCGCCGCGTAGCGGTGATTCGTGGTTGAAGAGTATGCCGTTGCAGGCAAACAACCCGTAGGCCTCGCGATAGTTGACGGTGATCCAGTACGCATAGACCTTGGCGGCGCCGTAAGGCGACCGCGGGTGGAACGGCGTCGTCTCGCGCTGCGGCACTTCCGCGACCTTGCCGAACATCTCGGAGGTCGCGGCCTGATAGAAGCGAGTCTTGCGCTCGAGCCCGAGCATGCGGATTGCCTCAAGCAGCCGCAGCGTGCCCAACCCGTCGGCGTTGGCCGTGTACTCCGGCGTCTCGAACGAGACGGCGACGTGACTCTGCGCACCGAGGTTGTAGATCTCGTCGGGCTGCACCAGCTGCACGATCCGGATCAGGTTCGACGCGTCGGTGAGGTCGCCGTAGTGCAGCACGAAGCGACGGTTGGTCTCGTGCGGATCCTGATACAGGTGATCCACCCGCTCGGTGTTGAAGGACGAGGCGCGGCGCTTCACGCCGTGCACTTCGTAGCCCTTCGCCAGCAGGAACTCGGCCAGGTACGCGCCGTCCTGCCCGGTGATGCCCGTGATCAGGGCGCGTTTGGCGTGATCTGTCTGCATGAAATCCCGGACTCTGTGCGATTCAAATGGGATGGCGCTGACGCCATGACGCTACTCTATTCTAAGCGCGAAGGCCCTGACGCCCGCTACCTGCCACAACCGTCGATACCTGTAGCGACTGCTGCATCCTCTCCTTCCTGGCAGTCTCGGTCGTCGGCGACGTCCACGGGGGCTGCGCCTGCGTCATGCGACACACCTCGTCGAACAGGAAGTTCTGCGCGACGAGGATCGCGCAGCGGGCCTGTGGCGAATCCTCCTCGAGGGGACTGAAGTCGAGTAGCGCGAGCACCCGGTGGGCCACGAAACGCACGCGCTCTACCTGCGCGGCGCCGCACAGCGCCTGCCAGCGCGCGGAGTCGCAATGGTCTGCCAACAGCACGAGTTCGAGCATGAGGGCCTGCGCCCTGAGCTCGGCCCCTCGGCGCGAACCCGGCAAGGCATCATCAGCGGCACCCGTCGCACCGAGCATCGCCTCCATTTCTGCCCACATCTCGGCGAGCAAGGCGACAAAGCTGCTGTCGAACGTACCCGTGAGCTGCATGTCGGCACGCTAGCGGGCGAACATGACAGCAAACTTGCAGCAAGGCTGCACGCTCGCGACGGCCCTGCACGGTCGCCGCCGGTCAGGCCTGCTTGATCCCCGGCTGACCCGCCTCCACCACGAACGACGCCTGGATCTTGCGTCCGGCATCCGGCCGGCTGACAGACTCCATCGCGACCAGGTCGGCCAGCAGGCGGGTCCGGTCGATGTCGAGCCGCAGGTAGCCACGCTGCTCGCTGTTGGCCCACTGGATGGCGGGGTTTTCCTGCCGCCGCGAATCGAATTGGGCCTGCGGCAAAGCCTGTGACGTAATCGACGTGGTCGTGAACTCGGCCGCGACCACCGGCGACTTCGGGTCCGCCGGGTCACGCTGCAGGTTGGCCGCGAGAAAGGCGTGAATGTCGCCGCTGAAGTACACCGGGTTTGTTGCACCGCTGCGGACCGTCGACTCCAGCAGCCGCTGGCGCGCTGCCGGATAGCCGTTCCAGCCGTCCGTCCAGAACTGCTCGCCGGGCCCTGGCTGCTCGTCGACGTAGGCGATGACGGTGCCGTCGGCGGTGAGGTTCCACAACGACTTGCTCGCGGTCAGTTGCGCCTCGAACCAGCGCTCCTGTTGCGTACCGAGCTTGGTACGCTCCGGCAACCAGAGTTCGGGGCAATCCTTGACTCGGTTCGCGCCACGTCGGCCCAGGCGTGGACATGCCTGCGGCGATCGATACTGGCGCTCGTCGAGCGTGACGACGTTGGCCAGCGTGCCGAATGCATTGCTCGCATACAGGCGCATCGACGCCGCGAATGGCACTGCGCGCCGCGGCAGCGGCAGGTGCTCGTAGTACGCCTGGTACGCCGCAGCCCGCCGCGCGAGGAAGAGTTCCGGCACATCGTCTTCTTCGGAAATATCATCGGCGTAGTCGTTGTCGACCTCGTGATCGTCCCACGTCACGATCCACGGGTACGCGGCGTGGGCCGCGGCCAGGTCGCGATCCGCTCGATACAGCGCATGACGCGCCCGATAATCGTCGAGCGTGTAGCACTCCGGCGACCCATGGCTGCGCACCAGGTCGCGGCCCCAGCTCCTTTCGTAGATGTAGTCCCCGACATGCAGCACCAGGTCGAGATCGTCGTCGAGCATGTGACGGTACGCGGCGTAGTACCCGTGCTCGTACTGCTGGCATGACGCCACGGCCATGCGCAGGCGCGCGTTCGCGGCTCCGGCTGCGGGCGCCGTGCGTGTTCGGCCGACGACACTGCGAGCCCTG
>JANNGT010000085.1:0-17595 GCA_031404015.1 Gammaproteobacteria bacterium | reverse complement strand
TTACTACGGCGCGGTCGACAACCAGCTGCGCTACAAGGGCAAGCCGGCGTCCAACGTGGCAGACGACTATGTCGACTCGGGCAAGGTTCCTGGCGATCACGCGTGGCACACCGGCCTCGAAGCGCTCTGGAATCGCGGCCGCTACTCCGTCCTTGCAGAATACGTGCGTGCAGACCTCAGCACGCGCGATGGCAGCGATCCCACGCTCGACGGCTGGTACGTCACGGGCAGCTGGGTCATCACCGGCGAGCACCGTCCCTACGATCGCAAGGCCGGTTACTCACGGCGCGTGCTGCCGCAGAAGCGCTGGGGTGCCCTGGAACTGGTTGGCCGCGTCGGCAAGGTCGACCTCGACGACGGCAGCGTGCGCGGCGGCACCATGGACGGCTGGTGGACCGGCGTGAACTGGTGGGCCAACAATCGCTGGAAGGCCAGTGTCGGTTACGGGAACATCGATCTCGATCGCTTCGGTCTCGAAGGGAACACGAAGACGCTGCTGACGCGACTGCAGTGGATCTATTGACGGGGGAAAAATGTGATGACAAGTCGAACGGCGAGCTTCATTGCTGTCACTGTGCTCGCGCTGGGCGCAGGGTTCGTCGTCCGGACCGCACAGGCAGCAGAGACGAAACCGTCGCAGACGCCCGCCGCCGCGCCCATCGTGCACTTCCACCCGGCGGGCAAGCTGCCATCCACCGCGACGGTCGCGCTGCAGCAGGCTGCGCGTGCGACGCTGCCTTTCGACGACGCGCGTGATTTCGAGGAGTCGCAACGCGGTTTTGTAGCGCGGCCGGGGTATGGCGAGATCAAGTCCGCGGACGGAACCTCGGTGTGGCAGTTTGGCCGGTATGCGTTCCTGGACTCGAAGCAGGATTTCGACAGCATTCACCCGTCGCTGCAACGGCAGGCGGTCCTCAATGCACGTTACGGCCTGTACGAGGTCGTGCCGGGGCGCATCTGGCAGGTGCGTGGCTTCGACATCTCCAACATCACCTTCGTGCGCGGCGACACCGGCTGGATCGTCCTGGATCCCCTGGTCTCGAAGGAAACGGCGGCCGCGGCACTGGCGTTCGCCAACGAGCGGCTCGGCGCCCGACCCGTCGTGGCGGTCGTCTATTCGCATTCGCACATCGATCATTTCGGTGGCGTGCGGGGCGTGGTCGACGAAGCCGACGTGAAATCCGGCAAGGTGCAGGTCATCGCGCCAGCGGGCTTCATGGAAGCGGCCATCTCGGAAAACGTCTACGCCGGGAACGCGATGATCCGCCGCGCGATGTACCAGTACGGCATGCTGCTGCCGACCAGCCCTTTCGGCCACGTCGACCAGGCTATCGGCAAGCGGGCCTCCACGGGCACCACGGGCTTGATCGAACCGACGCGGCTCGTAGTCAAGGACATCGAGGAAATCGTCGTCGACGGCGTGACCATGGTGTTCCAGAACACGCCAGGCACGGAAGCGCCGGCCGAAATGAACACGTGGTTTCCGCAGTACAACGCGTTCTGGGCTGCGGAGAACATCACGGCCACGATCCACAATATCTACACGTTGCGCGGCGCGCTCATTCGCGACGCACTGCAGTGGTCGAAGCACATCAACGAGGCGCTGTACCTCTACGGTACGCAAGCCGAGGTGATGTTTGCCTCGCACACCTGGCCGCGCTGGGGCAACGCGCGGATCCAGGAAGTCATGCGCACCCAGCGCGACGTGTATGCCAACCTGAACAACGACGTGCTTCACCTGGCGAACCAGGGCGTGACGATCAACGAGATCCAGAACGTGTACCGCCTGCCCGCGAGCTTGCAGCGAGACTGGGCCGCGCGCAGCTATCACGGCTCCGAGGAACACAACAGCCGTGCGGTCATCAACCGCTACCTTGGCTACTGGGACGGTAATCCCGCGACGCTCGTGCCGGCCTCGCCCCGCGATTCGGCGCCGCTGTACGTGGAGATGATGGGTGGCGCCGACAAGATCCTGGCGAGATCGAGGCAGCTGTACGACGCTGGCGACTACCGACTGGCGAGCGAACTGCTGAACAAGCTGGTGTACGCCGAGCCAGCGAATCAACCCGCAAAGAACCTGCTTGCCGACGCCTTCGAGCAGATGGGCTACCAGAAGGAAAGCTCGAGCCTGCGCAACAGCTTCCTGGCCGCCGCACTCGAACTGCGCTCGGGTATTCCCAAGGGACTGGTGCCTCGTTCGGCCTCGCCCGACACGGTGCGTGCCATGTCGACAGCGTTATGGCTGGATTATCTCGGCATCCTGCTCGACAGCAGGAAGGCCGACGGCCGGGCTTTCAAGATCAACCTGGTCACACCCGACAACGACGAGCAGCACGTGCTGGAACTGCGCCATGGCACGCTCACGAACATCACGGGCCACCACGCCAAGGACGCGGACCTCACGATCACGATCAATCGCGCCGACCTCGAGCCGATCATGATGCGCAGGGCCACGTTCGCTACGCAGGCTGCCGCGGGCAAGGCGCGCCTGGAGGGCAACGCACTGGTGCTGCAGCAACTGATGGCATGCCTCGTCGATTTCGATCAGTATTTCGAGATCATGCCCGGGACGAAGCTGGCTATCGCGGCACCGTCCCCCTGAACCGCAACGCGGTTCGCCCGGAGTAACCGCGACCGTGTCATCTAAAAAGCAAAGCGCCCGCGCGACTCCGGCCCTCCCAGCCCAGTCCGGAGTCGCCCCGAACGCGGCGCGCTCGGGCCGTCCAGGTCGTGTCGTCATCGGCTTCGCCATCGCAGGCATCGCGGCACTCGTGGCGTCAGGTGCGTGGTACTCGACCCGGCACGGCAACGAGGCCTCCACGGCTGCGACGACGACAGGAACGACGCAACCGCTCACAGCGACTTACGTTGGCTCCAGTGCGTGTGCGGGTTGCCACGCGGCGGAGTACACGGCGTGGCAGGGATCCCAGCACGCGGCTGCGATGCAGCACGCCACGAGCGCAACGGTGCTCGGCAACTTTGACGACGCGACCTACAGTTTCCAGGACGTCACGACGACATTTTCGCGCCGCGGCGACAAATTCATCATCCGCACCGATGGTCCTGCTGGCGAGCTGGCCGACTTCGAGGTCAAGTACACGTTCGGTGTGGCGCCGCTGCAGCAGTACCTGGTGGAATTGCCGGGCGGGCGCCTGCAGGCAGTCTCCGTGACTTGGGATTCGCGCACGCGGGAGCAGGGCGGTCAACGCTGGTTCCGCCAGTATCCGGACGAGAAGATCGACCATGCCGACGAGCTGCACTGGACTCGCCGCGCGCAGAACTGGAACTACATGTGCGCGGATTGCCACTCGACGCAGGTGCGCAAGGGTTATGACGCCGCGGGCGACACGTTCGAGACGAAGTTCGCGGAGATTTCCGTGGGCTGCGAAGCCTGCCATGGCCCAGGTGCGCAGCACGCGCGTTGGGCCGAGCAGAAAAGCACGGCAACCGACAACGGGCTGACCGTGCATTTCGACGAGCGTAAGGGCGTGACGTGGCCGCGCGATCCGGCGGGCAAGCCGGTCCGCAGCACGCCACGAGCGACCGAACGCGAGATCGAAGTCTGCGCACAGTGCCACTCGCGTCGTGCGCAGATCGCCGAAGAGTACGTGCCGGGCCGTCCTTTCCTGGACCATTACCAGCCATCGTTGCTGGCCCCGGCGCTCTATCATGCGGACGGGCAGCAGCAGGACGAAGTCTTCATCTGGGGTTCGTGGCTGCAGAGCCGCATGCACGCCGCGGGCGTCACGTGCAGCGACTGCCACGATCCACACACGCAGAAATTGCTCGCGCCGGGTAACGCAGTCTGCGCACAGTGCCACGAGCCGGCCCGGTACGACGTGATCGCCCACCATCGCCATGAACAGGCGTCAGCCGGCGCGCAATGCGTCAACTGCCACATGCCCCAGAACACGTACATGGTTATCGATCCACGTCGTGATCACAGCATGCGGGTGCCGCGGCCGGACGAAACCGTGGCGCTGGGCGTGCCCAACGCGTGCAACAAGTGCCACACCGACCGCGACGCGCAATGGTCTGCAAAAGCTGTTCGTGGCTGGCTGGGGCGCGATGCCACGGGTTACCAGACGTTCGCCAGCGCGTTTCACCGTGCGCAGACGGGCGAGCCCGTGGCGCTCGAGCAGTTGGGAGCGATCGCCGAGGACAACGCGCAGCCGCCGATCGTGCGTGCCTCGGCGCTTGCGCGCCTTGCGGGCACCGGCCACTTCACGCGTGACTTCGCACAGCGAGTGGCACAGGACTCGAGCCCGCTGGTGCGTCTCGCGAGCGTGCAACTCGCCGACGTGATGCCGCCCGAAACCCGTGCGGCTGTCCTGGGCCCGTTGCTGGGCGATGTCACCCGCGCTGTGCGTACCGAGGCCGCTCGCGCGCTCGCCGGCGGCCAGGATCGCCTCCCGCAGCACTTGCTGCCACCCTGGCAGCAGGCGTCGCAGGAGTACGTTGCGGCGTTGCAGTACACGGCGGACCGTCCCGAGGCGCGCGTCGCGCTGGGGGGGTTCAAGGCAGCGACAGGTGACGTCGCCGCGGCGAAAACGCTGTTCGCCGAGGCCAGGCACCTCGATCCAGATTTTGTGCCCGCCTACGTCAATGCGGCCGACCTGTTGCGCACGCAGGCACTCGACCAGGAGGCGGCCGCTCTGCTGCTGCAGGGACTGCAGCGCGTGCCCATGAGCGCGACATTGCACCATGCGCTGGGGCTCGCCCGGATCAGGCTGCAGCAGCCGCAGCTCGCGCTGGGATCGCTCAAGCGTGCGGTCGAGCTCGACCCGGATACGGCGCGCTATGCATATGTCTACGCAGTTGCGCTGCATTCGAGTGGCGCGGTCGACGATTCGATCGAGCGATTGCGAGATGCATCCCGACGCTGGCCGTACGACCGCGACCTGCTCATGGCGCTTACGTCGTACGAACTCGAGGCTGGTCGGCAGCAGGATGCCAGGACGACGGCGCGCCGGCTCCTAGCCGCATTCCCAGACGACCCACAGGTCGCGGTGCTTGCGGCGCGCGCGCTGGGCGACTCGGCGCGCTGATCAGGCTGGAACGCGCGGTTGCGGATCGTCGAGCCGGACACCGCGCAAGCTGGCCTCGGATCCGATGCCGAGCCGCTTGACCAGGACCATCGCTTCGCGCATGGACATGTCGAGCACCTGCACGCGCCAGCCCTCGACGTAAAGCACGTTGCCCGACATCGGCGTGGGGGAGGCGGGCAGGAACACGACGCGCCAGTCGTGCGGCAGCACTTCCATCTGGTAGCCAAGCATCCAGCCTTCATCGCCCCGCATCAGCACGGGTTTCATCCCGTTGCCACTCTCGATCTGCGTCAGTCCTTCCGCCATCGACTTGACCATGCGGTACTGCGGCAATCCGCCGAGCAGCGATTCCTCGAACCAGTGCGTGATGCGTCGACCCATTGCGGTGCGCGCCGCGAGTCCAGCCAGCAGGGCAATGAGGAGCAGGATCGCGCCGGATAGCAGTGCGGCCACGCCAATGCCTCCTATATGGCTGACGGGCAGCATCTTTGCGAGCGGTGCGCCGATCTTGCTCGCCAGCCTGAGCCCGTGGTTCAGCACCACGAGCACGAGGACGAGCGGAACGAGGAACATCAGGCCGCCCACGAGGGTGGTTTTCAGAAATGTTTGGAGTGGGTTCACAGTGCCTCCCGCCAGCGGCGTTTTTCCAGTCTACACTGAGGCTCGCTCTCCACTTCGACCAGCACTATGACTGCCCGCCGCCGCTCGACCGCCGCACGCCTAGCTACCCGACCCCGCGTCGCCATCGTCGGCGCCAATTTCGCTGGGTTGCGCGCGGCCCAGCGCCTGGGGTCGCAGTTCGACGTGACGGTCTTTGATCCATCGGCATACTTCGAGTGGCTGCCGAACATTCACGAACTGATCTCCGAGGTGAAGCGTCCTGCGGACCTGCGGCTGTCACGCAGACGACTCGTGCGGCGCGCGGGCCATCACTTCGTGCAAGCCGAGGTCGCTGCGATCGAGGCGCGGCGTGGACGCCTGATCACCGACACCGGTGCCGAGCACGAATTCGATTACTGCATCGTGGCGATCGGCGGCCACAACGAAACCCACGGCGTACCGGGTGCCGATCGGTATGCGTTGCCCTTCAAATCCGTCGCGCAATGCGAGGCCATTCGCCAACGGCTGCGGGTCGTTGCGCGTGGCCGCAAGCCTCGCTCAATCGTGATCGTCGGTGGTGGTTTTGAGGGTGTCGAGGTGCTCGGTGAGATCCTGCGGCGCTACGGCGACGCGCAGCACCTTACGGTCCATCTCATCGAAGCAGGGCCCAGGTTGATGCCCGGCGCCTCGCCCAGGATCGATGCAGCCGTCCGCCGCCACTGCGCGGGCCGCAACGTGCAGATACACGTGGGTTCGCCCGTCGCGTCGGTCACCCGTGCCGCCGTGCGCCTGCGCAACGACGCTCGAGTGCGCTCGGACCTGACCATCTGGACCGGCGGTGTCGTGGCGCCGCCGTTGCTGCACGAGGCGCGCCTCGCGCCCAAGCCGCGTCAGTGGGCGGTCGTCGACGCGACCCTGCGCAGCCGGCGCTACCGCAACGTGTTCATGGCGGGTGACGCGGCGGGGCTGCCGACGCCCGTTGCAAAGCAAGCCTTCCACGCCCTCGAGATGGGAGACTGCGCAGCGGACAACGTCGAGCGCGCGACGAGTGGGCGGGTGCTGCGTGCTTTTCGACCCTCGCGGACGCCGTTGCTGGTGGCTTTCGGCAATCTCGATACGTTCCTGGTGGCGGGTCGCACCGTCATTGCGGAGCCTGCGTTTGCGGCCGGCAAGGAGGCCGTCTACCAACTGACGATGGCGCAGATCGATCCGCCTTCGAGCGGGCAAAGCATCGTGCAGCTCGCGTCGCGTGTCGCAGGCGTGACGCGCCGGTTCATGCCGTCGAGCAACGGCTAGCACGGCGGCATGCCTGCGACCGTTCCTCCCCCGTCGCCGGTACAGGGACCGTTGCTCACCGCTGCGGTGCTTGGACGTCTGCTGACGGCGCTGCGACAACAGCAGCCAACCGTCGCATGCTCGCTCGACCTGGAGCGATCCCAGACGATCGTTGAGATCGATCGCGATCACTGGCGTTGGCAGGGCACCCGCTATCCCTATCCCGAGCGCTGCCGGGACAGGACGATCTACCACTGGGATGGCACCGCGTTCGAACCGGTTGCGCGCTTTGGCACCGGTCTGCTCAAGCTGGTGCCGACGGAGTGGGGTCCGCCCACCTTCGAGATCGATGGCGTGAAGATGCTGCCGACGAAGCTGGTGTCGCCGTACGAGGACGCGCGTCGCAAGGTCGGGCTCGTCGCGTGCAGCGGCGCGCGTGTGCTCGATACCTGCGCGGGTCTCGGCTACTTCGCCGCCTGGTGCATCGCCGCCGGCGCCGCCGAGGTGTTGTCGTACGAAGTCAATCCGGACGTGCTCTGGTTGCGGAGCTTGAATCCGTGGTCGCCACCCACCATCGCGCCCCTGCGACTGATCGAGGATGACATCAGCACAGCGATTCTCGCCGTGCCGGATCGCTCGTGCGGCGCGATCCTGCACGACCCGCCGCGTTTCGGGCTTGCCGGCGACCTGTATTCGCAATTCTTCTACGACCAGCTCGCTCGCGTGCTGCAACCGGGAGGTCGGCTGTTTCATTACACGGGCTCGCCGAACAAGCTCACGAGCGGGCGTAACGTGCCGCAGGAGGTGGCGCGGCGCCTCACGCTCGCCGGATTCGCCACGGAATTCGAGGGCGACGGCGTGCTTGCGGTGAAGCGGACGAGCCCACGCCGCTGAATCCGCACTTGGGGTGCCGGTGCACGGTTGATGGCGTAATAATGGCGCATGCAGCTGATCGCAACCTGCCCCGAGGAAGCAAAGCCCGCGCTCATGGCGGAGCTTGCGCGCCTGGGCGCGACCGAACTCGCGCCAACGTTTCGCGCCGTGTTGTTTCAGGCGACACCCGCACAGTTTTACGAACTGCACCTCCGCCTGCGCACCGCAAGCCGCATCCTTCGAGTCATCAAGGACGTTCCTGCCCACACGCCGGCCATGCTGCGGTCGCAGGTGGGTCGGTTGCACTGGCCGGAATGGTTTGATTCGCGGCATGGATTCATGGTCGAGAGCACCGGCGACGAAGGCGGCGGGCTGACGCCCATACAGGTCATCACGCAGGTGCGCGAAGGCATCCGCGAATCGTTCACGCGGGTCGCGGAGCACGTGCCGCCAGTCGATACGGACGAGCCGAAGGTCGTGGTGGTGGCCCACGTCGCACGCGGGCGCTGCATGCTGAGTTTCGACACGTCAGGCAAGTCGTTGCACAAGCGCGGCTACCGCGAGCAGGGCCACCCGGCGCCGCTCAAGGAAACGCTGGCAGCGGCCATACTGGAGTTCGCCGGTTACGACGGCAGCATGGCGTTCATCGACCCCATGTGTGGCAGCGGCACGCTCGCGATCGAGGCCGCGATGATTGCGGTGCGCAAGGCGCCGCAGATCCATCGCCGGAAAGGGGAGTTCCACTTCGAGTGGTTGACGGATTTCGATCGCCCGCTGTGGCGTGAGACCCAGGACCGCGTGCGTGCTGAGAAGCTGGAGGCGCCGCCAGCGATCGTGGCGGCCTCCGACATCCGGGCTGATTACGTCGAGATGGCGCGCAAGAGCGCGCTCAAGGCACGCATCGAAAAGTACGTGCAGTTCGATGTCGCGCGCATGCAGGACGTCACGCCGCCCGCTGCAACAGGGCTGTTGGCAACCAATCTTCCCTATGGCGATCGCATCGGCGGCAGCGAAGCCGACATGCAACAGCTGTACAGCGAAGTGGGCGACACACTCAAGCGCAGCTTCGCTGGTTGGCGCGCTGCGGTGCTCGCGGCAGCGTGGTCGCCGTACAAGTCGATCGGACTCAAACCGGCCCGTTCGATCGCGCTCATGAATGGCAGCATTCCATGCAGGTTGCTGCTGTTCGACCTTTACGCGGGCAGTCGACGCTGAGGGCATCGCTTGCGCGCGGACCCATGGCTTGCAGTGCTTCGGCTCCGTGCTACGCTGATACGACAACAAAGACGGGTAGGGGGACACGCATGGACAACACGGCCACCCTGGGTGCCCGCTCGCGCTGGACCGCCGAGCGCCGTTTCTACACGATCATGGCGCTGGCGATGCTGGCCGTCGCCTTCGTGGGCTTTGCCCGGTCATTTTTCCTGCGGCCGCTCTTCCCCGATTGGCCCGCGCCCACCGAACCGATCTTCCTCGTCCACGGCGCGTTCTTTTCTGCGTGGTGCGTGTTGCTCGTCGTGCAGGCACTGCTGATCGGCGTAAAGCGAGTCGACCTGCATCGTGCCCTCGGCCTGCTGGGTGCGGCGATCGGCATCGGCATGCTGGTGCTGGGCGTCACGGGAGCACTGATCGCCGCCAATCGTCCGACGGGATTCACCGGCGTGCCCGTGCCGCCGCTGCAGTTCCTGGTCGTGCCGTTGTTCGACATGGTGTTCTTCGGCACCTTCCTGGCGCTGGCATTGAAGAACCGCGCAAATCCGCAGGCGCACAAGCGCCTGATGGTGCTGGCGACGGTGTCATTGCTCGCGGCAGCCTTCGCGCGCTGGCCGTACATCTATGAGATCGGCAACCCTTTCGTGTACTTCGGGCTGGCAGACTTGTTCATCGTTGCGCTCGCAGTCTGGGATTTCCGCACCCGCGGCAGGTTGCATCCGGTCACGCGCTGGGGCGGGCTCGCGCTCATCGTGTCGCTGCCGGCGCGTCTCGCGCTGTCCGGCACCGCGGTATGGCTGGCCTTTGCGACGTGGATGACGGGGCTGGCGCGCTAAGGCCGGCCGGGCTGCGATGCCCGTGCAGGCGGACTTGCAGCAGATGATGTCGATGGGAAGTTCGCCCCGCCGCGCTGGTGGACTGAACCCGCAAGATTGTGACTTGGTGGTAACAGCGCGGCGGAGCGATCGCGCAGAGAATAAATCCACGCGCGCGAGACGCATTCTGCGTGTTGTCGTCGCGCTAGTCCAGTGGTGGGGCTCGCGATCGCCGCGAGCGGCTCAGGCCAGAACCAGTTTCTCGATGTGCACACTGACGCTCGCCGCGAGTGAGCGTAGCTCGTAGCCGCCTTCGAGCGTCGACACGATGCGTCCCTGCGCATGCCGCTCGGCGACGCCGCAGGCGATCTCGGTCACCCATGCGTAATCCGCAGTCGTCAGCTGCAGGTGCGACATGTCGTCGGCGCCATGTGCGTCGAATCCAGCTGAAATCAGCAGTAATTGCGGGGCGAACGCATCGAGCGCCGGCAGCCAGTGATCCTGCACGGCGGCACGAAATGCATCGCTGCCGCTGCCCGGCGGCAGCGGACAGTTGATGACACGCCCCGGTCGCGTCGGCGGATTCAGGTCGGGCCAGAGCGGGTATTGATAGGAAGAGCACAGCAGCACGCGCGCGTCCTCGTCGAAGATCTCCTCGGTCCCGTTGCCGAGATGCACGTCGAAGTCGAGGATGGCGACGCGCTCCAGGCCGTACCGATCCAGCGCATGCCTGGCAGCCACCGCCACGTTATTGAAAAAGCAGAAGCCCATCGCTGTGGCGCGCTCCGCGTGGTGGCCGGGTGGCCGCACGTTGCAGAACGCCCGCGCCGCCTTCCCCTCCAGCACGAGGTCCGTCGCAAGCACGTTCGCGCCCGCCGCACGCAGCGCCGCCTCGAACGTGTCGGGGCACATCCAGGTGTCCGGATCGATGTGCGCAAGTCCGCTGGTCGGGGACCGATTGGCCAGGGCTTCCACGTGCGCCCGCAGGTGCACACGCGTGAGCTGCTCGACGGTCGCGCGCGGGGCCTCGTGGTGCTGCAACAGGTCGTACAGGCCGCGGGCATGCAGTTCGTCCTCGATCGCGTCGAGGCGCGCCGGGCTTTCCGGATGCCCTTCACTCATGCGGTGCAGGCGGCAGTGCGGGTGGGTCACGAAGGCGACGGCCATGGGCGGCTCCGATTGCGGTGAGCCGCAATGATCCCGCAAACCACGACCATTAGCATGCGCGGGTTCCCCCAACTGCAGGCGTTACACTCGTCCCATGACCGCGCAGCGCATCGAGGCCATGTTGAGACCGGGATCCGTCGCCATCGTCGGCGCCAGCGAGACCGCGGGTTCCATCGGCGACGTGCTGTGCCGCAACCTGCGTGAAGGCGGCTTCAACGGACCGGTATACCTCGTCAATCCACGGCACGCGACGATCGCCGGCGCAACCGCCTACCCCGACGTACTCTCGCTGCCCCAACCCGTCGACCTTGCGGTCATTGCTTCGCCCGCCGCAACGGTGGCCAGGGTGCTGGAGGAATGCGGCGCGCGTGGGGTACGCGGCGCCGTCATCATTGCGGCCGGCTTCCGCGAAGGCGGTGACGACGGCGCGAACCTGGAGCGCTCTTTGCGGCAGGCGGCGCAGCGATGGGGCTTGCGCGTCCTCGGCCCCAACAGTCTCGGCGTACTGCGCACCGACATCCGGCTGAACGCAGCCTGCGGTGGCGGGATGCCAGCTCCGGGCCGCCTCGCCCTGGTGTCGCAGTCGAGCGCGTTATGCGCCGCCACCCTGGACTGGGCCCGCTCTCGACACGTGGGTTTCTCCACGGTGATCTCCACCGGCGTCGGTGCCGATGTCGGCTTTGCCGAGGTGCTCGACTTCCTCGCGCGTGATGCCGCGACCGACGGGATCATGCTGTACCTGGAAGGCGTGGGTGATGCGCGCCGGTTCATGAGCGCGCTGCGCGCCGCTGCGCGCGTGAAGCCCGTGGTGGTCATGAAGGCAGGGCGCTCGCTGGACGCCCGCGGCAGCGTCACGTTCCACACGGGCGCGCTGGTCGGCGGCGACGACGTGTTTGACGCCGCCATGCGACGCGCGGGCGTGCTGCGGATCCGCAGCCTCAACCAGCTGTTCAGCGCCGCGAGCACGCTGGGCGCCGGAGTGCGCCTGCGCGGACGCCGCATCGCCGTCGTGACGAATGCCGGCGGTCCCGCACAGCTCGCGGCCGATCGCATGTCCGAGCGGTGGCTCGAATTGGCCGCGCTGGACGCACATACGCTGGATAGCTTGCGCGCGTTGCTGCCACCGAGCGCCACGGAGGGTAACCCAGTGTACGTGCGGGGGGACGCGACGGCGCAGCAGTATGGCGAGGCTGCGCGCCTGTGCCTCGACGATGCCAATGCCGACGCATTGCTTGCGATCCTGACGCCGTATTCGCTCACCGACGTGAATGCGTTCGCAGCCGAACTCATCGCAGCGGCGCAGGCGCGACGCAAACCCATCTTCACCTGCTGGATGGGCGGCGAGGCAGTGACGGTGGCGCGGCAGCGGTTTGCAGAGAGCCGCATCCCGACCTTCCAGACGCCCGAGGCCGCCGTCGACGCGATCGCCGCGCTCGCCGTGTTCACCTCGAACCAGGAACAGTTGCTGCAGGTCCCGGCCCCGCTCGACGTCGCGTCCGCGCCGGATCGCGCGACCGCGCAGGGGCTGCTCGATGCAGCGCGCGCGGTCGGCAACGAGTGGCTGAATCCGGCTGACAGCAAGGCGCTACTTGCCGCCTTCGGCATCCCGGTCGTGCACAGCCGGCCTGCACATTCAGCCGCAGAGGCGGTGCGCGTTGCGGAGGAGATCGGGTATCCGGTCGCAATCAAGATCCTCTCGCCTGACATTGCCCATAAAACGGATGTGGGCGGGGTGCGGCTCGGTCGCACGGACGCGCGCAGCGTGCGCGACGGCTACGAGAACATGTTGCGGGACGTGGCGATTGCCTGTCCCGATGCGCGTCTCGAAGGGGTGCTGGTCGAGCCGATGTACGTCGAGCGGCACGGACGGGAACTCATGATCGGCGCAGTGCGCGACCCGGTTTTCGGTCCGGCCATCAGCTTCGGGCTCGGCGGCACGATGGTCGAAGTGATCCGCGATCGCGCGGTCGCGCTGCCTCCGCTCAACCCCTACCTGGCGCGCGACCTCATCCGCCGTACCCGCGCCAGCCTGGCCCTGCAGCCGCTGCGCGGCGCGCCCGCGGCCGCGCCGGACGCGATCGAGGACATCCTGCTGCGCGTATCCGACATTGTCTGCGAACTACCGGACGTCGGGGCGATCGACATCAACCCTGTCATCGTGACGGCGCGAGGCGCCATCGCCGTCGATGCGCGCATCGGGGTGATGCTCGAGCGGCAGACGCAGCAGCGGCAATACCGGCACATGGCGATCCACCCTTATCCGAGCGCGCTCGAATACCGGTTGGAGCTCGCAGACGGGCAGGCCGCGACGATGCGCGCGATACGGCCCGAGGACGCCGCGCTTGAGCGCGACTTCGTGCACCGACTTTCCGAACAATCCCGCTTCCTGCGCTTCATGTTCGGCCTGCAGGACCTGACGCCCGCCATGCTGTCGAAGTTCACGCAGATCGACTACGACCGTGAACTGGCACTGATCGTGGTGCTGCGCTCGCCCGACGGAGCAGAGCGGCAGATTGGCGTTGCGCGCTACATCGCGCTGCCGGACGCGGAGACCTGCGAGTTCGCTATCGTCGTCAGCGACGAATGGCAGGGCAGGGGGGTTGCGCGCCCGCTGTTCCAGAAGCTCATGGAGGTGGCGCGCGAGCGCGGCCTGAAAGTCATGACGGGCATCACCCTGCGCGAGAATTCGCGCATGATTGACCTGTCGCGTTCGCTGGGCTTCACCACGCGAGCCGACACCGACGAGCCGGAGCTCGTGCGGATGACCCAGTCGCTTTGAACCGCGCATGCGGACCCACCCGGAGAGTTGCCATGGATTTCGAATACAGTGCGCGCACCCGCGACCTCATGCGGCGGGTGGACGACTTCATGCAGGCGCACATCTTTCCCGCCGAGGCCGAATTCGAGGAATTCGTCCAGGATCCCGCGCGCCGCTGGGTGGTGCCGCCGATCGTCGAGGGACTGAAGCAGAAGGCGCGTGACGCCGGCTTGTGGAACCTGTTCCTGCCGCACGAGTACCAGCCCTGGTCACCGGGGCTCACAAATCTCGAATACGCGCCGCTGGCCGAGCTCATGGGACGCGTCGACTGGGCGTCGACGGTCTTCAATTGCGGGGCGCCCGATACCGGCAACATGGAGGTGCTCGCCCGGTACGGCAATGCCGAGCAGCAGGCGCAGTGGCTCACCCCGCTGCTCGAGGGCCGCATCCGCTCCGCGTTCCTCATGACCGAGCCCGCGGTGGCTTCGTCCGACGCGACCAACATCGAGTGCGCGATCGAGCGCAACGGCGACGACTACGTCGTCACGGGCCGCAAATGGTGGTCGAGCAACGTCTACCACCCCGACTGCGAGATCCTGATCGTGATGGGCAAGACACGCTTCGACGGGCCCAGGCACTCGCAGCAGTCGATGATTCTCGTGCCGCGTTCCACGCCCGGTGTCCGGCTCGTCCGTCCGCTCAAGGTGTTCGGCGAAGTGCATTCGCCGAGCGGGCATGGCGAGGTCGCCCTGGAAGGCGTGCGCGTGCCGGCCTCGAACCTGCTGCTCGGTGAGGGGCGCGGCTTCGAGATCGCGCAAGGTCGGCTGGGACCGGGTCGCATCCACCATTGCATGCGCTTGATCGGCGCCGCCCAGCGCGCGCTCGAGCTGATGTGCCGCCGCGCCGACGCGCGCGTCGCGTTCGGACGCAAGCTCAGCGAGCAAGGCAGCCTGCGCGAGGCCATCGCACGCTCACGCTGCGAAATCGAGCAGGCACGCCTGCTGACGCTGGCCGCCGCGGACAAGATGGACCGCCACGGGAACGTGGGCGCGGCTGATCTCATCTCGATGATCAAGATCGTGGCGCCCCGGATGTGCCAGGACGTCTGCGACCGCGCGATCCAGGCGCACGGCGGGATGGGCCTGTGCCAGGACACGCCGCTTCCGGCCGCCTTTGCATACGGACGCTATATCCGGCTCGCCGACGGGCCGGACGAAGTGCACATGTCACAGCTGGCCAAATGGACGATCGCCATGGCGCTGCGCGGCGGCATCGACGCCTGAGGTCGCGCTGTGCAGCACGACCCTCACGTCCACGTCTTCGACACCAGCAATCCGGTCGCGGAGAAACGCACTCGCCAGGTGATGTGGCTCACGCTGGCGATGATGGTCGTCGAGATCGTGGCGGGCACGGTGCTCGGGTCGATGGCGTTGCTGGCGGATGGCTGGCACATGAGTTCGCACGCCCTGGCCCTGGGTGTCTCAGCCGGGGCCTATTACCTCGCGCGTCGTCATGCGCACGATCCGCGATTCAGTTTTGGCACGTGGAAGATCGAGGTGCTGGGCGGATACACCAGTGCCGTGTTCCTGCTTGGCGTCGCGGCGTACATGGGCATCGAGTCGGTGTCGCGCCTGTTACAGCCCACCACGATCCACTTCGACGAAGCGATCCCCGTCGCTATCCTTGGCCTCGGCGTGAACCTGCTCTCCGCCTGGCTGCTCGCGGGCGGCCACGATCACGGGCATGCGCACGGGAATGAGCACGGCCACCACCATGACCTGAACCTGCGGTCTGCCTACCTGCACGTCGTCGCAGATGCGGCGACCTCGGTGCTGGCGATCATCGCGTTGGCAGGAGGCAAATATTTCGGCGCGAGCTGGCTCGATCCTGTGATGGGAATCGTCGGCACCGTCCTGGTGGGGCGCTGGGCAATCGGCCTGCTGCGCGACACGGGTCGCGTGCTGCTGGACGCGGAAATGGATGCCCCGGTCGTGCAGGAGGTGCGCGACGTGATCGCGGCACTGCCGGGCGCGCCGCACTTGCTTGACCTGCACGTGTGGCGCGTGGGTCGCGGCAAGTACGCGTGCATCGTCCACCTGGCTGGAGCGCAGTCGATGCACGCAGGAGAGGTGCGCGACGCGTTGCGAGTCCACGACGAGCTCGTGCACGTCACGGTGGAATTCGAACGCTGAGTTGCGCCTGATTGGCGCAGTGCGCGCCGGGTTAGCGCTTGGTCGCGGCCTTGCGGGCCGGTGCCGGCGTCGCGTACCAGACGTACAACACGCGAGCCAGCACAAAGCCGGTTCCCGCCAGGATCAATTCATTCATGCCCATCGTCACTGCTCCGGCCGTGCGCGGCGAACGAGTTGCCACCGCTACGCAAGGCTAACGCGCCGTTGCGGAATGCGGGGACGGTTGCCTCCGCTGCGGATATTTCTCCGCTGGAGTGGGTCAACCTGCCGAGGCGGCGCGTTGCGTCGTCATCTGCTGCTCTGCGTTGTCTTCCTCGTCGTCGCCGAGGAAGCCACCGCTCTGGTGCGCCCACAGGCGCGAGTAGAGTCCGCCCAGCGCGAGCAGCGTGCGATGGTCGCCTTCCTCCACGATCCGTCCATGGTCCATGACCACGAGCCGATCCATCGCCGCAATGGTCGACAGGCGGTGCGCGATCGCGACGACGGTCTTGCCTTCCATGAGCCGGTACAGGCTTTGCTGGATCGCGTTCTCGACCTCGCTGTCGAGCGCGCTGGTCGCCTCGTCGAGCAACAGGATCGGAGCGTCCTTGAGCATGACGCGCGCGATCGCGATCCGCTGGCGCTGGCCGCCGCTCAGCTTCACGCCGCGCTCGCCCACGTGCGCGTCGTAGCCGCGCCGGCCTTTTACATCCGACAGGTTTTCGATGAAGTCGTCGGCCTCGGCACGCCTTGCCGCGGCAACCATCGAGGCATCGTCGGCATCGGGCCGGCCATACACGATGTTGTCGCGCACGGAGCGATGCAGCAGCGAGGTGTCCTGCGTGACCATGCCGATCTGCGCACGCAGGCTCTCCTGGGTGACGTGCGCGATGTCGTGCCCATCGATCAGGATGCGGCCGTGCTCTACGTCGTAGAAACGCAGCAACAGGTTCACGACGGTGCTCTTGCCCGCGCCCGAACGACCGACAAGGCCTATCTTTTCGCCCGGGCGGATGTGCAGGCTCATGCCGTCCACCACCGCGCGCTTGCCGCCGTACGCAAACGTGACGTTCTCGAATTTCACCTCGCCGCGCGTGACCCGCAACGGCACCGAGCCCGGCGCATCGACGACGGCATGGGCTCGAGAGAGCGTCCGCATGCCGTCCTCGACCGTGCCGACGTGCTCGAACAGGGAGGCGACCTCCCACATGATCCAGTGCGCGATGCCGTTCAGGCGCAGCGCCATCGCGCTCGCCGCGGCGACGGCACCGACTCCCACCTGCCCTTGCACCCACAGCCAGAGCGCGACGCCCGCGGTCGATGCAATCAGCAGCATGCTCAACGCGTGGTTGACGACTTCGAAACCGCTGACGAGGCGGCCTTGCGCATAGGCTGTGCGCATGAACTCCTGCATCGAGCTGCGCGCGAAGCTGGCCTCGCGACTCGCATGCGAAAACAGCTTGACCGTCGCGATGTTGGTGTACGCGTCGGTCACGCGGCCCGTCATCAAAGAGCGGGCGTCCGCCTGGGTCGCAGCCACCTTGCCGAGGCGTGGCACGAAATAGACCAGCGCCAGCGTATACAGCGTGAGCCAGCCGACGAACGGCAGCAGCATCGTGAGGTTGAACGTGCCGACGATCACGAGCATCGTCACGAAATAGATCACGATGAAGGCG
>JANNGT010000084.1:0-7811 GCA_031404015.1 Gammaproteobacteria bacterium | reverse complement strand
AACGCCAACCCCGGCGTCGACCCGTGGCTGCCGCAGGGCGGCACCAGGATCGTGCTGCCGACGCAGTTCGTCCTGCCGGACGCGCCGCATGAAGGCGTCGTCGTCAATCTGGCCGCGTTGCGCCTCTACTATTTCCCGAAGCCGGCGCAGGGGGCGGCGCGCTCGGTCATCACAATGCCGATCGGCATCGGCATGGTCGGCTGGGCCACGCCGGAAGGCAGCACCAAGATCGTATCGAAGCGCAAAGATCCCGTGTGGACGCCGCCAGAGTCCGTGCGCAGGGAACACGCGGCCGAAGGCGACATCCTGCCCGCGCGCGTGCCTGCGGGGCCCGACAATCCGCTCGGGGCATTTGCGATGAATCTCGGCTGGCCCAGCTACCTCATGCACGGCACCAACAAGCCTGCTGGCGTCGGCATGCGTGCGAGCCATGGCTGCATCCGCCTCTATCCCGAGGACATTGCGACGCTGTTCCCCCAGCTGCCGATCGGCACCAAAATCACGGTCGTGAACCAGCCGCTGCTCTACAAGCTGCAGGACGGCAGGTTGTTCGTGCAGTCGTTCCCGCCCCACGAAGAACACCCTGAAGCGAAAGCGGCCGCCAAGGGCCAGCGCTTCAACAAGAAAGTCCAGGACCGGATGGCGCTGCGCGCAAAGCCTTCGGCGGTCACGGTCGACTGGACGCTGGCGGAGCAAGTCGTCAACGCAGCGAAGGGCGTGACGCTGCCGGTGTCGCAGCCGGCCTTAGGCATCGACGAGTTCGTGGCCACCGCGATCCTGGTCGCGAACCGGATTCCAGCGGGCGCTACCTGGGACGGCAGTGATCGACCGGTGCCCATTCGCGATAGCGCGAATGCCATCGCGCCCGTTGCCGCCAGCGACGCGCGCTAGGTCCACGTGCAAGGCCTGCCGGTCAGCAGTTACCTCGATCCCGCGCGCGCCACGCTCGAAGCCGCCAACATCTTTGCGTCCACCTGGCAGTTTGTCTGCCACGATTCCGATCTGCCCGCGACCGGGACCGCCGTGCGGTTCGACTGTGCTGGACGCTCGGCCGTGGTCCTGCGCGCACGCTCCGGTGAGCTGCATGCCTTTCGCAATGCGTGCCGGCACCGCGGCGCAAGACTCGTCGAAGGCGATCCGCACACGGGGCTGGCTTTTTGCGTCGATGGCCGGCTGCGCTGTCCCTATCACGGCTGGGCGTACGACGATTGTGGCGCGTTGGCCAGCGTTCCAACCGAGCAACAGTTCGACCCCGACCTCGACCTCGCCGCGCATTCGCTGCATGTCGTGTACGTCGCACAGTGGCGTGGGCTTGTATTCATCGCATTCGAAAAGCCCGCGTGGTCGCTGCCGCAGTCGCTCGACGACGCGGCCAGTGGCTGGCCCGACTTCGCATCCCTGCGGCGCTTGATCGAACCGCGTTCAGTGGCGTGCGCGGCGGACTGGAAGCTGGCGGCTGAACACCTGCTCGATGCCTCGCATCTGGACGTAGCGCGACCAGGATTGAAGCCGCGTGTGTTCGGCGCGCCTGCGTTCGCACAGCGTAACAACGCGGCGTTGCATGGCATTGCTCCGCTTGCGGCCGCCACGTCCGGCGAACGCTGGTCGGCGCGCACCTATCGCACGCTATTGCGCACACAGGACCCTGACAGGACGACTGCTGCCGCACTCTTCGTCTGGCCGAACCTGCTGCTGCAACATGCCCCGGATGGACTGACCGCACTGCAGGTGCTGCCCGGCCCCGCAGCGGCCTGCACGTATCGCGAATGGCGTTATGGCGTTCCCGATGGCAGCCGAGCGACGCGATTGCTGCGGTATGTGCATCACCGCGTGCGCCGACAGGCTCTCGCCGCCGACGTGCGACTGCTCTCCCGCGTGCAGCAGGGCATGGCCAATCTTGCGGGCAGCGAAGCCGGCCCCATCGCGCGCAATGAAACGGGAATGCAGTGGTTTCTCGCCCGCTATCGGGAGAGCATCGCGGACACCGCCGCAGTGCTGCAACCCGCCGTCTCAAAGCGCCGCACGCGGTCCCGCGCCGCCCTGACCGCCGGCAACTGACCCCGCCGCAACACCACAGGTTGGGGTGCGAACCGCGGCAACCCCCATAAGTTGTGGTACTTTAAGGGAAATATCAGAGCGAGACGCGGCGTGCGGGACATCGCGCAGGGCGGCATCAAGGTGACCGAAGCGGTGGGCGCAGACCAGCCCATCGTCCGCATGCCCACGGCGACGACCGGATTCGTCGGCCGCGCGCTGCGTGGACCCGTCAACTGTCCAGTGCGCGTGCAGAACTTCGCCGAGTACAGCCAGGTTTTCGGCGGCCTGTGGCAGCCAAGCATGCTGTCGTACGCCGTCGAACAGTATTTCGACAACGGTGGGCGTGAGGCCGTCGTCGTACGCGTCATCAACGGTGGCCGGCCCGCCACGATCAGCCTGCCATGCAGCGGCGCTGCCTTGACGCTGGAGGCGCTCAGCCCCGGCTCGCGTGAAGTGCTGCGCGCCTCGGTCGACTACGACAACATCGAACCGGGCGAGGACGATCGCTTCAACCTCGTCGTGCAGCGCGTGCGTGCGCTCGGCTCCGAGCACGTCGACGACCAGGAGATTTTCCGGCGTCTATCGACGGCGCCAGGCACGACTCGCTTCGTCGCGTCCGCGCTGCAGGAGTCGCTGCTCGTGCGCGTGTCTGGCGCAGTGCCGCCCGCGCGTCCCGAGCGCACGTTCAGCCCCGGCGCACGCCACCCGATCGGTTACGTCGATTCGAATCCCGATGGCGACGACGGCTCGCCACTCACCGACTACGACTTGATCGGGTCGTCGGAACGCAACACCGGCTTATTCGCGTTGCGCGAAGTTGAAGACCTGCACTTCGTCTGCGTGCCGCCGCCAGCGCGCGATCGTGACGTCGGACCGGGCGTCCTGCTGGTCGCAAATCGCGTCTGCCGCGAACAGCGCGCGATGCTGGTCGTCGATCCGCCCGCCGCGTGGGAATCGAGCGACGAGGCGCTGCGCGGCTTGCGCGAACTCGCATTCCAGAGCGACCACGCATGCATGTGCTTTCCGCGCGTCCAGGCGTTCGACCGGCTGCGCGGGCGCTACGAGTCCTTCGCCAACAGCGCCTCCGTGGCAGGTGCGCTGGCGCGCATGGACGCACACCGCTCGCCGTGGGACGGCGCACCCGACGAACAGATCCTGTTGCGACCGGGCACCCGGCCGCAGTGTGTGCTGTCCGCTGCCGAATGCCAGCGTCTCACCGCACAAGGGATCAATCCGCTGCATGCGGTGCGCGCGAACGTGGCTGCCACCGCGCCGCTCAAGACGCTGGCACGCGGGTCGGGCACCGGGCCTGAAAGTTCACTGCTCACGTATCGCCGCAGGCAGCTGCTGACGTTGAACAGCATCGAGCGCGGCACGCGCTGGGTGCGATTCGAGGGCCGCGACCGCAACACCTGGCCGCGACTGGCCCGTCAGGTGCGAGCGTTCCTTGCAGGTCTTGCAGCCACGGGCGCGTTCGGCAGGGGCGCAGACCTGCGCGCGTGCGAGGTCCTGTGCGACGAACGCCTCAACACGCGCGACGATCTCGAGCGTGGCATCGTCAACTGCCTGATCACGTTGCCCGCTCTGCGTGCGAATGAATACCGTTCGTTCCTGCTCACGCACAGCCGCGAAGGCAGCGGGATCCGGCCTGCGCAACCGCGTCGGCTGCCACCCGGCACGCGCTTTACCGTGCAGGAGCGTGAGTTGCAGTCCCGGAGTGACGCGGGCATCGACGACACTGCGCCGCGCCGCACCCTCACGCAGGAGTTGTTCGCAGCCCTGCCGGACCAGCGGCCTGCTGCTCCGTCAGATGCGTTGCAACCCGAAGCCGCCGCCGCCCGGCGTTTCGATCTGAATCTCATCGCCCGGCTCTACGGCGAGTCCGAACGTCGCGGCGAGCGCTTCTGACGCGACGGCTCCGCGCCGCCTGATGCTGTTGCGCCCTGGCGCACCCGGTCCGCCACCCTCCAGTCCGAACGGCGCGATGCGTCGATGGTTCGCGAGCACGTTCGCTGTCATCGCGGCCCGGAATTCGACGCGTCGCACCAAGCCGTCTCCGCCGCGGTGTCGCCCCTGGCCGCCCGATCCCTGCCGGATGGAGAATTCCCGCAGCAGGACCGGGAAGCGCGTCTCGAGTACCTCTGGATCCGTGAGCCGCGAGTTCGTCATGTGCGTCTGCACGCCGCTCGCGCCGTTGAACCACGGACCCGCGCCGGCGCCCCCCGCGATCGTTTCGTAGTACTGGTAGCGCTCGTTGCCGAACGTGAAATTGTTCATCGTGCCTTGCGCGGCGGCCTGCAGTCCGAGCGCGCCATACAGCGCATCGACGATGCATTGCGAGGTCTCAACGTTGCCGGCCACCACCGCGGCGGGCGCGATCGGGTCGAGCATGGAACCCGGGGGCACGACGACGGTGATGGGCCGCAGGCAACCTGCGTTGAGCGGAATCGGCTCGTCGATCAAGGTGCGGAAGACGTACAGCACGGCCGCGATCGTGACGGCGCGCGGCGCATTGAAGTTGTTCGCCTGCTGCGGCGACGTGCCCGTGAAATCGACGATCGCCGTGCCCGCGGCGGCGTCCACGTCCACGCGCACGACCACGCATTGTCCGTTATCGAGCTCATAGCGGAACTCGCCGCCACGCAAGCGTCCGATGGCAACGCGCACGCAGCGCTCGGCGTTGTCCTGCACATGGCGCATGTAAGCGAGCAGGGTGTCGCGCCCGTGCGCGCCGGCGGCACGGCGGAGTTCGCGCTCGCCCCGGGCATTGGCAGCAAGCTGCGCGCGCAGGTCCGCGAGGTTCTGCTTGAAATTGCGGGCGGGCCAGTTCGAGCCGCAGAACAGGTGGTGCAGCAGCGGCTCGTCCAGCACCCCGTCGCGCAAGATGCGCGTCGGAGCAATCAGCGCGCCTTCATCTGCGATGGTGGCGCTGTCGGGTGGCATCGAACCCGGCGTTGTGCCGCCGACGTCCGCATGGTGCGCGCGCGAGCCCGTGAAGAACTCGATCCGGCTGCCATCAGCAGCGAACACGGGCGAGACCACGGTCATGTCAGGCAGGTGAGTGCCGCCTGCGTACGGTGAATTCACGAGGTAGGCATCACCCGCACGAATGTCATCCGCGTGCGCCTCGAGCACCGCCAGGACGCTCGCGCCCATCGAGCCCAGGTGCACGGGCATGTGCGGCGCGTTGGCAACCAGGTTCGCGTCGGCGTCGAAGATCGCGCAGGAAAAGTCCAGGCGCTCCTTGATGTTGACGGAACTTGCCGTCTGCCGCAGCACGGCGCCCATCTGCTCTGCCACGTGCATGAACAGCGCGTTGAAGACTTCGAGCCGCATCGGGTCGGGTAACGCAGCGGCTGCGACGTGCTGCGCCTGGTTGCGCCCGGCCGCCGTGCGCCGCAGCGACAGCAGGCCACTGGGTGCGACCACGCCAGCCCAGCCCGGTGCAATCCAGCTTGTGGCACCGTCCTCGCACAACAGCAGCGGGCCGGTGACCACGGTGCCGGGCCGCGCGTCGGCACGCTGCAGTACGCCGATGCGCCGTGACGACCCGTCCATCCAGATCTCCGTTGTCGCAACCGTCGCCTTTGCAGCGGCAGCTGCGCCTGCATGATTCGCCTGCAGGCCCGCCTTGCCGACGGCCACGGTGCTCGCAGGAGAGTCGACACGTTCGATCGCCTCCACCATCACGGACCCGAGCACGAGCCCGGCCGTTGCGTCGGCGAAGCCGTACAGCTGCTGGTGCGCCGCGAAAAAGGCCGGTGCCAGCGTTGCTGCGGCCTGCCATGGCAATTCGATCGTGGTGTCCGAGCCTGCGAGTCGCACGTGCGCGGTGAGTCGCAGTTCAATAGCGGTCGCCGCGACACCTTGCCGCGACAGGTCGTCTGCAGCTGCGCGCTGCAAGCGGGCGAGCGCCTGCGCGCCGGCAAGGTGACCTGCCACGTCGAGTGCGAGCTCCACCGTGCAACGGCGGATTGCGCGCCGGCTCGTGAGCCCGATCCCGTAAGCCGAGAGGACCCCGGCCAAAGGATGCAGCAGGATTTCGTCGGCACCGAGCAGATCGGCGACCGCGCAGGCATGTTGTCCGGCTGCGCCGCCGAAACACAGCAGACCGAAACGTGCCGGATCCTCGCCCTGTTGCAACGCGAGCTCGCGGATCGCATTTGCCATGCGCGCGCAGGCAACCTGCAGGTACGCATCCGCCAGGGCTTCGACCGTGTAGTCGAGGCCGGCGTCCTCCCGTGCGGCCGTTGCAAGTTCGGCTATGCGGGCACGTGCGGCTGCGGCATCGATCGGCGCGTCGCCCGTCGGCCCGAAGACGCGCGGAAACCAGGCAGGCGGGATGCGCCCCAGCACCACGTTGCAGTCGGTGATGGTTGCCGGGCCGCCGCGGCGGTAACACGCGGGACCCGGATCGGCGCCTGCCGAGGCCGGGCCGACCTGCAGTCGTCCATCGGCAAAGCGCAGCACGGAGCCGCCGCCTGCCGCGATCGTCGTGACGTCGACGAGGGGCGCCTGCAGCCGGACGCCATCGATCTCGGCGAAGAAACGCCGCGGTACTTCGCCGGTCGAGAGGCTCACGTCGGTGGACGTGCCGCCCATGTCGAAACCGATCAGGCGCCGCGCCCCATCGACACTGCCAGCCGCGATCATGCCGACTACGCCGCCCGCGGGGCCTGACAACACGCCGTTCACGCCGCGGAAGCCGTCGCAATCGACGAGTCCGCCGTTGCTCTGCATGAACGTCACATCGACTGCGCCATGCGCGTCGCGCAGGCTGCTGCGAAAGCGCGATGTGTAGCGCAGCAGCACGGGCGAGAGATAGGCGTCGGCCACGGTCGTGTCGCCGCGCGCGATGTAGCCCAGCAAAGGCGCCGCGGCATGCGAGGGGATGACCTCGTCGAAGCCTGCCGCGCGTGCCAGTTCCGCGGCGCGGAGTTCGTGCGCCGGGAATCGAAATCCGTGCAGGAACGCGATGGCAACGGCCTCGATGCCGTCGGTCCGCGCAGCGGCCAGTGCAGTTCGCAGCGCGTCAGCATCGAGCGGCGTCAGGACCCGTCCGTCGGCGTCGATGCGTTCAGGAATCTCGACGACGCTGCGATAGAGCGGAGCAGGCCGCCTGATTTCCCGCGCGAAGATATCGGGCCGCTCCTGATAGCCGATCAGCAGCGCATCGCGCATGCCGAGCGACGTGACCAGCAGCGTCGGTGCGCCCGTGCGCTCGAGCAGGGCATTCGTCGCGACGGTCGTGCCGAGCCGCACCGAGATGACGCGGCGCCCGTGCACGTCGCCATGCTGTTCGAGCAACTGGTCGATGCCGCGCAACGCCGGGTCGGCGGGACGATGCGGGTCGCGCGAGAGCACCTTGCAAGTGTGCAACCCTCCGTCGGGCGCCACGCCGACCACGTCGGTGAACGTGCCGCCGCGATCGATGGCGAAGCGCCAGCCATCCCGTCCGTGTGCAGCGTCATACGGCAATGCGTACCCACTCCTGCGGCGGAAACATCATCCGCTTCAACGACTTATTCTGTCATGCGGAACGCGTGGCATCATCCGTTCCGTCATGGCGCAGCCCACTCGTACCCGCCGACGCGCGAGCCTGCCGCGTCCGAACATCTCAGCCGACGACGCGCGTGAGTTGCGCAGTGCGGCGATTATCGCGGCAGTGCTGGACATCCCCCGGGGCCGGGTCACCACGTACGGAGCGGTCGCGTCGCGCGCGGGTTTGCCGCGGCAGGCACGGCTCGTCGGCAAGGTGCTCGGCAGCCTGCCCG
>JANNGT010000083.1:0-11481 GCA_031404015.1 Gammaproteobacteria bacterium | reverse complement strand
CCTCGTTCGTCGTCTCAAGGACACCGATCGTGACCTCGAGAGCCGACTGCGAGCGAGCCCGCTGTGGCGCGAGCGCGAGAAGCTGCTCACGGCGGTGCCGGGGGTGGGGCGACAGATGCTGCTCACCATGTGTGCGGCGTTGCCGGAGCTGGGCCGCGTGCCCTCGCGCCAGCTCGCTGCCCTGGTCGGCGTCGCACCCTACAACTGCGACTCGGGCACGCTGCGCGGGCAACGCCACTGCTGGGGTGGACGCGCGGCGGTACGCCAGGTGCTGTACATGGCGACGCTCGCAGCGACCCGTTGCAACCCGGTGATCCGCCCCTTCTATGCGCGCCTGGTCGCTGCAGGCAAGCCACGCAAGGTGGCCTTGGTCGCCTGCATGCGCCGCCTGCTCGTGATCCTCAATGCCATGGCGCGCGACGGCACGCCGTGGAATCCGCAGCTCTCGGAGGCCAGGTGATCTGAAAATCACTTGACCCTCAACACAGTTGCTCACCCGCGCTCCGCGCGACCTCTCCCGCTGAAGCGGGAGAGGTAAGTCAGGCGTAGTAGCTCAGGTACCAATCCACGAAGTTGCGAATCCCTACCGACACCGGCGTCCTCGGCGTGTAATCGACGTCCCGCTGCAGATCCTCTATGTCGGCCCACGTATCCGGCACGTCGCCCGCCTGCAGCGGCAGCAGGTTCATCTCCGCCTGCTTGCCGAGGCATTCCTCGAGCGTGCGGATGTACGTGAGCAGTTCCACTGGCTCGTTGTTGCCGATGTTATATAGCCGATAGGGTGCCTTGCTGGTCGCGGGATCCGGCGCGTCGCTGTCCCACTGTTCATTGCCCGTGGCTGGGCGATCGCACGCGCGCACGACGCCCTGCGCAATGTCGCCGACGTACGTGAAGTCGCGCCGGTGGTGGCCGTAGTTGAAGACGTCGATCGGCTTGCCCGCGAGGATGTTCTTGGTGAACAGGAACAGCGCCATGTCCGGCCGGCCCCAGGGACCGTACACCGTGAAAAAGCGCAACCCCGTCACGGGCAGCGAATACAGGTGCGCATACGTGTGCGCCATCAGCTCGTTCGCCTTCTTGGTCGCGGCGTAGAACGACAACGGGTGGTCGACGTTCTGGTGCACCGAGAACGGCATCTTCGTGTTCGCGCCATAGACTGAGCTTGTGGACGCATACACGAGATGCTGCACGCCATTGTGTCGGCAACCTTCCAGCACGTTGGCCGTGCCGACGACGTTGCTGTCGACGTAAGCCAGGGGGTTTTCGATCGAATACCGCACGCCGGCCTGCGCAGCGAGGTGAATCACGCGATCGAACTTCTCCGTCTCGAACAACGTTTTCATTCCCGCGCGGTCCGCAAGATCGAGCTTGAAGAAGCGAAAACCGGGCTTGGCCTGCAGCTGGTCGAGACGCGCGAGCTTGAGGTTGACGTCGTAGTAGTTGTTCAGGTTGTCGAGACCGACGACTTCGTCACCCCGCTCGAGCAGGATCTTCGACGTGTGGAAGCCGATGAAGCCCGCCGCGCCGGTGACCAGAATTTTCATTACAGCCTGCCGTCCACTTCGTCCGTCTTGAAGACGTACTTGATGTCGTAGAGCACGTGGTTCTTCTTGCCGAGCGCACGGACCTTCTTTACACCTAAGTCGCGGAACTGCTGGTGACCCACGCCCATGATCACGGCGTCGTACTGACCTGGCTTGATTTTCTTGACCGGCCGAAGCCCGTATTCGTGCTCGGCTTCATCCGCGTCGGCCCACGGATCGAACACGTCGACCTTGCAGCCGTATTTTTTCAATTCCTGCACGACGTCCACGATTTTCGTGTTGCGCACGTCGGGGCAGTTTTCCTTGAACGTGAGGCCCATCATCAGCACGCGCGCGCCCTTGACCATGATCTGCCGCTGGATCATCAGCTGCGCCACCTGCTGGGCGACGTAGACACCCATGTTGTCGTTGATGCGACGCCCGGCGAGGATCATCTCGGGGTGATAGCCGATCGCCTGCGCCTTGTGCGTCAGGTAGTACGGATCGACGCCAATGCAGTGACCGCCGACGAGACCCGGGCGGAACGGCAGGAAGTTCCATTTGCTGCCCGCCGCGAGCAGCACCTCTTCGGTGTCTATGCCGAGACGATTGAAAATCAGTGCAAGCTCGTTGATCAGCGCTATGTTGACGTCGCGCTGCGTGTTCTCGATCACCTTGGCGGCCTCGGCCACCTTGATGCTCGACGCACGATGTGTTCCCGCTTTTATGATCGATTGGTACATCTCATCCACGAAGTTCGCGACCTCAGGCGTCGAGCCCGACGTGACCTTGCGGATCGTCGTGACGCGGTGTTCCTTGTCGCCCGGATTGATGCGTTCGGGGCTGTAGCCCGCGAAAAAATCCTTGTTGAACTTGAGCCCCGACACTTTCTCGAGAATCGGGATGCAGACTTCTTCGGTGCATCCGGGGTATACGGTGGACTCGTACACCACGACGTCCCCTTTCTTGAGGACCTTGCCGACCGATTCGCTCGACTTCACGAGCGGCGTCAGGTCGGGACGCTTGTACTCGTCGATTGGCGTCGGCACCGTGACGATGAAGACCCGGCACGGCTTCAGGTCAGCGAGGTCGGTCGTGTACGAAAGCTTGTCGGCTTCGGCCAGTTCCTTCGCATCGCACTCGAGCGTGCTGTCGATCCCCTTGCTGAGCTCCGCTACGCGATCGGCCTTGATGTCGAACCCGACCGTTTTGAAGCGCTTGCCGAACTCGACGGCCAGGGGCAGCCCCACGTAGCCGAGGCCGACGACCCCGATCCTGAGATTGCGCAGATTGAACTTGGCCATGATTCCAGATGCTTTTTTGGACATTTATGGCCGCCAAGGATGCCACACCCGGCGGGCGCGATTTGAGACCCTGATCAAAGGCTGGCGATCGTCAGGGCGCAGAGGCCGGTCGTCGTCATCACGACAAAGTACGGTAGCGCCATCCAGACCATGCGGCCATACCCCAGCCGGATCAACGGCGCCAGGGTCGAGGTCAACAGGAACAGGAATGCGGCCTGACCGTTCGGCGTGGCCACGCTCGGAATGTTCGTACCGGTGTTGATGGCGACCGCGAGCCAATCGAACTGTTCGCGGGTGACAGCGCCCTGCAGCAGCGCAGCCTTGATCTCGGTGATGTAGACGCTGGCCACGAAGACGTTGTCGCTGATGGACGACAGCACGCCGGCCGCGAGATACAACATGATCGCCTGCATGTTGCCTTCAAGCGCGAGCACGCGGTGGATCATCGGCTCGAAAAGGTGCTGGTCGTGGATTTCCGCGACGATCACGAAAAAGACGACGAGCAGGGCCGTGAAGGGCAATGCGGCTTCGAACGCCTTGCCGATCCGGTGTTCCTCGGTCACGCCGGTGAACGACGTGGCCAGGATGATGACCAGCAGGCCGATCAGACCCACTTCGGCGACGTGAAAAGCCAGCGCGAGCACCAGCAGGATCGCAACGACCCCCTGCACGATCAACGCCTGCTTATCGCGCGACGTGGAACGCGCCGTCTTGTCCTGCATGTAATCGAGCAGGATCGCTCGCGCCGCATCGGGCAGCGGCGTGCCGTAGCCAAACAGGCGTAACCGCTCGAGCAGCCAGCAGGTCCCGAGCCCGGCAATCGCGACCGGGATCGTGACGGGCGCCATCACGATGAAGAACTCGAGGAAATTCCACCCGGCGTGCTGCGCGATCAGCAGGTTCTGCGGCTCGCCAACCTGCGTCATTGCGCCGCCGATGGCGGTGCCGACAGCGCCATGCATCATCAAGGCACGCAGGAACGCGCGGAACTCCTCGAGGTTTTCGCGATACAGCGCCTGGACTTCCGCGTCTTCTGCGGTGTCGTGATGCGGTGTCGTGTGGGTCTTGCCTGAGGCGACGCGGTGGTAAACCTCATAGAAGCCCATGCCCACGGTCACCGCGACGGCCACGACCGTCAGCGCATCAAGAAAGGCCGACAGCAAGGCCGCCAGGCCGCAGAACAGCAGCGCGAGCGTCGCACCCGAGCGCACGCGCAGGATCAGGCGCGTGAAGACGAACAGCAGCAGGTCACGCAGGAAATAGATGCCCGCGACCATGAAGATCAACAGCAGGATGACCGGGAACGCGGCCGTGACCTCTTCGTAGACGCTTTCGGGCGTGGTGAGACCAATCAGGACGGCCTGGATCGCCAGCAACCCACCCGGCTGCAGCGGGTAACACCGCAGCGCCATGGCGAGCGTGAAGATGAATTGGCCGAGCAACAGCCAGCCCGTCACAACCGGCCCCGCCAGCAGCATGACGACGGGATTCACCAGCAGGAAACCCACGATCGTGAGCTTGTACCAGTTGGGTGAGTGACCCAGGAACGCCGCTGCAAAAGACCCGGCGAGACTCTTGCTCTTCATGAGGTCTCGACGATGGGGTCCGGCACTGCGTCGAATCTGCGCCATGCGGTTTTGCCGCCACTCGCCTTGTCGAGCAACTGCAGCATCGTCTCGTGCGCGAGCAATTCCTCGGCGCTGGCACGGCGCACCACGAGCGTGCCCGTTGGACGCGCAGCCCGGTGTACGGCGACGACCTCACCGGTGTCGGCGTCGTCCTTGTCGAGGATCAGCGCGCCCTGCCCGCCCGTCATCGCGAGATACACTTCGAGCAGCAGGTCGGCGTCGAGCAGCGCTCCGTGCAGGTCGCGATGCGAGTTGTCGACGGAATACCGCTTGCACAGCGCGTCCAGGCTGTTGCGCTGGCCCGGGTGCATGCGTCGCGCAAGCATCAGCGTGTCGAGCACGCTGCAGACATCGCGCGTCGCAATCCGCTTCTCAACGCTGCCCTTCTCTGCCAGCCGCGCGAATTCCGCGTCCATGAACGCCACGTCGAACGGCGCGTTGTGGATGATCAGCTCGGCTCCGGCCACGAACTCGCGCAGCTCGTCGAAGATGTCGGCGAAGCGCGGTTGCCCACTCAGGAATTCCGTGGTGAGGCCGTGCACCTGCACTGCGCCCGGATCGATTTCGCGCTCGGGACACAGGTAACGATGGAACTGCCGGCCCGTGCGTCTGCGATTGACGATCTCGATCGCGCCGATCTCGATGATGCGGTGACCCTGCTCGGGCTCCAGACCAGTGGTCTCGGTGTCGAAGATGATTTGCCGCATGGAGAGGGGTTAGGGGTTAGGGGTTAGTCGGAGGTGCAACCGAAGCCATTCAGGGCAGTTTCAACCGACGGCTGCGGCTAACGCATCGACCACCTGCACTTGCTGTTCGTCGGTGAGGTAAGGATGCATCGGCAAGCTGAGCACACGCCGCGCCGCGGCTGCCGAGACCGAGAAGTCGCCTTCCTTGTGCCCCAGGTGCTTGAACACGGGCTGCATGTGCAACGCCAGCGGGTAGTGCACGGCGGTCGGCACGCCCGCGGCCTTCAAGCGCGTCTCGACGATCTCGCGCTGCTCCACCTCGACCGTGTACTGCGCGTACACACAGGTGTTGGACTGCTCGACCTTCGGCGCGCGCACCTTCGCTTGCGCGCCAGTGCCGAACTTGTCAGCAATGAGCGCCGCATAACGCTCGCCCAGCCGATGACGCGCAGTCACTTCGTCTGCGAAAATTTCCATCTTGGCGAGCAGTACGGCGGCCTGGATCGAATCGAGCCGGCCAGTAAGGCCCAGTCGCGGATGGTGGTAGCGGCGGTCCTGGCCGTGCACGCGAATCTCGCGCAGGATCGTCGCGATGCGGTCGTCGTTGGTGAACAGTGCACCGCCGTCGCCGTAGCAACCGAGCGGCTTCGAGGGGAAAAACGAGGTGGCGCCGATCATCGTCATGCCGCCCGACCTGCGTCCCTTGTACGTCGCGCCAAAACTCTGCGCGGCGTCCTCGATCACCGGCAACTCGTTGCCACAGGCGATGGCATTGATCGCGTCGATGTCCGCACACTGGCCGTACAGTGACACCGGCATGATCGCCTTGGTGCGCGGCGTGATGGCCGCCTGCAGCTTGCTGGGGTCCAGGTTGTAGGTATCGCGATCGATGTCGACGAAGACCGGCTTGGCGCCGATCAGGGCAATCATCTCGGCCGTCGCAAAAAACGTGAACGGCACCGTGATGACTTCGTCGCCAGGCCCGATGTCGAGCGCCATCAAGGCCATCAGCAGCGCGTCCGTTCCGCTGGCCACGCCCAGGCAGTGCTTGGTGCCCACGTACTCCGCGAGCTGCTTTTCAAGTTCGACGACCTCGGGACCCATGACGTACTGGCCGTGCTCGAGCACCTTGTGGATGCGGCCGTCGACGGAGCCCTTGAGCCGGCTGTACTGAGTCTTGAGGACGATGAATTCCATGGTCGTCCTACGGAGAGTGCGGCTCGCCCTAGTTTAAAGGGGTTAGGGGATGGGGGTTAGGGGTTAGTCGGAATTGGCGCTTCCGACTAACCCCTATCCCCTATCCCCTTGGGCATCGCGCAGCGCCGCGATGCCCATGTTGGCAAGTTCATCCGCCCGCTCATTGCCGGGATGCCCGGAGTGTCCCTTGACCCAGTGCCAGTGCACCTCGTGCCGCCCGATCTGCTCCTCGAGCAGCAGCCACAAATCGGCGTTCTTGACGGGCTTTTTGTCGGCCGTCTTCCAGCCACGCTTCTTCCATTGCGGCAACCACTCGGTGATGCCGAGCCGCACGTACTGCGAATCCGTGTAGAGCTGCACCACGCACCGACGCTTCAATGCCGCAAGCGCTTCGATGGCTGCGGTGAGTTCCATGCGATTGTTCGTCGTGAGCGGCTCGCCGCCGCAGAGCTCCTTGCGGTGTTCGCCCGTCTCGAGCAGCGCGCCCCAGCCGCCCGGACCGGGATTGCCCTTGCAGGCGCCGTCCGTGTGCACGATCACTTCGGCTGAGCTCACGCGGCCTGTCTCGTCGTCGGTTCCGGTGCGGCACCCACGAGCACGGGGCGCTGCGTCCACGCAGGCCGGATCGGAGTCATCGTGCGCACGCGCTTGCGCGCCTTCAGCAAATACGCACCGGCCAATGGCGATGCGACTGCAGGGCCATGACGCTCCAGCCAGCTGTCTTCGCTCAGCCCGAACATGCGCTGCGCCCACGGCGGGCCGAACAGGTAGCGGCGCGTCGATACGACTTCGAAACCGAGCAGCCCCAGCCAGTCACGCGTACGGTGCTCGCTCATGAGCCGGGTCGCGTGCGGCGGGAAGCGCCGCTCGCTTGATGCGAAGTGATGCCGCACGCCCCAGGTGCCCCACGGGTTGAACGCGCAAATGATCAGGTTGCCTTCACCGACGAGCACGCGATCGACTTCGCGCAAAAGTTCATGCGGTCGCGGAGCATGCTCCAGCGTGTGCGGCAGCAGCACGGCTTCAACCGAATTGGTTGCGATCGGCAGTGCGTCGAAATGGGCCCTCACCGCATGGGCGCCGTTGGCGTCGGGCGCAATGCACGTCCGGTGCTGCGTGCGGGCCGCCGCGCAGAGCTGCGCAGGGTCGCCCCAGCGGCCGATCTGCAGCAATTCGAAGCCCACGACGTCCGCGAGCGCGTCCTGCAGCAGGCGCGTCTCCAGCGCAAGCACGGCTGCCCCGAGCGGGGAACCGAGCCAGTGATCTGCGACGGGGTTCGCTGTCATGCGCGCAAGGATAGCCGCAAGTCGCTGCAGGACGTCGAAAAAACGTGGCCTGTCATGTGGAATTTTCTGCCCCGAACGGCTCTAATACGCGCGCCTGGACTCATAGGACCGTGGACCTCGACAAGGAGTCCCCAGCTGCATGCTGCAAGTGAGCCCGGTGCGGGCATTCTCGGACAACTACATCTGGCTCATCAGCGCGCCGGCAGACCCGACCGCAGCCGTGGTGGTAGACCCGGGCGATGATCGCCCCGTGGAGCAGGCATTGCAGGCGCAAGGATCACGGCTCGCCGCGATTCTCGTCACGCATCATCACCGCGACCACGTCGGTGGTGTCGCTGCGCTGGCGTCCCGGCACGGTGCCCCGGTGTACGGGCCGGCTCGAGAACAGATGCCCTGCGCCGTGCAGGCACTGGATGACGGAGGCAAAGCGTCACTTGCAGAACTCGGGCTCGAATTCGACGTCATGGCCGTCCCTGGGCACACGCTCGGCCACATCGCCTATGCCGGCCACGGTGCGCTGTTCTGCGGCGACACGCTGTTCAGCGCAGGCTGCGGACGATTGTTCGAAGGCACCGCGCAGCAGATGTTCGACTCCCTCGAGCGCCTCGCGTCGCTGCCGGATTCCACACGCGTTTTCTGCGCGCACGAATACACGCTCGCCAATTTGCGCTTCGCCGCGGCCGTCGAGCCCGGCAACGACTACATCCGCGAGACGCTCGGAGAAGTCGAGCAGCGTCGCGCACGCGACGAAATCACGCTGCCGTCCACACTCGGGCGCGAGCGACTCATCAACCCTTTCCTGCGCAGCCGCATCCCGGCCGTGTGTGAGGCTGCCGAACGACAGGTCGGGCACCCGCTGCCCCATCCAGTCGACGTGTTCGCAGCCGTGCGCCGGTGGAAAGACGGCTATCGCTGAGTTTCCATGAACCCTATGCATCACCGAATTTCCTGGTTTGCCTGCGCCTTCGCCGCTTTGGCGCTGGCGGGTTGCGCCACCACGCCCCAGGGGCCGTATTCGAGCCTGCCACCCGCGCCTGAGCATCCCGGTCCAAAGGCGCCGATGGACCGCGCCACCGTGACCATACCGGGCACGCTCCAGGCGGAGCGCGAGGTGCCGCACCTGCCGCCCGAGCAATACACCGACCTGCTTGACCGCATTCGCGATGGGTATGCACTGCCCGACGTAGCCCATCACGCGGTGGACCGCGAGGTCGCGCTTTACCGCAAGAGCCCGGAGTTCCTCGACCGCACGTTCAAGCGCGGCGCGCGTTACCTGTATTACATCGTGCAGGAACTCGAGAAGCGCCAACTGCCGCTCGAACTGGCACTGCTGCCGGTCGTCGAAAGTGCCTTCAACCCCGTGGCGTATTCGCGCAGCCGCGCATCGGGCCTGTGGCAGTTCATCCCGTCGTCGGGCAAGCACTACGGCCTCGAACAGAACTGGTGGATTGACGAGCGCCGTGACGTGATCGAGGCGACTGGCGCGGCGCTCACGTACCTGGAGTACCTCAACCGGTATTTCGCTGGCAACTGGTACCTGGCGATCGCCGCTTACAACGGTGGCGAGGGCACCGTCAGCAACGCCGTGCGTCGCAACCAGTCCGCAGGCTTGCCCACCGATTTTTTCAGCCTCAACCTGCGCGCCGAAACGCGTGACTATGTGCCGAAGCTGCTGGCCATCAGCCGCATCGTGCGCAATCCCGAAGCGTACGGTCTCACCTTCGCCGCGATTCCGAATCAACCGTTCTTCGAGGTCGTCGATCCGGGGCACCAGGTCAAACTTGAAGAAGCGGCGAAGCTCGCCGGGATCTCGCGCGAGGACATGTTCGCGCTGAACCCGGGCTACAACCGAATGACGACGCCGCCCCACGGACCGCATCGTTTGCTGCTGCCGATTCCCAGCGCGCAGGTGTTCCGCCAGGCGATGCTGGACCAGGCGGTTGCGGGCGAGAGCACGATCGCCGTGGCGGCCATCGCTCCGCCGCCGGAAGTGCGGCACAACGTGCGTCGCGGCGAAACGTTGAGCGTCATCTCGCGCAGATACGGCGTGTCGATGGCCTCCGTGAAGGAGGCAAACGGCCTGCGCGGCTCGGTGATCCAGCCGGGTCAATCGCTGCTGATCCCCGCTGCTGCAGGCCCCACCGCCACGCTCGCCGCGCTGGCCGCCCCGCGTGAGGACATCACCTCGCAGCTGCCCGAGCACCAGAGGCCCGCGGCGACGCAGAAGCGCAAGGTGTACGTGGTGAAATCCGGCGACACGCTGTGGGCGGTGGCACGCAAGAACCACGTGTCGGTGCCGTCGCTCGCCGCGGCGAACGGGCTCTCGAGCAAGGCGGGGTTGATTGCGGGCGCGCGCCTCGAGATTCCCAGCACCGGTTACCGCGGCAGCGATACGCGCACCGCCGCGAATTCGAGCAAGGAAACGAATCGCGTGACGTACAAGGTCAGGAGCGGCGACACGCTTTCAGAAATCGCTGCCCGCTTCGACGTCAGCGTCCGTGAACTCATGACCTGGAACAGCCTGCGGCAATCGTCGTCGCTGCGCGCGGGCCAGCGTCTCGTCGTCTACACCGACCCCCGCCGCCAATCCGGAGGCTGAAGAACATCGTGGGATTCCTGACAGGCAAGCGGGCCCTCATCGTGGGGCTCGCCTCGGAACGTTCGATCGCACACGGCATCGCAGCAGCGATGCACCGGGAGGGCGCGGAACTCGCATTCACGTACCAGGGCGACCGGCTCAAGGACCGCGTCGTCGACATGGCAAAAGAGTTCAACTCGGCCGTCACGCTGCAGATGGATGTGGCCTCCGATGCCGAGATCGAAGCGGCTTTCGCCGGCATCCGCGAAGTCTGGGATTCGCTCGACATCATCGTGCACTCGGTCGCGTTTGCGCCGCGAGAAGAGCTGGCCGGCACGTTCGTGGACAGCACGACGCGCGACGGCTTCCGCATCGCGCACGAGATCTCGAGCTACAGCCTCACCGCGCTGGCCAAGGCCAGCAAGCCGATGATGCAGGGACGCGCAGGCGCGATCATCACGCTGTCGTACCTGGGCGCCGTGCGCTCGATCCCGAGCTACAACGTGATGGGACTCGCCAAGGCGAGCCTCGAGGCCAACGTGCGCTTCCTCGCGGCCGACCTCGGCCCGCAGGGCATTCGCGTCAACGCGATCTCGGCAGGCCCGATCAAGACGCTGGCCGCGGCTGGGGTCAGCGGGTTCCGCAAGATGCTGACGCAGGTGGCCGCCGCTACCCCGCTCCGTCGCAACGTGACCACCGACGAAGTCGGCAATGCCGCTGCGTTCCTGTGCTCCGACCTCGCCTCAGGCATCACCGGCGAAGTGCTTTACGTCGATGCGGGGTTCAGCCATGTGGGGATGAGCTTTACGGAGTAGCGCAGGAAGGGCGGGAAGTGCAGGAAGCGCTCGCCCAACTGCTACGGCAATTCGAGCGGCGTCCGTAAGGCAGCGGGCACGGGCAAGAGATACCACCGAGAAATTCGCGCTTATGCCTGAAAATCTAGTTAGCGACCGCTGGTCGTAACCGCCGAAGATGGCGCATGGAGCAGCTATCTCGGCTTAGTCACAAAGACCTGATTCTTTGGCAGAAAGCACTGGACCTTGCCGTCCATGTGCATCGGGCTTCTACGGCTTTACCTCGCTCCGAAACGTATGGCCTCGTTTCGCAACTGCGGCGTGCAGCGGCCTCGATCCCCTCCAATATCGCTGAGGGCTCCGCTCGCAGCTCCGTCAGGGAATACGTCTACTTCTTGCGAGTCGCTCGGGGCTCGATTGCGGAGCTGGAAACACAGCTGTTGCTGTCGCAGCGCGTGGGTTACCTGCTGGAACAGGAGGTAGTG